>CAZTCB010000023.1:0-20328 GCA_964612455.1 uncultured Subdoligranulum sp. | reverse complement strand
CCCTTACCTCTTGAATGCCATTCAAGCGCTCTACCAGTTGAGCTACACCCCCAAAGGAAACTTGCCGTATCATTATATGAGAAAAAAAAGGTTTTGTCAAACGTTTTATGCCAAAAAATAAAGTTTTTTTGCCGCAAAAAAAAACGAGTCAAACTCTATCCGTTTGACTCGTTAAAAAACTCTGTTTTATTAATTTTCCGTTTGCCTTTACGCTCTGTCCATGAGCTCGAGAATGACCGCAAAGTAGGGGGAAGTTTTTTGGACTTGCATATAGATACACAGTGTGTCCGCACTAAACGTAGGATCGGTAATGCCGCTACCTTGGAGATAGTCACCCGTTCCGTCAAAGATGATTGTATTGCTTCCGCTTTGCAGGACGACGGCGCCGAGTGCTTTTACGTTATTAAGATAGTCGTTGTGCATTTTATAGTGAGACAAAATCGCGTTTTCTTCGTCAACTTTTTTGAAGTATCCGTAAGTGTCTATATCGGGATTGGATTCGAGTATAGTGTCCGTTCCGGGGATAATGACGGCAATAACGTTTATACGATTTTTACCGTCGCTCGTCTTGACTATAGTCTTTGGTGTCGACGTCAACAGAAGATCGAGACTCTGAACGTTGCTGACTAAACTACTCGCTCCGTATTGAGCGTACCAATCTTCCTCTCCGGTGCAGTACGACTCGAGGACGGATTTGTCGTCTACCGTTATATTAGGACCTTTTTCGTCGGTGGACGTCGACTTGCGATTACCGTCGCACAGGATAAACAACGGACCGCCTGCGTCTTTCATTTCGCAGTTGGTGATAGTGTAGTGCGATCTCCATGCGTAAAGCATGTTTGAGTAGGAGTCAAAAAATTTAGAATTGGATATTTTTATGTCTCCTACCGCATACGCTCCGTCCATAAAGTTATCCGCGACCATATTGGTGTAAAATCCCGACATGATAGCGTTGTCTACGTCGATACTGTCGACGCAACTGCTGATGCACATCAATCCCGCCGGCACGGTGCTGTTTGTTTTTGCCATGTTTCCTTCAATAGATACGTTGCGGATAGAAATGCGACTCGAGTCGTCGTCGGTCAGACTTTCGGCTTGTTTTCTCGAACTTTCAAATTTAAATATAGACCAAAAGGTTAGAGGAGCTTTGCTCGATTCTTCACAGCCATCCCATACTATCGTAAACAAATGTCTTTCGCCGGCGGTCAGTTTGTCGGTAGTCAAATCGTTGACTTTGGTTTTTACGTCGATGCCGAAAAAGTTTCCGGACAAACTCACGTAAGAAGAACAATAAATCCCTTTTTGAACATGCGGATCGTCGTCGTCAAAGTCGCGCAAATAAATCTTTTCATTGTCGAGATATTCGTCCGTGTTGGAGTTTGAACTCCCGCCCCAACTGTCTTTGAGTGAGCCGACGAGGTATTTGCTGTAGTCATGGTATACTGAAGTACCCTTAAATATGGTCGGCATATTGCTTTTTGCGGTTTCGATTCCGGTTTCTCCTTCTTGCCAAAAGAAAGAAGAGGGCAATAAATCGGGATCGATAGTTATATTTCCATGCAAAATAACCCATTTGACGTTGCCGATATAGTTTTTAAGCGGTTTTTCGTCGGCGGGCAGGGTGACCGTGTCGTCTTCGTTTTTCAATACTTCGTCCCACACGCCTTCTTTGTACGCGTCCGTCATGACGACGAGTCCGTTTTGGTCGTAGACGTTGTATCCGCCGTCAACGACTAAAAATTCGACGCTGACGGTTTTTTTCGTCAGGTTTGAACTTATGTTGTAATAAGTATCGTCGATGGTCATTTCGAGTTTAAACGTTTCACCTGCGGCTTCTTCGGTAAATTTATAAGTGTTACTTTCAAGGTCAATGGTTACGTATCTGTCGATTTCGTCGTCCGACAGGGGTTTAAACGTCGTGTCGAGAATAAAAATTTTCGGTATTACTTTAACGATGCCATCTATCGTCTCTGACGTTTCCGAACCTGCGGAATATCCCGAAATACTCGGATTGCATATAAAGCCGTTGGCGTTGCCTACCTCGTATACGGATGAAACTTTAAACGAGGATTCATTGCCGCTGAGAATACCTTTTTGGCTTTGTTGGTAATTGTCCCAAAACTCCGGGACGTTAAAAATCGTAACGGTATATTCAACGACGTAAATAGTCTGTTGTACGGATTTTCCCTCGTAAGTAAGGGTGTAGGTGGTTTCGCCGACTTTCGACGTATCGGCGGCGACGGTTACGGTCGCTCCGAGGTCTCTGACCGTTTTTGTGTCGGACGAACCGTCGTCATAGGTTACTTTTAAAACAACGGAGTCATACCCGACTACGTCTCCTACCGAATACTTGGTCTTTGCCGTGACTATTTCGATTGAAGATACCGATTTGGTCGGCTCGTCGGGAGTACATGCCGCTAAAAGGCATAGTACCGTCAAGGTCAAAATCGCGATTACGATAATTTTTCTTTTCATTTCATATCCTCCTTTATCAGATAATTTAATTCGCGTTGTGATCGTATATGTTTAAACGCGTCCGTGACTTTCAATGGCGTAACGGATACCGCGTGAATTGTCTTTTATTTTTTGTTATAGTAGTACCATGCGACTTCTTCCGAAAAAACTATCGATAAGTCCGCTTTTGCGGAGTTTGGTTTATCTTTTGCGGAAAAACGCACGATGATGTTTGCAGGTTGATAGATAAAAATCTGGTTTCCTACGACGGTCGCAACGTCATCGACGTCGTCCGTAACGGATACGTACGTAATCGATATGTCTACGTCTTTGGTCGTCGCGTCGGCAGGGGAGAGAAAATAGTCTATCATCAACACCAGCGCGTCCTGGTCGTCGGCTATCCACTCGTTGATGGTGGCGGTACTGTATTTGTCTGCGCCTTTGTCAATCAGTTTTATTTGAGCGCCGGTGCTGGACGTGATGGTTTCGAGCGTTATTTTTTCGATATAAACTCTTTCGTTAAACGGAACGCTTTGCATGCCGAATATGCCGACGATTGCGACCGAAACGAGGAATATTATTGCAAGAATAAATACAGTCGATTTCTTCATGGTTATTTCTCCTTAAAATAGAGTTTTACCCTGATTGCGTACAAATACGTCCTCGCCGCCAAAAATATCAGGCAAAATACCGCACATCTTATCAATGAGCCGGTCGTTCCGCAGTGATTTGCGAAAAAGTAGAACAAAAAGGTCGCAAGGAGCGAAGTCAAAAAACCGAAAACGGTGGCTTTTGTTTCGTTTGGATTGTTAAAATCCATGCCGAGAGTGACGTATTGGTCCGACTGTGAGTTTAAAACGTCAAGTTCGGCGCACCAAAACAAATGACCGAGAGTCAACGCGCAACCTACTATGCCCAAAAGCACACATTCGCCTCCCGTCAAATCGCTCATTTTGCCGTATACGACGGTTGCCGCCACGACAGCTGCAACGCTTATTACGGTGCGTAAAGAAATCTTTGCAAACAGGTAATTGAGAGGGTTTTGGGGACGCGTCTTTAAAATATCCCTCGCATAACCCTCCTTGCTGTACACGGTGGCGTAACTTGCGTTAAACGCCAACGAAATAACCGTCAAAACCAAAAAATTGAAAGTCTTGGTCATTAGTTGTCCCGTATAGCTCGTGTTCATCGCCGCGTAGAGTTTGTTAAGCAACAAGAGCGCAACGCCGGGGAGAACGAGTTGGACAGCGTAAGCAACTATTTTTTTCGTATCCCTCAGTTCCATTCGGCAAGCCTCGCTGTACGGAGACCAAAAAGAACGACGAGTTACGTTTTTCTTTGGCGGGACGACCGTTTTTTCAAACTCAAACAGTTTGGACGCCATTTTAAAAAACAGGGGTTTTGCAATCAGGTATGCGACGACAAACAATGCAACCAGTGTCGCGACGGCGATGCAAAATATCAACAGCGTGTCCAAACCGAACACGGCGGCAGAGCTTATTCTCAACGTTCCGCCGACGGCAAGGATAACCAATTTGTAAAACGGGTAAAAGAAGGTGCAGAAAGCATTTAAAAACTTTTGGATACCCGTAAAAATACTACCCCATTGCCCGAGAATGTTGATGTTTTCGGGGATAACGTTGATTAAATTGATTAACGCCCACGTAATCAACGCGCAACCGACAACCACTAATGAGCCTTGCAACCATTTGTGGTCGGATACGAAAGTGGCGACAAACAAGGCAGGTATGCTCAGTACCGCGCCTACGAGCACGGGTACGGCAGAAAAGATGACGAAACATACCGCCAACCACGGGTAATAAAGAAAGAATGCGTTTCCGACTATACCGTACGCCAAAAACATAGGCAGAGTAAAAAACAAGTTTCTTTTAAGCTCGAATACAAAATAAAGTATGAGTTTAGAGCAAAATATTTCGCCGCTTGTTACGGGTAGCGTGAGCAACACTCTGTTGTCGGGCGTCATATACAGTGCCTTTGTCAGTCCGACGGTACAGGCAAGGATAGCAAGAATTTCCACCGTGATAAACAACACGCCTATCACCGTATCGGGGATATTGCCTGCCCAAGAAAAAATATGGAGTAGCGAGCACAAGTAAAACAACAGGTAAAACAAAACTGTTACTACCGAAAACTTTAACAGCGAAAGTCCTGTTTTTAATATTGTCGATCGCCTGCTTTTTAAAAACGACAAATCGAGTTTGTCTTTTAACTGCATCGCGACGAGCGTTTTAACGTTGTAAAACATAGCTATTCCGCCTTTGCTGGTTTTACCGCAACAGCTTGTACTTGAGAGTCGTTGATGACGCTCATATAAAATTGCTCGAGGTTTTCGCCGTTTGCTTCCATCTCCGCGAGGTTTTTGACGCACTGTATCTGACCTTTTTTTATAATGGCTATTTTATTGCAAATACGCTCCACTATATCTATGATGTGACTTGAGAAAAACACGATGTTTCCCGCCGCGGCATGTTGTCTCATGCATTCTTTGACTTGGTATATGCTGTTGGGATCGAGCCCCGTCAAGGGTTCGTCGAGTATCCACACTTTGGGGTTGTGGATGAGGGCAGACATAATGGTTACCTTTTGCTTCATGCCGTGAGAGTAGGTTTTTATCGGGTTGTCTATAGCGGTTTCAAACTCAAACAGTTTTATATATTTGTCGAGTCTTTCGTCTCGTTCTTTCTGACCGACGTTGTAAAGGTCGGCGATATAGTTGATATATTCGCGAGCGGTCAGCCTTTCGTAGAGAGCGTAATTGTCCGGCACGAAACCGATTTGTTTTTTTGCCATGACGGGTTGGGTGGCGACGTCGAAACCGCATACTTCGATGTTGCCTTCGGTTATCGTCTGGATACCGACTATGCTTTTTATTATCGTCGATTTTCCCGCGCCGTTGGGACCTAAAAATCCAAAAACGTCTCCGGCGCAAACTTCGAGATTTGCGTCTTTGACGGCGTAAACGTCAGACGAAGAATAGCGTTTTGTAAAGTGTTTTAAGACGAGTTTGTCAGTGCCGTCCATGTTTATTGGCTCCTTTTCGTTTCGTCCGTCCAATGCGACGGAAAGCGCGAGTGCGTCGACTTTTATTTTTTTCTGCCTTTCGGCGATATCCTGCCAGCCTTTGATGACGTCGTATGCGATTTCGTAGATAAACCACATTCCGAAAGTCGTCGCAAAGTAAACCAACCAAAACAAAAACTGATAAAGGGGATAGAGTGTGAACGTAAGATTGCCTATATTAAACTGCCACACGTCGTTGCGGAGGTTTTCCGCCCAGGAACCGAGTTTTTCGGCGATGAAATCGTCGTTTAAAAAGAAGTAATTGACGTTCGGGTTGTAGTTGGTAAACCATGCATTGATAACCAATACCAGCAAGAAATAACTCGTAAATCCGATGAGACTGTACTTAAACTCTTTCCACCGCGGACGCGGAAATATTCCCAATCCGACCACCAACAGCGGCATGTAAAACGCATGGTAATGGCTCAGGAAAAAGTTGAACGTAGACGTCGACAAAACGCCTCCCGAAATATCCGGCATGGTAATGGCGAAAAAAGCCCCGAGTACGTTGATGAAATAAGTAAAATAAAATACCTTTTTCCACTTAAATACGAGGCATAGCGGCGTGATAAATAAAGCAGTGTTGCAAAGATGCAACGGCAGACACGTTACCCATCCGTTTCCGGCAAAGTCGGCAAAACGCAATGCGTCGCAAAAATTTATCATTTGAGCGACGGCGTAAAATATCAGCGCAAATCTTTTCGTTTCGTACGAGTGTTTACGCAACAGCAAGTAAATGACAATCGGAAATACCGCTATAGGGTAAACGTACAATCTGTGATATAACGAAAAGTCTTTCGGAATGGGCGCAAAGCCGATTGAGTCGAAAAACAATTGCAGGGTGTAGGGCGGTATGGTGGCAAATATCATGCCGAACAGAGCGACTGCGTACCACGCCCAATCTTTTTTCGTCATGCTTTTTACGTTTTTAGTGCCTTTTATCAACGTCGACGCGCAGTAAGTAAAGACGATGCCGGTTTCTATTGCCAGCAATACCGCTCTCACCGCGGCGTTCGGAGTCACGTCGACAAAAGCACTTTCCCCGACTATTGCTATGAGGACGTCTTTAAACAGTACTACGTTGAGTACGGATGCGAACAATCCGAAAGTTGCCACCACTGTATCGGAAAACTTTTTACGACAAAAAGGATGGATAAATATAAATACTTCCGCGGCTCTGAACAACCATACGGCTATTGCCGAAACGACGATTTGCCCTTTAGATGAAAAACCGTTGCCGACCGTAAGAAAAAGGATGTCTCCGATGTTTTCTTCTCCGAGTTCGTACCTGAAGAAAAACGCAATCATGACCAGTATTGCCAAAATTTTGTATGACAAAAAGGCGTGCTTGTCGGTAAACAAGTAAACCGCGACGAATGCAAGTACTGCGGATATTGCGATAATCAAGTAGTAGTTAAGCATGCTCGTAACCTATCATGCGATCAATCGACCGCAACTCTGCGATTATTTTACCATATTTGACGTCGATTGTCTATTGTTTTCAAATATTATTTCCTCGCAAAGGTGCTAAAACAAGCGGGTGTCGAACGTCGAAAACAGCAAGAAAAAGAGAGAAAATATATCTTTTGCGTTTTTATTCTGTTTGTCGTGTTTAAAGACGCCTGAGACGACCGCCAGCCGTGTGCGGGTTGCGTTTTTTATAAAACGAGTAGGGACGGGTGAAGATTAACGGCAAGTTTATCTATAGTATAGCCGATTAACGTTTTCAATTTGCCGCCGCACGTTTTTAGGGGTTGTCCTTTTCGTTATGAAAATAATGTCGGCGTTGCCGTTCTTTTGTCGCGTTTAGCGGTTTTGTGAAATTTTTTTTCTTGTACTTTTTAAAAACTTTTAGAGGTGAATTTCTTGAAAAGTATTGCGAAATGAGTTATAATAACAGACGGTGTAAATTGGGGTAGGTGTGTTTGATATGCCGCTTTCGATTTTACGTCACATACTTTTTCAGGTACCAAAAGGAGTAGACACGGTATGAAAACAATAGTTATCGGCGTTATCGGTGCAGACGTACACGCAGTGGGCAACAAGATTATCGAGTACGTTTTAAAAAACAACGGTTACAACGTCGTCAATATCGGCGTGTTGTCCTCGCAGGAGGATTTTATAAACGCAGCAATCGAGACCAATGCCGATCTTATTCTCGTTTCTTCTTTGTACGGACAGGGCGAGATAGATTGCCGCGGCATGCGTGACAAATGCATAGAGGCGGGTATCGGTGACATACCGATGTTTGTCGGCGGTAACATCGTCATAGGCAAGCAAAACATAGACGAGGTTAAGGAACGCTTTTATAAAATGGGCTTTAATAAGGTTTACGGTCCCGGTACGCCTATCGAAAAAACTTTGCCCGATATAAAGGAAGTCTTGGGGGAGTAAAAAATGAGTCGTTATCTCATGATCGACTTCGGCTCGACCTTTACTAAACTGACGGCGGTGGATACCGATATCGAGGATATCATCGCAACGGCAAGTCACTTTACTACCGTTGACACGGATATCACCGTCGGTTACGAAAACGCACTTAACGAGTTGTATAAAAAACTCGGCGGCAAGGTGACTTTTGACAAAATCATCGGTTGCTCGTCTGCCGCGGGCGGATTAAAAATGTGCGCTATCGGTTTGGTGGAGGAGCTTACGCTCGAGGCGGCAAAGCGCGTTTGTCTCGGCGCGGGAGCCAAGGTGGATCTTGCTTTTTCTCATCACCTGACAAATCGCAACGTCGACAAAATTATCGAAAAAAAAATAGACATCATACTTTTGTGCGGCGGTACGGACGGCGGAAATTCCGAGTGTGTTCTCTTTAATCAACGAATGCTCGCCGAGAGGGGTATAAAGATACCCGTCATCTACGCAGGCAACAAGGATTGTCAGGACGAGGTGCTCGATATCTGCAACGAGTACGGCATGAACGAATACGTCTGCGAAAACGTAATGCCTAAACTCAACGTGTTGAACGTAACGGATGCGAGAGAGCGGATAAGGGAAATTTTTCTCAAAAACATTATAGAAGCCAAGGGTATCAAAAAAATAGAGAGCGAGATAGACAAAGTTATTTTGCCGACGCCCGAGTCTGTTCTCCAAGCCGCCAATTTGTTATCCAACGGATATATGCACGAAAAAGGGCTGGGAGAAATAGTCCTCGTGGACATAGGCGGAGCCACAACGGACATGTATTCTATGTGTTCGCCTTCGGCAAAACGTAGCGACGTCGTAATAAAGGGGCTGGAAGAGCCGTACGCAAAACGCACGGTAGAAGGCGACCTCGGTATGCGTTATTCGGCGCTGGGCGTACTCGATTCGCTGACTGAGGAAGAAATAAAAACGATAGACGCCGACGAAGGCGTCGATTTGAAAAAAGAATTGCTCTTTCGGCACGAACATGTCGACAACGTACCCGCAAACGAGCATGAGACGCACATAGACATGATAATGGGGCGTATCTGCGTAGACAAAGCAATGGAGCGTCATGTCGGCAAGATGGAAGAGTCTTATACGCCAATGGGTATGCTGTATACGCAATACGGCAAGGATTTGAGCAAAATCCGTTACGTTATCGGTACGGGCGGAGTGCTCGTAAGAAATAAAAATCCTTACGAAATACTCAAGGCGGTCGAGTTTGACGTTAACAGACCTATGCAACTGAGACCGACTTGCCCGAGATATTTGCTCGACGCGGATTACATATTGGCGGCAATGGGACTGCTCAGTCAGATAGATCCGTTGCTCGCTTTAAAGATAATGAAAAAACATCTTAAACAGATAGATGTCAACGATAAATAAAACAATACGATATAACCGAAAGGAAGGATAAAATGGTTAAGAACAAAAAATTAACTGAAGAAGAATTTTTAGAAGAAAGAAAAGAGGTTCTCGCAAGCTGGAAAACCGGTAGCGATCCCCAACTCGACCTGGATGAGGCGGTCAAGTTTTTAAAGAGTCTTCCCGATGAAAAAAACTTTGCAAAAAAATTAGCTGCGGCCAAAGCGCGTAAATCCCGTACTTTGGTGCAGCCGCGCGCGGGCGTCGCGCTCATAGCGAGACATACCGAGTTGCTTACGTACCTTGAAAAAGCGGGGGCGGACTTTTTGCCGTCCACGATAGACAGTTACACTCGTCAAAATCGTTATGCGGAATGCGAAAAAGCCATAGTTGAAAGCTCGACCATCGGTAGATCGTTGTTAAACGGTTTTCCCGCCGTCAATCACGGTGTCGACGGTTGCAAATCGGTATTAAACGCCGTGCATGTGCCGTTGCAGGCTCGTCACGGTACTCCCGATGCGAGACTTTTGTCCGAAATTATTCACGCGGCAGGTTGGACTTCCAATGAGGGCGGTGCGATTTCTTACAACCTTCCTTACGCTAAAAGCGTATCTATCGAAGATACGATAAAGTATTGGCAGTATTGCGACAGGCTCGTCGGTTATTACGAGGAGCATGGCGTAACGCTCAACAGAGAACCGTTCGGTCCTTTGACGGGCACGCTCGTGCCGCCGTGTATCTCAAATACGGTCGGTATCATAGAGGCTATACTTGCCGCGGAGCAAGGCGTTAAAAACATATCCGTCGGATACGGTATGGGCGGCAACGTTATTCAGGATATAGCCGCCATTCGTACTTTGCAAAAACAAACGGACGAGTATCTCAACAAGTTTGGTTATCACGACGTTTGCGTTACCACCGTTTTCCATCAATGGATGGGCGGTTTCCCTGCCGATGAGGCGGAGGCGATGGGACTCATAGCCATGAGTAGCACCATAGCGGCGTTGAGCGGCGCGACCAAGATGATTAACAAGACTCCGCATGAGTCGGTCGGTATTCCTACCAAAGAGGCAAACGCAGACGGTATTAAGGCGTCAAAAATCGTTACCAAGTTGTTGCAGGAGCAAAAGTTCCCCGAGTGCAAGGAGCTTAGCGACGAAATGGCTCAGATTGAAAAAGAAGTCAATTGTTTGATGGACGCCGTTTTAAAGGTCGGCGACGGCGATATTGCGCAGGGAGCCGTCAAGGCGTTCGAGCTCGGCATGTTGGATATTCCTTTCGCTCCGTCAAAATTTAATGCCGGTCTTATTTTGCCCGCTCGTGACAACGACGGCGCGATAAGAATTCTCGAGTTCGGTAATCTTGCTTTGTCCGACGAAATCAAAGAGTTTCATCACAAGAGAATAGCCGAAAGAGCGGCAAAAGAATGCAGAGACGTTTCTTTCCAACTCACGATAGACGACGTTTGCGCAGTCAGCGCAGAGCATCTCGTAGGTCATCAAAGATACGAAGATTAACTTGGTTGGATTGATACCGAGGTTAAGTAATAAAATATTTTTGTTTTAAAGAAGGTAAAGATAATGAAAATAGTAGACGTGGTTTTGACAAAATCCTATACCGGATTTTATTTCGACGATCAAAAAGCAATTAAAGCGGGTGCCGGTCATGACGGTTTTATGTACGTAGGCGAGCCTATGACGCAAAACTTTCAGAGTATTCGTCAGGCGGGCGAGGCTATTTCCGTACAGCTTGTTCTCGAGGACGGCACTATAGGTTACGGTGATTGCGCGGCGGTACAGTATTCCGGTGCGGGCGGTCGCGATCCTTTGTTTTTGGCAAGCGACTTTATTCCTCTTATCGAAAAAGAGATAGTCCCGCAACTCATAGGCGAAGACGTGTCCGCGTTTCGTCCTTTGGCTGAAAAGTACGACAGAATGACCGTCAACGGCAAGAGACTGCACACGGCTATTCGTTACGGCATTACTCAGGCATTGCTCAACGCTACGGCAAACAGCAAACGCATTACTATGGCAGAAGTTATCCGCGAGGAGTACGATATCCCGGAGGGCGAGTACAAAGCCGTGCCTATTTTTACCCAATCGGGCGACGACAGAGAGCTTAACGCCGACAAAATGATTATAAAACAAGCCGACGTGTTGCCGCACGCGCTTATCAACAACGTGGATACCAAACTCGGTCGCAAGGGCGAGATTTTGCTCGCTTATATCGAGTGGTTGAGAGATCGTATTTTGAAATATCGCGTGAGCGAAGATTATTCTCCGATTTTCCATATCGACGTATACGGCACGATAGGTATTGCTTTTGATTACGACGTTGACAAAATGTTTAACTATTTGCTGGAGTGCGAAAAAGCAGCTAAACCTTTCCGCATCCGTATCGAAGGTCCTATAGATACCGGCGATAGGGAGGGCACGATGAATTATGAAAAGATTTTGACGGCTAAACTCATAGAGGTGGGTTCCAAGTTGGAAATCGTCGCTGACGAATGGTGCAATACCCTCGAGGATATCAAGTATTTTGCGGACAACCATGCGGGACACGTTCTCCAAATAAAAACTCCCGACCTCGGCGGCGTCAACAACGTGGCGGAAGCAATAGTTTATTGCAACGAAAAAGGCGTTGGCAGTTACTGCGGCGGTACTTGCAACGAAACCGACGTTTCGGCAAAGACTACCACCAATATCGCTATTGCATGCCGTGCGTTGCAGTGTCTGGCAAAGCCGGGCATGGGTGTTGACGAAGGGTACATGATAGTAAGAAACGAAATGAACAGGGTACTCGCGTCTGCAAATAAGAGATATTTTTCAAAGAAAAAATAATAAGATTTTGCAGAATTTGCAAATTTTCGCAAGACCGATTGACGGATAAATTTTCAGATAAAGAAGGTTTTTATGAAGAGAGGGATAGCAGGCACTCTGGAGTCAAACGACGCATTGATAACAGTTAAAGAAAGCGACGGTCTCAACGTTACTCTCAACAGTATAGTTTACGATTTTTTTCACACGAGGATTGAAAAGGTTATATACGACACGTTGAAAGAAATCGGTGTTGAAAAAATAGACGTCGTTTGCGAGGATAAAGGTGCATTGGATTGCACGATAAAGGCTCGTCTCATTACCGCGATACGGCGCATGGAGGACAAAGACTAATGAGGAGAAGTTTACTCTTTATGCCGGGCAATAACCCGGCGATGTTGCAAAACTCCGACGTATTTGACGCCGACGGCGTGATTTACGATCTCGAAGACGCCGTCAGCGTAACGGAAAAAGACGCCGCTCGGACTTTGGTTTCGCAATATCTCATGTCCCTTATCCATACGCCGCCGATGGAAATAGTCGTGCGTATCAACGGACTCGATACCGAGTACTGGGAAAAAGACTTGCAAGCCGTAGTCTCGGACAAAATCGATTCGATTATGCTTCCGAAGGCTCAAGTCTGCTACTTAAATCAACTCGATCAATATCTGACCGAAATAGAAAATGCTAAGGGCATGACCAAAAAAATCAACGTTATTCCCATTATCGAGCTTGCCGTATCGGTTTTGCAGATAGAGGATATCGTGAGAGCGCCGCGCGTTAACGGTGTTTTGCTCGGCGCGGAGGATTTGTCGAGCGACCTGGAGGTGGCGAGGACGAGACAGGGAAACGAAATTTTGTTTCCGCGAATGCGCCTTGCTTACGCTTGCGCCGCACTTAAAATCGATGCTATCGATACTCCGTTTACGGACACCAACGACAACGAGGGCTTGGCTGCCGATTGCAATTTCGTCGCCAATCTCGGCATGAATGCGAAAGCTGCGATACATCCCAATCAGGTACCGATTATCAACAGCGTTTTTGTTCCGAGTGCTAAAAATATCGATTGGGCAATCCGCGTAGAGGCAGCGTCAAAGCAAGCTGCGGAAAAAGGCTTGGGCGTGTTTAGTCTTGACGGTAAAATGGTCGATAAACCCGTAATGGATAGGGCGCGCAAGATACTTTTTAAAGCACGCAAGTACAATCTTATCGACGAGGAGACGGAATAATGATAAACTCCTTAAATCGATTTGTTCCCGACGGTTATAAACCGTTTGTCGGAGCAAACGAGTATAAAAAACAAGAACGCAGGCTGATTAAAGAAAAAAACACGTCAAAAGGTTTTGTCGAGTTAAGAGACGTTTCGGAGCTCTTTGATAAATTGAATATTTCGGACGGCATGACTTTGTCTTTTCATCATCATTTGCGCAACGGTGATTTCGTTCTCAACATGGTGGCGGAAGAAATAAAACGTCGTGATTTGAAAAACATGAAACTTGCGCCGTCTTCTATTTTTCCGAACAACAAAATATTGGTCGACCTTATAGAAAACGGCAACGTAACCGATATTTATACCGACTACGTCAACGGACCAGTGGCACAGGCAATAAGCGAGGGCAAGCTCAAGGGAATGTGCGTAATGCATACCCACGGAGGACGTCCCCAAGCGATAGAAAGCGGTGATTTGCATATTGACGTCGCTATACTTGCCGTTCCCGTCGTGGACAGAGAAGGAAACGGTAGCGGCGCGTACGGCAAGAGTGCGTGCGGCAGTCTCGGTTACGCCGAGAGCGATTTGAAGTATGCCGACAAAGTAGTATTCGTTACCGATACGTTGACCGACGTTTGCGACAAACCGCAACTTGACGGTAAATACGTCGATTACGTTCTCAAAGTGGCGGCGATAGGCGATCCCGCGGGTATTGTTTCGGGTACTACGAAAATAACAAAGGATCCCGTCGGTCTTAAAATAGCTCGCAACGCCACTCGATTGCTTGACGAAATCGGCATGATTAAAGACGGCTTGTCGATGCAGACGGGTGCCGGCGGCACGAGTCTTGCCGTTGCGTATTACGTCAAGCAAAAAATGTTGGAGAGAGGCATTAAGGGCAGCTTTGCGTCGGGAGGCATCACGGGATACTTTACCGACATGCTCGAAGAGGGATTGTTTGACGAGCTTTACGACGTGCAGTGTTTCGACCTCAAAGCCGTAGAGTCTATTAAAAAGAACGATACCCATCATGCAATGAGCGGTTCGAGGTACGCCAATGCGTTTGACGACAACGTAGTCGACAAACTGGATTTTGTCATACTCGGAGCGACCGAAATAGACCTTGACTTTAACGTCAACGTCACTACCGATTCGCATGGAAAAATCATGGGAGGCTCCGGCGGGCACAGCGATACCGCTCACGGTGCAAAGGTTACCGTGGTTACTACCAACCTTGTAAAATCCCGTTTGCCTATTATCAAAGAGCGGGTTACTACCGTTACTACACCGGGTGAAGACGTTGACGTCTTGGTTACTGAGCGCGGTATTGCGATAAACCCTCGCCGTACCGATTTGTTGGCGAAATTAAAAAACAGCAAGTTGCCCGTCTTCCCGATAGAAGAACTGTTAAAGACCGCGTATGAAATCACGGGCGAACCGTTAAAGACGCCAAAGAGCGACTTTCCCGTAGGAGTCGTCGTGTACCGCGACGGAACGGTTATCGATACTATTTTTAAAGCCTGACAGGTGTCTGAATGATTATTAAAGACGTAATTACGCCTTGCGACAAACGTCGCGTAGTCGATTTTTTGGCGTTGCAGGGCTTAAACTACGAACACAACGTCGACAAAACGATTTTTATAGAGGATGACGACAACAACGTCGTCGGGACTGTTTCCGCAGCAAGATATATCATCAAGTGTCTTGCTGTGTCTTCATATTTAAGAGGAGAGAATCTCGCCGTCACTTTGGTGGGAGAGATGATAAAGCGTCTCCATGACGACGGCATCTTTTATTATCAGGTATTTACCAAAGCCGAGTATAAGGACGTTTTTGAGTCGTTTGGGTTTAAAACGCTCGTTTTGACAGCCACTACTGCTATGCTCGAGGGCGGAGACGGGTGTATATCAAAGGTCCTTGACGGGATAAAAGTACAGATGAAGTATAATCTCAACATTCCCGACGCGGGCAATCCCGACAATGACGTTGCATGTATCGTATTAAACGGGGATCCTTTTACTCTCGGACATCTCGCGTTGGCGGAGTACGCACTCGACCGGCACAAATACCTTGTGGTATTCGTGCTCGAAGAGGACGGTTCGTATTTTTCTGCCGACGAACGTTACGCGTTGGCATATCTCGCCCTAAAACCGTATAGAAACGTGTTGACGGTGCGTTCAACAAAATACGTCGTGTCGCGTTCTACTTTTCCGCAGTATTTTTTAAAATCGGCGGATGAAGCCACGGGACAGTATGCGGAGTTTGATGCGAGGATATTTGCGGATTATTTCATGCCGACGCTCGGTTTGATTAAACGTTACGTCGGTAGCGAAACTACCGATTATATGTCCGTTTACAACGCGACGCTCAAATCCGTTTTGGGCGATAAGGTGGAGGAGGTTCCGCGTTTTGGTGAAGGCGGGCATGAGTTTTCGGCAAAATCCGTTCGCGCTCTGTTGCGTGACGGCGATATAGAGGGAGCCGCGAGGTTGGTACCGGTTGCCGTGCGTGCGCTGTTTGTCGGCATGGCAAAATCTAAACAAAGTAAAATTTAAGGAGAAACATATATATGCGTACGATTAATCTTGCCGACGTAACGGCAAAAATCAAAGAAATGTTCATAGACGCTTGTGAAAATATTCCGCAAAACGTATTGGATGTTATTTCTCAGGCAGCTAAAGACGAAGAATCGCCTCTCGGTAAAGAGGTACTTGAAAAAATCGTCGAAAACGACTTTTTGGCAAGAGAAAAACATCTTCCGATATGTCAGGACACGGGTGTTGCCGTCGTATATCTAACTATCGGTTCAGAAGTAACTTTTTCGGGAGATATTTACGAGGCTGTCAACGAGGGCGTGCGACAGGCTTATACCGAGGGGTATTTGCGTAAATCCGTTGTCCGTCATCCTCTTGACAGGGTTAATACCAAGGATAATACTCCGGCTATAGTCCATGTCAAGGTAGTACCCGGGGACGATTTTCGTATAGACGTCGCACCTAAGGGCGGCGGCAGCGAAAACATGAGCGTGGTAAAAATGCTTATTCCCGCGGATGGCGTAGAGGGTATAAAAAAACTCGTCCTCGATACCGTTTTTAACGCGGGCGGTAAACCTTGTCCGCCTATTATCGTCGGACTTGGTATAGGCGGCAATTTTGAAAAATGTGCCCTCATGGCGAAAGAGGCGTTGTTAAGAGAGATAGACGACAGCTCTACCGATCCTCTTGCTCGTCAACTCGAAGAAGAGTTAAAAGAAGAAATAAACAGACTTGGCGTAGGTCCGATGGGGTTTGGCGGCAGAGTTACTTGTCTGGCGGTCAAAGTCAACGTTCACCCGTGCCATATTGCGAGTTTGCCGGTTGCAATAAATATCCAATGTCATGCAGCAAGACACAAGTCATGTACGCTTTAAGGAGAAAAGTATGGTTAAAAGAATTTCAGCTCCGGTCGATCCGGAAGAGATAAAAAAACTGAGAGCAGGCGATGCCGTTTGTATCAGCGGTTATATTTATACCGGCAGAGATGCCGCTCACAAACGTTTGTGCGGACTATTGTCAGAGGGTAAAGAGTTGCCGATAGACGTCAAAAACGGCATTATATACTACGTCGGACCTACTCCGGCCAAACCGGGTAGGGCGATAGGCTCGGCGGGACCTACTTCGAGTTATCGTATGGATCCTTATACCGAACCGTTGCTCCAACAGGGTTTAAAGGTAATGATAGGTAAAGGCTCTCGTAGCCATGAGTGCAAAGACTTGCTTGTCAAGTACGGCGCGGTATATTTGTCTGCCATAGGCGGCGCGGCGGCGTCCATTTCGGAAACGATTAAAGAATGTAGCGTCGTTACGTACGAGGATCTCGGCGCGGAGGCCATACACAAGCTCAGGGTAGAGGATTTTTACGCAATAGTTACGTACGACAGCGAAGGCAACGATTTGTTTGAACAAGGTCAGTTAAAATATAAAAAATAAAACGGTTGACGGTCAACCGATTTTACGTAACAGGTATGCTTTTTAAAGTTTTTATCTACATATTTTGGTAAAAGAATAAAATGAGTAGAGGAGGAGGCAAAGTTTTGGATTTCGTTCTTCAGACAATAGGTTTAACAAAAAAATACAAAGGCGTTCCCGTGTTGAATAACGTAAGCTTAAACGTCCCTCGCGGTAGTATTTACGGGCTTATCGGTCCCAACGGCGCGGGAAAATCGACACTCTTGCGCATATTTACGGGTAGCGTATTGCCAACCGACGGTTATATTGCAATCAACGGCAAGACGGAGTACGACGATGTTGAAAACGAGCGTAAAAAAATCGGCAGCATTATAGAGTCTCCGTCTCTATATACTCATATGTCCGCAATTGACAATATGATAGCTCGTTGCAAGTTACTCGGCATATCCGATTGCGTAGAAAAATCGTCCGTTTCTTTGAGAACGGTCGGACTCGATCCTTGTGACAAAAAAAAGGTTAAAAATTTTTCGCTCGGCATGAAACAGCGCCTTGCGTTAGCACTTGCTTTACTCAATAAGTCGGAAATACTTATACTTGATGAGCCGACCAACGGGCTTGATCCTATAGGTATTGCGGAGCTTAGGAGGCTACTTAAAACTCTTAGCGAGCAAGGTATAACTGTTTTGATTTCTTCTCACATTTTATCCGAGCTGACGAAAGTCGCCACGCATTACGGCGTTTTGTGCGGCGGAAAATTGCTAAAAGAAATATCCGCGGCAGAGATAGAAAACTCCGTAAAAAACGTAATGGAGATAGCGTTCGGCGACGTTTTGTCTTTGTCCAAAGCCATAGTGTTGTTGCAACCGCTTTTTGCGGACGAAAGTTTTAAATCCAACGGAAACAACGTTTTGCAGATAGTTTTATCTCAGTCCCGTACGGCGGAGGAAGTAGAGAAACTGCTGGTGGACAACGAGATAGCGTTTTCGTCGATTTCGTTTGCAAAAGGGGATATCGAAGGGTACCTATTGAAAACGCTCAACGTGGGAGGTATTGAAAATGCGTAATTTATTGAGAGAAGAACTGTACAAATCCCGCAAGAGCGTTACGACGTATATTTGCGCGGGATTAATACTGCTGATATTACTTTTAGATTTAGTTGACAACATCGCGTCGAGTATCGGCGGGGCGAGTGTTTTTTGGCAAGATATTCAGGCAAGTATACCTTTTTTCGTCGATGCAGCGGAGTTTATCGTCGTTTTATCTGCGGTATTTATAGGTACGGAATTTAGTCGCGGGACAATAAAAAATTACGTTGCGTTGGGTGTGAGTCGAAACAAAATATACATTGCAAAATTGTTGAAAGTACTCGGTACTTATTTGGCGATAATAGTGCTTTGTCATATTTTGACCTTTGCCGTGACTCCGTTTTTAAGCTCGGGCAGTAGTTACGACGGAAAAGGTTTTGTTTTGTATCTGTACGGATTGCTGACGATTTTGCAGCAAGCGTGTTTTTACACGTTTATCGCTTTCTTGTTTCGCAACGTGTCGGGAGTGATTCTCGTTTATTTCGGCGTAAACATACTTGAAACGGCGGTAATTGCTTTTTGCGTGGCTTTTGGCGGAGACCTTGCAGAGGGTATAATAAATGCCATAGCGTATTCTTGCTATTCGTGGCAGATTAATATACAGGCATCTGCGATTATCGGCGGTATTGGTTTTCTCGAAGGGTTTTTTACGATAATTATTCCTCTTGTGATTTGCGGTTTAAGCGTATGTTTCGGAATGATATCGTTTAACAAACGCGATATTAAATAATAATAAAAAAAACAAGATTTTTTTTGTTAAAATATTTGACATAAGTCGGTTTTGGGTATATAATCTACAAGCATTGATGGTTGATGCGAGATTGTATATCTCTGCGGGAGTGGCTCAGTGGTAGAGCGCTGCCTTGCCAAGGCAGATATCGCGGGTCCGAATCCCGTCTCCCGCTCCATTAAAAAAGATTAGTCTTGATACAATGAATAAAAGGTGTCAAGACTATTTTTTTACGCTTTTTTAGTGGTTTTAAGGCTAAAATAAGCATATTTCAAGTAAATTTCCATCAGATTTTATGGTCTGGTGGATTTTTTATTTGCTTTTGTATCAAAATTGTAGCTTTTCTAGTGCTTTTTATCAGTAGGTGTTAGAACGATTTAGGTGGCAAAACGATAACCTTTGCTTCTTGATAGTTGAACAAGCGGTAGTCCGTCACGATAAAAGCATAACATTTAAATTTACAAACACGAAAGAAATAACGATAACAGCCGAGTAAATGACTGCTATTTTTTTAACTAAATATTGTTGTAAGAGTTTTGAAACAGTCACTAAGCCTGTTTTGAAGTTGTTCGGCAGTTTCAAATCCACCATTTTTAATCCATGCACTTAGACAAGCGGATGTACAAGCAGTCATTGTCATTAGTAAATATGTTAATTGTTCGTCTGGGATAGATAAGTTTGGAAAGAAATAAACCACGTTAGTACCGATATATTTAGCATGAGAGTTATAAAGAAAGTCTATGCGATTACAATCAACAATTGCTTTAAGCAACGTTTTATTGTCCATCCATTCTTGAATAAATTTGAGTGATGTTTCTTTAGAACTGCAATTTTCCATCTTCTCAAATTCTCGACCAACTTTTTCAAATATCTTATCACATAAATATGATAAAACGTCGGTGATATTATCAAATAGTCGGTAAAATGTAGCACGTCCGACATTTGATGCCTTTTGTACGTCTGTAACTGTTATTTCAGTAAAATTTTTGTTGCTTAAACAAAGTAACAAGCCATTACCTATTTTTTTAGCGGATTTTTTTGCTCTTTCGTCATTAGAGATATGATACATATTTTGCTCCTTTTGTTCCATTACGGAAAAATACGTTGTGGAACTATTGTATCACAAAAATAAATATGATACAATAGTTTTACAATTTTTTTTAGAAAGGAGCATTTTATATGGAAACAATTATTAATGCATGGTTATCAATTTGGCTTTATGTAATGG
>CAZTCB010000022.1:0-21977 GCA_964612455.1 uncultured Subdoligranulum sp. | reverse complement strand
AAACGAAATTAAAAAAGATAAGAGAAAGCAGACAAATTTCTCAATCGGAGTTATCTAAGCTTTCAGGAGTATCTTTGCGTTCCATACAACTTTACGAACAACGGGTAAACGATATAGACAAAGCGCAAGCCCAAACCCTTTATAAGTTATCTCGCGCATTAGGATGCAATATCGAAGATTTGTTGGAACGTCCCGAAGCGTAGATTGACCAAGATAAAAGACAGAAAAATTATCCTTTTTTTCGGTGGATTGTATCGGCAACCGTCATATCCGTCAATGGTAGAAAACGTAACTGAAAATATGCAATAACGGGCAAAACGACCAAGGCATTAAAATTTTTTTTAAATAAGTATTGATTTTTTTCAACGTTTATGCTATGGTATTGTTGAAAAAATAATTTGGGCGAAACAGTCCGATTAAATCAAGAAAAAATAAATTCAGTACACTATATATTACGGAAAATACACAAATGACAAAAAGCAATAATGAAAAGGGTTTTACGGTAGTAGAACTCGTTGTTATCGTTGCGGTTTTGGCTGTTTTGACAGCAGTATTCATTCCCGCATTTTCTCATTTAGTAGATACGGCAAGAGACGCGGACGGCATCGCGTGGTGTAAAAATATAAATACGGCTCTCGTTAACGACGAATTGACGCAGGGTAAACCGTCCTTGCCGAGTGCCGCGATAAAAGGTGTTTTCGACGACGGTTTTACCTTGGAGTCTCTATATAAAATGACTCGGCACAACCATGTCGTGTATGATTTTTTAAATAATCGTTTTGCGTTGTTAAAAAAAGATTTCAGTTTGTTGTACGGCGAAACGGACCTCGGCAAAATACTTTATTTGCTCGTCGGGGACCAGAATACCGTACAAAACGTACTGCCGGACGACGAGTATCGCGTAATATATTGCGTAATTACGGATAACGAGTTGGTGGTGGACGGTTCTTTCGACGCAACTCTCGTAGACAATTGCAACGTTACTCTCGATACCGACGACGAACGTTGCTTTATTTTTACCAACAACGGAAAGATAACGGTAAGCGCGCCTTACGCCACGGTTGTTCATCACGGCAGTGCCGACGAGGTAAATATAGACAGCGTAAGCCGAAATTCTTATGTTTTAAAAGGAAAAGTTAAATCGTTGTTCCTTAATACGGGGCACGTCGTAGTGGATTTTTTGTCGGAAATAGAGTTACTGCACTTGCACGAAAGAGCGGATAGTTGCTCCGTATCCGTTCGTTCTTCCGCAAACGACGGCAAACGGGGTAACATTAAGCAAATCTATATTAACACGTTATCCCAATGGATAGACGTTAAGGACGAGCAAGGCAAGAGGATAGACGTCGTCGTTTATTGCAAGGACGTTTCGGCGGAAGAAGTAACCCTTCTCTCCGACGGATACGAGGCGATAGTAGTCGATTACGAAGGAAAAGTCACTCGGTACTCCGACGTAAACCAACTCATGAAACAAGGATTGGGCAACAAAGATACGGTCTTTTTGTACCGCACGCCCACGGTCTCGAAAAAGATTCTACCGGACTACAATCATCCGTTTACCGTATACCTTGCCGACGGGGTGAGTTTGGGCTCGTTGAGCGTACAAACGGCGGACGGCAGCTATATCTCGGAAAAAGATTTGCAACCGCCCGACGGCTTTGTTTCGGCAAAAGAGTATATAGCGGTCAAACGCCCCGTAGCAAAGGTAATAAAACCCGACGGAACGGAGACGGGTTACGATAAATACAACAATGCAAAGAGTAACGTGACGGACGGCGACACGTTGGTTTTACTTGCCGACGTTTCTTTAGGCGCCGCCGCAAATCCTGCAAAGACTTGCACTATAGATTTGAACGGTCACGTCCTCTTCAGCAGCCACAAACATGGCACGATATCTACGGAGGAAGGCATAACCGTCACGATAAAAGACAGCGACGAAGGCGGCGTACTTAAAAACGCGAAGTATGCGGTGGTCGCAAAAGAAGGAAACGTAATAATAGAAAGCGGAACGATAGACGGCACGGTGCGCGGCAACGTAAGGATAAACGGCGGTGTGATAAAAGGAAAAACGGAGGGCAAAATAACCGTCACGGGCGGTGTGTTTTACGAAAACCCCGAGTCCCATCTGGACGAAAATTACGTTGCGATTGAAAGGGACGGGTGTTGGTTTGTCGGTAAAAAAGACGATTGACCTTGTTTTTTTACAACGGTTACCTCGCAGCCGCCGACAGATACAAACAAACAGCCGATTTGCCGACAAAACGCAACTATTTAAGGAGATTGTAGTCGCACCCGCAAACCGTTTAGTTGAGTATTTTACGTCTGCCGAAAATTCTTTTTTGCATATGCCGACAGATAAACAATACGAAGATATGCACGCGCTTGTGAAAGAAAAGGTAAAGGCAATCGTCGGTATTATCTATTACGCGTAAAACAAAGAGGCAAAAAACGTCGTTTAATAATGTTTTGCGGTTTCAGGACAAGTATAACGGCGCGGGGAAAAATTTATTTTTTCTTTTTTCGTTTTATATTGCTTTTCTCTTTTGTTTGTGGTAGACTGAAAGAGAAAAATAAAGGGCTTTGCCCGAAAAAATCAGGAGATTATTATGGATTTGAAGGAAAGAACCAGAGAAATCCGTCGTCTGACCATGCAGTGCATCGCGAGTATCGGAGTAGGTCACGTCGGCGGGTGCATGTCTATTGCGGAAACGTTGTCGGTCTTGTATTCCAAGCACATGCGCGTCGATCCGTCCAACCCGAAAAAAGAAGGCAGGGACAGATTGGTGTTGTCTAAGGGGCATGCGGGTCCGGCGTTGTACGCCACGTTGGCGTCGTTTGGCTACTTTGATAAAGAAATGTTAAAAACGCTCAACAGACTGGGTACCAAACTACCCAGCCACTGCAATTGTCAACTCACTCCCGGCGTTGATATGACGGCAGGCAGCCTCGGTCAGGGTATCAGTTGCGCGGTAGGTCTTGCTCTCGGTAGCAAACTTTCGCATGACGGAGCAAGGGTTTACGTCATCGTAGGAGACGGCGAGCAGCAGGAAGGACAGGTTTGGGAGGCGGCGATGTTTGCCGCAGCCAAAAATCTTGACAATCTTACGGTTTTGGTCGACAACAACAAGATGCAGATAGACGGTCTGACCAAAGACGTGTGCAACGTCGAGAGCGTAGCGGACAAATGGAGCGCTTTCGGATTTGACGTGCAATGCGTCGACGGACATGACGAAAACGCAATCGACGCCGCAATCGTCAAGGCGAAAAAAACGGTGGGTAAACCTACTTGCATCGTGCTCGATACCATTAAAGGTCACGGCGTATCTATTTTTGAGGCTATGGGTCCCGATTGTCACAGTTGCAACGTCAGTGCCGAACAACTCGAAATCGCATTGAAGGAATTGGAGGGTTAATATGGAAGTAAGAAAAGCGTTTGCAAACACTTTGCAGTCTTTGATGGAAAAAAATCCTAAAATCGTTATGTTGGACGCCGACCTCGCCAAGGCGGGCGGGACTTTTTCGTTGCGCAAGGTCTTTCCCGACAGGGCTATAGATTGCGGTATCGCAGAGTGCAACATGGTGAGTATTGCGGCAGGTTTGTCGGCATACGGATATATTCCTTTCGTGTCCACCTTTGCTCCTTTCGTTGCGCGTCGCGCTTTTGACCAGATAGCGGTTTCGGTGGCGTACGGCGGACAAAACGTAAAAATCATCGGTACCGATCCGGGTATTTCGGCGCAGTTAAACGGCGGAACGCATATGTCTTTTGAGGACGTCGCGGCAATGCGCGCGGTTCAGAATATGGTCGTTTTCGAGCCGGTGGACGCCGTTCAGATGGCTCAAGCCGTACCGCAGATAGTCGATTACGACGGACCGGTTTACGTCAGAATGTATCGCAAAGATACTCCCGACGTGTTTACTGCGCCCGATTATAAATTCGATTTGTTTAAAGCCGACAAGATTAAGGACGGCAAGGATATCAGTATATTCGTAAGCGGTTTGTCGACGGTCGACGTAATCGCCGCGAGCGAGGAGTTGGCAAAAGACGGTATCGATGCCGAAATCATTAATATCCACACGATAAAGCCTATCGACAAAGAGGCGGTGATTGCTTCCGCCAAAAAGACGGGCAGAGTCCTGACGGTTGAAAATCACAACAAGTACGGCGGCTTGTACGGCGCGGTCAGCGAGGTATTGGCAGAGTCCCTTCCGACTCCTATGCAATACGTGGCTATCGAGGACAAAATCGGAGTCGTCGGCAAATTGAACGAGTTGAAAGAGTATTACGGTTTGACGGTCAAAGATATCGTTGCCAAAGCTAAAAAACTTTTTAAATAAAAACGTCAAAAAACGGACGAAAACGGGGTTTTTGACAAGGACGGGTGCGTTTTCGTCCTAAAAAACAAAACGACGGAGGTCGACACTATGGAAAATAAAAACCTTTACGCGGGTACCAAAACGGAAAAAAATCTCAGAGAGGCTTTCGCGGGAGAGTCGCAGGCACGCAACAAGTATACTTATTTTGCCTCCGTAGCCAAAAAAGCTGGTTACGAGCAAATAGCCGAGATGTTTCTTAAGACGGCAGAAAACGAAAAAGAGCACGCCAAACTGTGGTTTAAAGCCTTGGGCGAGCTTGGCGACACGGCGGAAAACCTCCTGCATGCCGCCGAGGGCGAAAACGCCGAGTGGACGGATATGTACGAACGCATGGCAAGAGACGCCGACGAAGAGGGTTTCCACGAGTTGGCGGAGCAGTTTCGCGGGGTTGCCGCTATCGAAAAGGCTCACGAGGAGCGTTATCGCGCGTTGCTTAAAAACGTTGAGAGCAAAACCGTGTTTGAAAAGAGCGGCGTGACGATTTGGGAATGTCGCAACTGCGGACATATCGCTGTGGGCATCAATGCGCCCGCGGTGTGCCCCGTGTGTAACCATCCTCAGGCGTATTTTGAAGTAAGAAAAGAAAACTATTGAGTTTAAACCTTTCGATTAAAAAAATCCGACTCGAGCGAGTCGGATTTTTTTATTACGTACGACGACAGGGAGTTTTTTGTCGTTGACAGGGCGAAGGTTTTTTGGTACAATTAAGTATAGAGTAAAAGAAAAGTTTTTCGCGATGCGCTTGGGTTTGCAGACGCGGCGCGGCGAAATGCACAGAGAGGCGGCAAAATGAAAAAAATGATAGCGAGCGACTACGACAATACTTTTTTTGTAAACGAGAGCGATATAGAGCGAAACAAAAAGGCGGTCGAGCGTTTCGTGGCGGCAGGCGGAGTGTTTGTCATCGCCACGGGACGTAGTTTTTTGGATTTGAGAAATATGGTTGATAGGTTCGGTTTTTCTTATGATTATGCGGTCATCAATCACGGCGCGACGGCTATAGACTTTGATGCGAGAGTCATTGCCAACTTTACTATCGACGACAAGGCGAAAAACGATTTGTTGAACGATTTCGAGTTGCCTCATATAGTCAAGTGTTACGCTTGCGACGTCGAAAACAGCCGCGCATGCTTTACTGACAACGGCATTACCAAACTCAACGCTACTTACGACTCGCTCGACAAGGCGAAGGAGCGCAACGCGTTTTTTAACGCAAAATACGGTAAATTCGTCAAATCTTATTTAGTCGAGGGACCTATGCTCGAGATAATTTCGTCTGCTACCGACAAAGCCAACGGAATAAGGGCGGTCGCGAACAAAATCGGTATGGACGAAAGAAATATTTATGCCATAGGCGACAGTTACAGCGACGTTGAGATGGTTTCGACCTTTAACGGGTATTGTATGGCAAACTCCGTACAGCCGCTCAGGGACGTCGCTAAAGGCGAGTACGACTCCGTTGCCGATTTTATCGACGACGTCATGAAAGGAAAGATATAGGCGTGTAAAAACGCTAAGTTTTTTAGGGAGGAAGGACATGAAGATAACCAACGATATTTTTTACGTCGGAGTCAACGACCGTGAGATTGATTTGTTTGAAGGGCAATATACCGTGCCCGACGGAATGGCGTACAACTCGTACGTGATTTGCGACGAAAAAATCGCGGTAATGGACACTGTGGACGCGCGGTTTACGCACCAATGGCTGGATAACGTTCAAAACACCGTCAACGGGAGAAAACCCGATTATCTCGTCGTGCAGCACATGGAACCCGACCACTCTGCCAACGTGGTAAACTTTGCGAGGGCTTTTCCCGAGTCTACGATTGTGGCGTCGCAAAAAGCTTTTGACATGATGCAAAACTTTTTCGGCGAAGACTTTTCCGAAAGGCGTATCGTCGTTAAAGAAAACGACACGTTGACGCTCGGCAGACACACGCTGACTTTCGTCGGTGCGCCTATGGTGCATTGGCCCGAGGTACTCGTCACTTACGACTCTTTCGACAAAGTTTTGTTTTCCGCCGACGCTTTCGGCAAGTTTGGCGCGCTCGACTCCGACGCCGAGTGGGCATGCGAGGCGAGACGGTACTACTTCGGCATAGTCGGCAAGTACGGCGCGCAAGTGCAGGCTTTGTTGAAAAAAGCGGCAAATCTCGACATCTCGGTCATTTGCCCGTTACACGGACCGATACTTAAAGAAAACTTGGGATATTATTTAAATCTGTACGATATCTGGTCGAGTTATTCGGTGGAAAGCGACGGAATAATGATAGCGTACACGTCGGTTTACGGAAACACGAAAAAGGCGGTAGGGCTTTTGGCTGACAAACTGAAGGAAAAAGGTTGTCCCAAAGTCGTCGTGACCGATTTGGCGCGCTCGGACATGGCGGAAAACGTCGAGGACGCTTTCAGATACGGCAGGCTCGTGTTGGCGACGACTACGTACAATGCGGGGATTTTTCCTTTTATGAGGGAGTTTATCTGCCATTTGACGGAGAGGAATTATCAAAACCGCACGGTGGCTTTTATCGAAAACGGTTCTTGGGCGCCCCTCGCGGCAAAGACCATGAGAGAGATGTTAAGCGCGAGCAAAAACATAACCTTTGCCGATACGGTGGTCAGTATCAAATCCGCCCTCGACGCCAAAAGCGAACAGAGTATAGAGGACCTTGCCGACGAACTCTGCAAGGATTACATCGCGTTGACTCCCGACAAAGCAAATAAAAAAGACTATTCGGCACTCAACAACCTCGGTTACGGATTGTACGTGGTCACTTGCAACGACGGCAAAAAAGACAACGGTCTCGTCGTCAACACGATTTGTCAGGTCACTAACAGCCCGAACAGAGTTGCCGTCACCATCAATAAGGAAAACTACTCGCACCATGTCATAGGTAAGAGCGGCAAAATGAACGTCAATTGCCTGACTACCGATACTCCGTTTAACGTCATTGAAAAGTTTGGTTTTTCAAGCGGTCGCAACACCGACAAGTTTGCCGACGAAGAACTTTTGCGTACGGACAACGGTCTGGTCATACTGCCGAGGTTTATCAACGGAGTGTTGTCTCTCGAAACCGAAAGTTACGTCGATCTCGATACGCACGGAATGTTCGTATGCAAAGTGACCGAGGCGCGCGTGATAAGCGACAAACCGTCTTTGACCTACGACTATTATCTCAAACACGTCAAACCAAAACCCGACGCGGATAAAAAGGGCTGGGTGTGCAAAATCTGCGGTTACGTCTTAGAGGGCGATTTACCCGACGACTTTATTTGTCCTCTCTGCAAACACCCTGCCGCAGACTTTGAAGAAATAAAATAAAACGTAAAAAAACCATATTTATCAAAAAAATCCGACCGAGAAATATTCGGTCGGATTTTTCGTTTTGGATTTTTATTGTAAATTGCCGATTTTTTTAAACATTTCGGAAAGTTGTTTTTTGTCCATAAGGCGAGGGACGGGGTAGAGAGGATTGGCTTCTTTATCGGCGTATGCCGCGAGGAGGGACAGGTCCTCGCATTTTATTCCGTCGAGGTGGTCGGGGATATTGAGAATACGGTTTAGTTGCTCTACTCGGTCAATAAACTTTGCCGCCGCGGCGTCGTTGTCGTCGTCGGGCAAAGCGATATCGGTCGCTCTTGCGAGTTTTGCGAGTTTTTTAGTTACGGATTTACCGTATTCTTTTAAAAAATAAGGGAGAATGACGGCATTGGCGAGTCCGTGAGGGACGTTGTATTTGCCGCCGAGGGCGTGCGCCAATGCATGGACGTATCCCACGTACGAGCGGGTAAACGCTATACCTGCGTAATAGGAGGCGTACAGCATGTTTTTTCGCGCGGCGACGTTTTTGCCGTCCGAGTAAGCGGTAACGATATTTTCGTTGATGAGCCGTACCGCGCGGATTGCGTTTTTTCGGGTATAGGGGGTGGTTGACCTGCCGATATACGCTTCGACGGCATGGGTGAGCGCGTCCATACCGGTAGTGGCGGTAACAAACGGAGGTAACCCCGTCGTGATTTCAGGCAAAAGCAGAGCGTATCGAGGTATCAGGCAAAAGTCGTTTATAGGATATTTGTGATGAGTTTTGTCGTCGGTTATCACTGCGGCGAGCGTTACTTCGCTACCCGTCCCCGCCGTAGTCGGTATTGCAATCAACAGAGGGAGTTTTTTCCCTATACGCAACAGACCTTTCATGTCGTTAATCGATTGATTGGGTTTAGCTACTCGAGCCGCCGTTATTTTTGCGCAATCCATCGGAGAACCGCCGCCGAAAGCGATGATTGCGTCCGCTCCGCTTTCAACGTACACCCGTCTTGCTTGTTCTACCTGAGAAACGGTGGGGTTTGGGGTAACGTCGTCGTACGTTGCGCGTTTTATATCGGCTTTTTTCAACGATTTCGTCAGACCGTCGAGCAATCCGAGTTTAACAAGGTCTCCGTCGGTGACCACGAGTACCGTGCGTACGCCTCTTTCTTTTAGCAAATCGGCGACGGCGTCGGTTCCGTCGAGTAGTTTCGGCTCGCGATAAGGCAGGACGGGTAGCAGTATTTTGAAAATCGTCTGATAAACTCTGCAATAAATTTTTTTAAAAACGTTCATTCGGTAGTTCTCCTTTTCAGTCGCTTTTAAAGGTTGCTGTCTTTCGGGTTATTATAAATCTTTTCGTCTATAAAATAAACCGTTTTGCAAAAAAAATACTAAAAAACCTTTGTTTTTCGCTTGACAAAAAAAATATGGCGTGGTACTTTAGTGCCGTCGACGGGCATGGCGGTCGGTCGGTTGCCGATGCCGCGAGTCGACGGGAAATTTTAAAACTAAATATTAACGGATGATATCAACACGGTGCGCAGTCGCTTAAAAGGGAATTCGGTAAAAAGCCGAAACAACCACCATTACTGTGAGTGTCAAAGGGATAAAAACATTGGCGAAAGCTGAGAAGTTCCCGTTTGCGTTTTGGTCGACGCAAATCACGAGTCAGGAGACCTGCCGGGTTGAGTAGGGTTTTTACGTCGTTGGTGAGACGAGTATAATCTATTTTTTCCGCGGAGCGTTGCGCAGGTTTCGTTTGCGTAGGCGCAATTTTTGTCGCGGATAATTTTTGGATTTTTTACCTCTCGCTCGGCGAGAGGTTTTTTTATCGATATTTATTGCCAAAACAAAGGCAAGGAGGTATAATATTTTATGAAACGAAAAGCGCTGATTTTATTTGCGGCGGCAATCTGCGCCGTTGTCGTCCTGGCGATGCCGATGACTACGGTTTTTGCCGCAAAGGTCAACAACGTAGTCTGGTCGGGTGCCATGAACTACAACGACGCCAACAACGCCGTATACGCCAAGGGCGGGAGCGCTCCTACTTCCGTTTATTACACGCGTGAAAAATGGTACGCGCGTATAAACGACATGACGAGCACCTGGGGCGTTTACTCGGGGCAGACCGTCATCGTCGGTGACGAAATTTATATCACCGGAGCAAAGAAAGACGACGCAACGGGCAAATACGTACCCGTATTGAAAAAAATAAACAAGAACACGGGTGCGGAAGTAACATCGCTTGAAGGCGTCGGCTCGTGCAATACGTCTACGAGTATATACTACGATTATCTTACCATGGACGCGGACGACGGTTTGTTGTTTGTGACGGGGACCAACAAGATAGAAGTAATCGACGTACTCAACTTTACCAAACTTGCGGAGTACGCCTGTACCGACCTCGGATTGGCGAGAAACGCGTTTGGCAGTTATCACCCGACGCAGTATAAGGCGGGGTATCTTATTTGCAACGGTTTATCGTTAAAAATCAACGCCGCGCCTGCCGACGGAGAAAAATATCTGACTGCCGTCAATACGCTGACTTTCGGGACTACGACCGAGACTGCGGACGACAAGACCACGACGTATAAAAAGAATTTCGCATGGTCGTCCGGAGCTTTCGTCGGCGATTTGTTTTACGTCACTTGTACCGACACGGCGAGTGCCAGCGCGACGTACGGGCACGTTCTTTTGCTGGCGGTCGACTATAAAACCGGCGAGGTAAAACATGTTTTTGACGCAGGTAAGGCGAGCGACTACGCGAGCGACTCTACGACAAACAAAAAAATAAACGCTTACAATACGACCGGACAGACCGTGTACGACGCGGCGTCGGGATACCTGTATTGGAGTAACCGTTTTTGCAAGTATTTGTTCGGCGTACACGTCGAAAGCGACGGTAGTTTTTCGGCTGAGATGAAGACGGCGTTGTTAAGTCGCAACACGGGTACCGTTTGCGCTCCCGTAATCTACAACGGCAGACTTTATATCGCCGGTCAAGGCGAAGGCTGGGGACAGGGCGGAGATATTTGCGTCGTCGACGTCAACGCGAAGAGCGCAAACTTTATGAAAGAGATTTACGCGACGCAGACGGGTGTTTACAAAGTGCAAAGCAACCCGATATTGCAATACGACGACTCGACGAAAACCGCTTACGTTTACGTTCAGAGTTACGTTGCGCCGGGGTATATTTTCGTCTTGACGGACACTCCGTCGACCACTTCCGCCAACATGGCTTTGTTGGCGACTCCGTCCAAAGGACAGGCCGTTGCTTTGGACGCGGGAGTAGTCAGCGGCGGTGCGTACGCGTACGAGCAAATAGCCATAGACGCCGACGGCAGAATCTACGCCTACAACGAGGAGGGCTATCTGTTTTGTTTTGAAAAGGCTGAAATCACAGTCCCTCAAATCACAACCGACCTCTCTTCCGCAAGGGTAAAATACGCACTCGGTAGCACTGCCGAGCCCCTTAAAATAGAGGCGACTCTCGGCGGACATGACGGCGTATTGTCGTACAAATGGCAGAGCAGTACCGACGGCGAAAATTGGAGCGATATCGACGGAGCTACTACGTCGTCTTACGTCCCGTCCACTCAGTCGGAGAGTACGGTATATTACCGCTGCGTGGTAATAAACACGGTAGGCGGCAAATCAGTAGAGGTTGCGAGCTCGGCGGCATGGATATATACCAAAGTGTTTTCGAGCGAAACGGATATATCGGTAGTGTCGAGCACGTCAAACAACATCTCGTCCAATGCCGCCAAAATAACCGCAAACGGTGACTTTTTTGTGGTTTGCAACGTTGAAAAACCGAGAGTGTGGTTTGCGCCCGTTTACGCGGAGGCAACGATAGAACAAGGCGAGGTCGTTTACGGAACCGGCGAGCCGAGTTGGGCAACGCCTACGAGTGCCAACAATTACGACGGCACGGCGTATTGCTACAGGGCGTATTGGTCGACCACTCCCGATTTGGTTTTGTATCGCATCAAGGTGATTGCGGAAGACGGAACGACGGCATACAAGTACGTTTTGGTTTGCAATGACGAAAGCCTTGCAACCGTTAAATTTGCGTGCAACATCGATGCGAGCGATATAGCGTTGGAGTTAAACGAGACTGCCGACGTGGAGTATACTTTCGATACGGTCGGCGGCGCTGTCGACGAGACTGTTGCCCGAGTGAGTTTCGTTTCTTCGGACGAGACCGTCGCTACCGTAGACGATGACGGAAAAGTCACGGCGGTGGGCACGGGTGTCGCGTATATTACCGTGACGCGCGGATACGCCACGGCTACCGTGACCGTTTCGGTCGCAATATCCCTCATAGACATTTCGTTGCCTCAGTCGGCAGAAGTCGAGCTTGGAGAGACTTATCAATTGACGGTGACCTTTAATCCCGAAAACACTACCGACGACAAAACCGTCGTGTGGTCGTCTTTGGACTCAACCGTTGCGACAGTGGACGAAAACGGCAAAGTGACAGCGGTCGGTAAAGGCAACGTCGTCGTTAAGGCGCAGGCGGGAGATTTTGTCGCAACGTGCCTGATAACGGTAACCACGAGCAAAATGGACGCTTTCGACGCGGCGGTAAAATCTCTTGACGATACCGACAAACAGAAAGAATACGAGTCGATAGTATCGGCATTGAAGGCGTACGATGCAATGACCGAGGCGGAAAAAGTTCTTTCCGCAGACGATTATGCCGCATTGACGGCGAGAGTCGAGCAGTACAACGCTTGGGTCGATAAAGCAAACGGCGAGCAATCTTCTGTTTTGGCGGTACTCGGCGGAGTCGTGTCCGGGCTGTTAATGCTTGCCGCGGCGGCGGTCGTAATCAATAAACGGTAAGGAGGCAAAACATGAAAAAATTTAAATTTGTGCTTTTGGTAGTCGCAATCGTCGCTTTGCTGTGCGGTTGCTCGGCTGAAAATAAAACGTGTAAAAAAATAAACGAACTTTTTGACGAGGCGACCGAATACACTGTCACGGTCAAGACGACAACGGACGGGGTAGAGTTAATCGGTGTTTACGTTTTTGAATGTTTTGAAAACGGATACACGGTTTCTTACGACGCGGAGAGGTTGAACAAAATAAACGCCGACGATTTGTCGGACGGTTTTAAACGTTCCGTCGTCGGCACGGTGACGGTATTAAACGATCTCGTCGTATCCAATACGGGGGATCTCGTCGATTTGCCGAAACGCTTAAATTTCAATTTTAGCGGCAAATGTTTATCGGAAATAACTGACGCCGACGGCAGAATGACGGCAAAGGTCACGGACGTCGAGGCTTTTACCGGCGGCACGAAAACGGCGGACGTCAGGGATATGAGCGTATCGACCGAGTACACCGACGAAAAGCTCGTCAAAACGGTATTAAACTACTCGACCGACTCGTCTTTGGTGGTCGTTGAGGTGATATTTAATTAATCGGTTAAAAAAGAAGGGGCAAGTATGAAAAAAACGGCAAGTATCGTGGCTTTGATGCTCGTTTGCGTATTGGCGTTGTCGGGGTGCGGTTGGTTTGACACGCCGACTACGCTGGGCGACGATTACGATTTAACGCAAGGCAGTTTGGTAAAGTCCGATGTGTTCGCAAAATTAAGCGAAAAAAACGCGATAGGCACTTTTAGCGGCGAAAGCAACGGTTGCAAATACGTGTGGGTGGTGTTCGGCAGTGCCGTGACCTCTCCCCAAGACGTTGATTTGGGCATAGCGGTTTCGTTGTCGGGAGAGAAGCTGTCCGTGAGGTTTTTTAACGAAGGTACTCTCGGTTTTAAGCCGTTGTTGTCCGTTTATTTGCCCGAAAAAGTTTCGACCAAGTCGTACAAGGCAGTGTTTTCGGACGGGCAGGTTGCCGAAGCGAGCGTCACGGGTAACGAAAAATCCATCGTTAATTTTTCCGTATTAAACGCAATCGGTACCGTTGATTTTTATCCCGTCGGCGAAAACGACGAAATAATCGGCGGCGACAAGGTTGTTTCCGACGGTTCGCAGACTGTCAAGGACCAGTATATGACCGACCCCGTGCCGGAGGGAAAACCTCTGCCGATAGAGCCGAGTGACGACGACGTCGACGAGAGCGTGACGTATACCTGTACGTTTTTAATAGAATGTCGCTCGATACTGAACAATCTCGATTTGCTTGACTCCGCAAAACTCGGGATACTGCCGTCGGACGGTATTATTTACGAACGCCACACGGTTACTTTTTACAAGGGCGAAAACGTGTTTGACGTCTTAAAACGCATCTGCCGCAACAACGATATCCATCTCGAGTACTCTTGGACGCCTATGTACAACAGCGTTTACGTCGAGGGTATCAACAATCTTTACGAATTTGATTGCGGCAATTTGTCGGGATGGATGTACAGCGTCAACGGGTGGTACCCCAACTACGGTTGCTCGCGATACAGACTCTCGCAAGGCGACGTCGTCGAGTGGCGATATACTTGCGATCTCGGCAAAGATATCGGCGGAAATTGGCTGTTTTAATATGAGACATGACTCTTTCGGTGACTTTCATCCCATAGTCGGCTTTTGTTTTTATATCGTCGCCTTGCTTTACGGCATGATTTTCAGTCATCCGTTTTGTCAGATGGCGGCACTCGTGGTTTCTTTGCTTTACGCCGTGCAGGTTTGCGGCAAAAAGGCGGTTTCTACGTTGTTTAAGTTTGCACTGCCGATTTTTTTGCTCACTGCGATAATAAACCCCGCTTTTAGCCATGGCGGGGTAACGCGCCTGTGTTATTTGCCGAGCGGAAACCCGTTGACGCTGGAGAGCGTAATGTACGGTTTTTCGGCGGGGACGATGTTTGTTACCGTCATCATGTGGTTTTGTGCTTTCAACGAAGAATTTACATCGGACAAATTTATTTATATTTTCGGCAGGGTTATTCCGTCGCTGTCGCTCGTCATCAGTATGGCGCTGAGGTTTGTGCCGAGGTTTAAGAGGCAGATAAAGGAGATAACGGTCGCTCAACGTTGCGTCGGCAGAGACGTGTCGAGCGGCAGTTTGTTCAGGCGTTTAAAAATCGCCGCGTCTATACTGTCCGTGATGGTTACATGGGCGATGCAAAACTCGATAGAAACCGCAGACAGCATGAAAAGCCGCGGGTACGGACTAAAAGGGAGAACGGCTTTTTCAAACTATCGTCTATACGACAGAGACAAAAGCATGCTCGTCTGGATACTTTTTGCGGGGATTTTCGTCGCGGGCGGCGCAATTTGCGGCGCGTTTAAGACTTCGTATTTTCCCGATATTTATTTTGCTTTGCCGACGGACGCGCTGAGTATTGCGTTTTTCGTGGTGTACGCGGCGGTATTGGTCACGCCTTTTTTGACCAACGCCTACGAGGAGAAAAGGTGGAAACTTTTGCAATAGAAAATTTAGATTTTTATTATCCCGAGCAGGAAGAAAAAGCCCTCGACAGCGTCAATCTGACGGTAAACAAGGGCGATTTTTTCGTGCTTATCGGGCGGTCTGGTTGCGGAAAAACCACTTTGTTGCGTTCGTTAAAAAGTTGCCTTGCCCCGCACGGGGTCAGGACGGGGGAAGTGCGTTTCGAGGGACAAAAACTCGACGACGTCGATACTCGTCGACAGGCGAGCGAAATAGGTTTTATACTTCAATCTCCCGAAAACCAGATAGTCACCGACAAAGTGTGGCATGAACTTGCTTTCGGGCTCGAAAGCCTCGGAACGGACACTCCGACCATACGAAAAAAAGTGGCGGAAATGGCGTCTTTTTTCGGAATTCAAAATTGGTTTTATAAAAACACGTCGGAGTTGTCCGGCGGACAGAAACAAATACTTAATCTTGCGGCTGTTATGACGCTCAATCCCCACGTCCTCGTTCTTGACGAACCTACGGGGCAACTCGATCCAGTCTCTGCGTCGGATTTTTTGTCAATGCTGACCAAAATCAACAGAGAACTCGGGGTTACTATGCTTCTTACCGAGCATCGGCTCGAGGAAGTATTGCCTGTCGCGACCAAAGTCGCCGTTATGGAAAAAGGCACGATAACGCACACGGGTAGCGTAAAAGAGGTGGGCGAGAGCCTGAAAAAGTCGGGTAGCGGAGTGTTTGGGTCAATGCCCGTGGCAATGCGCGTATGGGCAGAGTGCGACACCGATTTGCCTTGCCCCCTGACCATAGGCGAGGGTAGTGTTTTTTTGACCGAGTATGCAAAAACCCGCTCGTTTGTTCCGCCCGCAAAGGAAAATCGTTTCGTCGGGCAAAAAGAAGTTTTGACTGCCGATAACGTGTTTTTTAAGTATGAAAAAAACCTTCCCGACGTCGTAAAAGGACTCGATTTTAAATTGTATGCTGGTGAAATGTTTTGTTTGCTCGGCGGAAACGGCACGGGAAAAACCACTACCTTAAAACTTTTATCCGGTCTTGAAAAACCCTATCGCGGAGAAATAAAGTGCGATGCGAGGATTGGCGTGTTGCCGCAAAATCCTCAGACTTTGTTTTTAAAAAAGACCGTCCGCGAGGATTTGTACGACATGTCAAAGGATATCGCCGACAAAGACGAGAGAGATGTCAGGACGACTGAGGTAATACGACAATGCCGACTCGAAAATCTGTTAAATCGTCACCCGTATGACTTGTCCGGAGGGGAGCAGCAGCGGCTTGCGTTGGCGAAAGTGTTGTTGACCGATGCAGACGTGTTATTTATGGACGAGCCGACCAAGGGGTTTGACGCCGAGTTTAAAGAAGAATTCGCCTGCGTTTTAAAACAACTCACTGCGTCGGGGAAAAGCGTTTTTATGATTAGTCACGATGTGGAGTTTTGTGCGGAATACGCGGACAGGTGCGCGTTGTTTTTTGACGGCGGCATAGTCTCCGAGGGCACTCCGCGACGGTTTTTTACGGGCAATCAGTTTTACACCACTTCGGCAAATCGAATGTCGAGGCATTTGTTTGGCGAGGCGATTACCGCAGAGGACGTATTATATCGGCTAGGTGTCTTAAAAACGCCAAAAAACCTTGTTTGCGATACGTCTAAACCGCACCCGTCCCCGTCGATGGCGGAAATACAACCGACAACGACCAAAGAAACGGAGGCAAAGGGGGAGGCAAATAAAAAACTGCCGTTGTGGCGAAAAATCGTTGCTGCCGTTTGCGGGACGCTTGCCGTGGCGGTATTTGTGTACGCCACGAGCATTACCGATTTGTCGCAATTGATTACGAAAGGCGGATTGACCGCCGAGAGTACCAAGCAGCTTGTTGTCGACGCGGTGTTTATCCTGCTTTTGTTTGTCGTCGTATTGGCGGTGACGCGGCGTTCGTCGCCACCCGTCGGCGTCCAAATGCCTCGCGAAAAGCGAAAACTTGCAAAACGGACGGTTATCTCGGCGTTGCTCGTGTTATTGCTGGTACCGCTGACTTTATTTGTCGGAGTATATTATCTGGGCGACGGTAGCTACAACGTCGTTTCGGTTGCCATATTGATAGAGTGTATGTTGCCGTTTTTCCTCGTTTTTGAAGGGCGAAAACCCAAAGCGCGCGAGCTCGTCATTATTGCCGTGCTCGTCGCGATAGCAGTTGCGGGGCGGTCGGTGTTTTTTATGTTACCGCAGTTTAAACCCGTTTTGGCGCTAACTATTATTGCGGGCGTCGCTTTCGGCGGAGAGACGGGGTTTTTGGTCGGTTCGTTGACGATGCTTACGTCAAATATGATTTTCGGTCAGGGACCGTGGACGCCGTGGCAAATGTTTGCAATGGGATTGATAGGTTTTTTGGCGGGGGTGCTGTTTAAAAAAGGTTTGCTCAGACGCGACAAAATTTCTCTCGCGGTGTTTGGGGCGATATGCGCGGTCGTAGTGTACGGCGGGATAATGAACCCTGCGTCGGCGCTGTTGTGGAGCAGTCAAAACCTCAGTTGGGAAATTATTTTTGCTTATTACGTAACCGGTTTTCCCATGGATTTGGTGCACGCTTTCGCTACCGCGTTTTTCCTTGTTGTGATTGCCGAGCCGATGCTTGAAAAACTCGACCGAGTAAAAACAAAATACGGCTTGGTCGAGTGAATCGGATTTTTTTTATCGGATTTTTTTAAAGGTATTGACAATAGCCCTATCGTCGTATATAATTAAAATAAGAGTCGACGGCTCTGAAAGTCAAACGATAAGGAGGAGATTTTTATGGCAGACGAAAAAACGGTCAACGATTCTTTGGTTAACGGCAAGGACTCGGTCGACGACGACGTTGTTACTTTGCTCACCGCAGACGGTCAGGAAGTCGATTTTATCGAGATAGCGGGTATAGCGTATAAAGGAAACTATTACGTTATTCTGCAACCGGTAGAGTTGCTTGAAGGAATGAGCGATGACGAGGCGCTTGTGTTCAGAGTCTCGAGAAACAAAGACGGCGCCGATAAATTTGAAATAGAACTTGACGACGAAATCATAGACGTGGTGTTTGAAGAATACAACAAACTCCTCGACGAGGCGGAAAGTAAATAGAAAAACGATTTTTTTCAAATCGCGATTAAACGAAAGAAAATCACGAGTGACAGTATCGGTCACTCGTGATTTTGTGCTTTTACGGCGTGAAATTGACTTTTGGCGTCTGCGCTACCCCTTAAAGGGTGCGAATTCTTTGCGACATTTGTTGACGAGAGTTATCAATACGTCGTCTGTATCGAATAGTTTAGGAGCAAAGTAGAATATGCGGTATTTGTCCTCTTTGTTTCCTGTTTCGGCACTCATCTTAAACGTCAATTTTTCCGTTTTCCTTACGGGGAGTGCGAGGGATAGGCTCGTAAAGTGCACGAAATCGCAACAATACTCGTAGTTACTTAAAAAATCGGGGAAATCGTCGGTTAAAATCTTTGCCAATTTTCTTTCCGTCATCGGTTGGTCGGTGAGAGGTATTTTAAAGTTTTTCGGTTGAAAATCTTTATCGAGCAGCTTATCGAAAAATTTTGAGTTGTCTTTGTGCAGTAGTGCGGCTTGCAATATCAAACAATTATCGATTTGCAGTCTGAGCAGTGGATAAAGCGTATTAAGGTTGTATTTTCGCAGTGCGTAGCCGACGGTATCCACGACGTCGATTGCTCTTTTTAAAACCGCCAACAATAAATTGTCGTGAAAATTAAAAAACTCACATTCGTCGAGGATTGTTTCAAACAGCTCTTTAAAGCGAAGTTGTTCCGAGAGAAGTTTGTCTTGTATTTCTTTTTTTGTGGGATTTTTCATTTTTATCGTTTGATTTGGCTTAAAAAGTCTTAAAAACACGCTACGTAGTAGCAAAAAATATCCATCGGCATAGCCGATGGATATTTTTTTGTTAGTGTATACGTTTACGCTTTAATATGAACGTCACCGTGAAAATTGCTATATTGCCCGCAAGGGAGACGCACGCGATGACGCACACGACCACGATAAAGGTCTGTTGCGCGGCGTCCTTCGCCTCCAATTCTGCGTTTTTCGCTTTCAATTCCGTCGTTGCGTCCGCGAGGTCGCTTGCAACCTTGTCGACGGCTGCTTGCAATGCGGTCTGCGCGTCGGCGATTGCCTTGTTAAGTTGGTCAACGTTTGCCTTGTCGGCGGCTTCGAGCGTCTTTTGTGCGGTTTCGAGTGCCGTATTCAGCGCGGTGATTTTGTCTGCAAGGTCTTTGTCGCCGTCGTCGATGGCTGTGTTCAGGTCGCTGACCGCTTTGTCGAGATTAATCTGTACGTCGTTAATCAAGCCTTTGAGCGTGGACTCGGCGTCGGAAAGTGTCTTCTCCAACGTCGCTTTTTGCGCTGCGTCCTGCGCGTCGGCGTAATCCTGCGCCGCTTTTTGCGCGGTGGCAATGGCATTGTTTAGAGTTTCAATCGCCTCGGCGAGCGCGGTAGCGTCGGCTTTCTTGTCGATTGCTTCGTTAAGCTCGTTTTTGGCTTTTTCAAGCGCGTCATTCGCTGCGGAAATCGCCGCGTCCTTTGCGCTTTCGATGGCTGCGGTCAGCCGTTTTTCAAGCTCTTCATCGGCACCCTTGTAGTCGTCCTTGACCGCTTCCAGCGCGTCGATTGCTTTTTGCAATTTTTCGACTGCCTCGTTCATCGTCGCCGCGTCAGCCTTGTCGGTCTGCAGTTTTTTAACTGCTTCTTCGGCGGCGGTCACGCGGTCGGTTAGTGCCTTGATGACGGTGTCCTGCGCGTCGTTGGCGTCCTTGATGGCTTGGTTCAACTTGGTTTCGAGTGCCTCGTCGGCGGTCGCGTAGTCGTTTTTGGCGGCGTTAAGCGCGTCGACTGCGCTTTGCAGTGCCGTGACTGCCGCTTTCAGCGTGTCGTAATCGGTTTGAGATACTTTGCCGCTCAGCGCGGTATTAAGTTTGGTTATCTCGGTATTCAGTGCGTCAATGCTCTTGTTGACGTCTGCCGTATTAGCCTTGTTTGCAATATCCTGCTCCAGCTTTGTCTTTGCCGTTTCCAACGCGTTGATTTGCCGTTTGATATCGGCAACGTCTGACTCCAACGCGGCGATTTTTGCCTCCGCGGCGCTAAGCGCGGTATTTGCGCTGTTGATTTGCGCTTGAAGCTCGGTTTTAAGCGCGGTGTCTGCCGTGACGTAGTTGTCCTTGACGGCATCGAGTGCGTTTATAAGTGCCTTTAACTCGTTTACTGCGGTTTCGAGCTCGTTTTTGCTTGCCTTGTTGGCGGTCAAACTCGTGATATTTGCCTCTGCGGTGCTCAAGCGCGTTTTCAGCTCGTCGATGGCGGTATCCTGCGTGGATTTTGCCGCGTTGACCGCGTTCGCTATCGCCGTGTTCATCTCGGCGGTCGTTGAATAGTTGCTCTGCGCGTCCTGCAATGCTTGAATAGCCGTATTCAGTGCGTCAACCGTCGCGCTCAGCGAGTTGAGGTCAGCCGTGTTCGCCTTGCCGCCCAGAGCGGTCTGCAAATCGGTGATTGCATCGTTTACCTTTTTGATCTCCGCATCAATATCTGTTTTGTTTTTTGCAACGGCGTCTTCCAACTTCTGTACCGCGTCTTCAAGGTCTTTCTGCGCCTTCTCCAAATCGTTCGCATAGTCGGGCTTTTCCCATTTTGCTGTCAGTTCGAGGGCGGAGTTGACGGCGGCGGTAAAGTCATACTTCGCATCGCCGTTGTACCAGCCCGCGAATATATATCCCCCCTTGGTGGGATCGGCAGGCTCGGGAACGGTCTCGCCGTCGGCTACCAGCACGGTGGCGTAAGTGGTCGTGTCGTCCGTCTTAAAGGTGACGGTGTGATAACCGCTGAACAGCGCTGCAGGGTACGTCACATTGCTGTCGATGATGACATTCTTGGCCAAGCCGTTATCGATCAAGCTCTTCCACGGTGCGGTATCGGCGGTGTAGCTACTCAAATCGCCGCTGCCGCTGACGGTCAGCGTACCGTCGGGCGTGAGCTTCCATGTCATGTTACCCAGCTTGCCGTTCAAGGGTTTGACGGTGATATTCTCGCTGTCCGACCGTTTCGCGTTTAGCAAGACCGAATTGTCGGTGTAGCAGTAGATAACGCAGGTGTCATTAATATCGTAGAAAGCGTCGTCGTCAATGGCATTCACATTTTCGAAGAAACATATGTACTTCAACTTGTCTGCGCGTCTAAATGCCCATGTCTTAATACTCTCCACTTCTCCGATAAAAGTGATGTTCTCCAGATTTGCACAGTCCTTGAATATGCTTGAATCAATGCATCCGACATTATCGGAGAAGATCACAGTTTGCAGATTGTTGCAGCCTTGGAACACCTGTGACACAATCGTTCCGACTTTTCCTAAGAAAGTCACGCTCGTCAACTCGTTACAGTTGCCGAACGCTCGTTGTCCGATGCTACCCACATCGGTGGTGAAGGTAATGCTCGTAAATGCGTTGCCCCTAAACGCATTTTCTCCAATGCTCCCCACACCGGCGGCAAAGGTCACGCTCGCCAGCTTGCCGTCGCCGAAAACGCAGCCGAACGCATAATCTCCGATACTTGTAACATAGCCCGGGAATGTCACGCTCGTCAACTCATAGCACTCCTGACACGCACTTGTACCGATCTCTTGGATGCTTTCGGGGAAGGTCACATCCGTCAGCTTTTCACAACCCCAGAAAGCTACGTTGCCGATGCTCGTTACGCCGTCGGATATTTCAACGCTCGTCAGATTTGTGCATTCGCAGAAAGCATATTTGCCGACGGTTGTCACACCGCCCTCAATGACCACCTTTTTGATTTCGTTGCGGAAATCTTTCCATGGCTGGTAGTCCTTATAGTCATAATCCGCCATTTTGCCGCTGCCGCTGATCGTCAGCGTGCCGGTGGCGGCGTCG
>CAZTCB010000021.1:0-23068 GCA_964612455.1 uncultured Subdoligranulum sp. | reverse complement strand
GACGGGATTTGAACCCACGACCTCATGGTCCCGAACCATGCGCGCTACCAACTGCGCTACACCTCGCAACTCGTTTATAATATAACAAAACGAAAAAAAAATCAATCGATTTGATTAAAAATGTTTTGTTTTTTTAAAAAAACGGCGTTTTTGCTGCCGATATGCAATCAATGTGCGCGATTGGCGTCGCGTGTTTTGCAGTTGCCGTCGTCAGTCTGTACTCAGGTAGTCGTACAGCATTTGAAAAGCGTTTGCGGCTTTGTCCTCCCATTTGGTAAAGATAAACTTTGCGATGCTGCGGTTTGGGACGTTTATCTTGACGTCGAGGGTGGGTTGCTGTTGAGTCGGTTCGAGGATTTTTAAAATCACGTCGTACGTGCCGTCTGCGTTTTTGTGGTAGTCGCTAAAATACTCTTGTTTGCGGCGGTAGGTGAGACGGCTGAGTTTGACGCAGTTGCTTATTTGTTCGCGCAGACTCGACGGAAGCCTTACGAAAAAATGCGCCAGACATACGCGACCTTCGGGCGTAATGGTGTACAACGGCGAACCGCTGCTGTTTTTGTTTGTGTGGTAGACGAAATTTGCCTCGATGAGCTGTGTCAGCGCAAACTTAAAGTCCATGTAGTTTAACCAGCCGTTTGAGCTGCAACACAAATCGGACAGAGAGTCTTCCGTCAGCGGCATCTCCATCTTGTCAAATACAAACAGCAACAATAGTTTATTTTGCGCGGCATCCAATACAAAATCTGCCAAACCAACCTCACGCGACGTAAAAAATTGCACGTTTTTTACTCAAAATATAAAAACGATGCAAAACGTCGCACCAAATACATTTTAATACAAAGTTAAAAATATTACAACTTATTTGACTAAATTTATTTTTTTATTATTTTCTGTTGTTTATTTTTTCCCGTTGTGCTATAATTTGACGGAAGGAGGGGACAAATGACAGCGAATCAAAAATCGGCGGCGATATTTTGTTCTCGTGTGGACGAACTCGTAGACAGTCACCTGCTTTTATTTCAAAAAGCGTTGAGCAACCTTTTGAGGTGTATCGCGACGACGCCGACGTTTATCGAGGCTCTTTCCGACAGTTTGGCGCACGTGTCGTACGTCGAAGAGTTTGAACGCAGTCGCGTGTTTTATTTTAAGGACGGCAAAGCTCATTTGAAATTCGTATTGCCTGCGGATAAATATCGTTGTTTTAGTCTGGTCGTGTGTCTTTTGGCGGAAATAGACGAGGGACGACGTAATTTTTTGCAATTTTTGCAGGAGTTTTTTTCCGATACCGACGACTTTGCGTCCTTTCAGCGTTTTTGCAACGGAGTATTGTATCCGTTTAAAAATGCGGGCGAGAGTATTTTGCTCGGCGAAAGGACCTTTCTGGATGATGACGAGGCGGATAGTGCTTTGGCGTCTTGCTTGACGGACGACGACGTAAAACAGCTTACTAAAGAGATAGAAACGCTTTGCAAGACGATAAACGGAGATTCTTTTCGTTCCGCAAGCAGCCGAAACGAGTGCACGCTGGCAGCCGTTTCTCTCGGCAACGCTATATTAAAGCGCGACGATGAAACGATACGTCAAGCGTGGGTGGGGCTCAAAAACACGGCAAAAGTGAACAAACTCGGCGACGACGATTTGTTGAGTCTTTACCGAGTGCTGTCGCAGGCAGGTTTGGCGTGAGTCGGCTGTCGGACAGGTAGAAGGATTAAAATAAAAATGAAAACGGCGGTAAAAACGCGTCTGTAAAAAGGCTCGGTTTTGTCGCCGTTTTTTGGGGTTTTTTAATAAAAAAACAGTTATTGCCCGACAACGCACGGCAAAGTAGATATTGTGCGTATCGGTTGGTTGGGCGATACCCGTCCGCCTGTTTTTTGCCGTATCCCGAGTTTTTTCGTTGCCGTCAGCGGTTGGTTTGACTCGGCGCGGTTTGCGGAGCGGGGCCCATTAGTTTTTCGACGATAAAGTTGAAAGCGGCTTCGTTGACGATGCCTTTGGTGTGGAGCGACTCGACGTATTTTAATCTCTCTTTGGTAGACGACGAGCAAGGCGCGATAACGGCTTTGCATACGTAAAAAGGCAAATCGTTTGCGCTCAGTAGTTTTTTCTTGACAAAGGTATCGAGGTGTTTTAGTTTAAATTCCAAAGGCATGTCTACGGGGAGAGACATTAGTATCGACAAACCTTTTTTAAGGGTATTTTCGTTGATTTTTCCTTTCACGTATAGTTTTCGCAATAAAGCGGCTCTTTCGTTAAATTCTTCCGCGTTGACGGTGGTCTGGACGGAGTCGTCTTTTTGCTCGTCTATATCCGTCGCAAAACGTTTTTTGTCGAGATGCTTGGTATAGCTCAAAAAGGCGGTAGTCAGCTCAGCCGCCGCAAGCAGCAAAAAGAGTATGCAGGCAAACCGAGCAAACTTTGCCGTATCGTCGTTGAACATGTTTTTAAAAATAAAAACGCATGCCGTACCGTCGAGCAGGGCGGACAGGACTGATAAAAACCTCTTTTCGCGGCAATGCTTTTTCGTCTTGTCTGTGTACGGACTACTCATGAGGTCCGTCGCCGTAAAAACCAACGCTAATCCAAACAAAAGAAAAGCTATCGGCGTCACGACGGCGAGGGCGGTTTCGCTCCAGCCGGTCAGCCTGACGAGATTAATCATAGTGACGCTTAATACGGCGTCGTAAGCGCGCGATATCACCCAGTTGTAAAACGTCGCTCCCGCGGCAAACAAGACGGCGATGCCCAGCAACAACTGAATCAATCCGCCGAAAATATGTATTAAACGCTTTGTCGTACCCATGTCTTACTCCTTTTCGCTTGTTTATCGACCGCCGAACCGAAACGGTATAGCGTCTAAAAACAATTATATCGCTTTTTTCGCTTTTAGTCAACTAAAAACGCAATGCGGTAGGTTTTATCCTCGTCATGAGATTTTTTAAAAAAAATGGTATTTTAAAGCATCGTGACGGCGCGGCAAATTTTATCGTCAACTTGCATGAAACTTTCGTTTTTTGCTTGACAAGGTCAGTTTAAAAAACTATAATTAAGCCGTACAAAAAAAAGAGGGGATATCCCCTAAAATTTGGAGGAATTTTTATGAACAGCTACATCAAAGAAGTTATTGATGCAACAGCAGCTAAAAACCCGGGACAACCTGAGTTTATGCAAACAGTGACGGAAGTTTTGACTTCTCTCGAGCCGTTGGTCGAAAAGAATGAAGAACTTTATCGTAAAAACGCTATCCTCGAACGCATGGTTGAGCCGGAACGCCAAATCATGTTCAGAGTTCCCTGGACGGACGATCAAGGCAAACCTCACGTCAACCGTGGTTATAGAATTCAATTTAACAGTGCAATCGGTCCCTACAAGGGCGGTCTGCGTTTCCAAAAAGACGTCAACCTTTCCATCATCAAGTTCTTGGGCTTTGAGCAAACCTTTAAAAACAGTTTGACTTCTCTCCCCATGGGCGGCGGCAAGGGCGGCAGCGACTTTGACCCCGTAGGCAAGAGCGATGCGGAAGTTATGCGTTTCTGCCAGAGCTTTATGACCGAGCTTTATCGTCATATCGGTCCCAACCTCGACGTTCCCGCAGGAGACATGGGCGTAGGCGGCAGAGAGATCGGTTATTTGTTCGGACAATACAAACGTATCCGCAACCAGTATGAAAACGGCGTTTTGACCGGCAAAGGTTTGTCTTTCGGCGGCAGCCTCATCAGACCCGAAGCAACCGGTTTCGGCGCAACGTATTTCCTCACCAACGTTTTGGCTTATCTCGGCAAAAACATTAAGGGTATGACCTTTGCTATCTCCGGTTTCGGCAACGTAGCATGGGGCGCAACCACCAAGATCACCGAGCTCGGCGGCAAAGTTTTGACCCTCTCCGGTCCCGACGGTTACGTTTATATCCCCAACGGCATCAAGGCGGAAGAAATCCCCTACATGCTCGAAATGCAAGCCAGCCACAAGAACATCGTCAAGATGTTTGCCGACAAATTCGGTTATGAGTTCGTACCCGGCAAGAAACCTTGGGGCAACGTCAAAGCCGACGTTTATATGCCTTGCGCTCGTCAAAACGAAATCCTTCTCGAGGACGCTCGGGCTACCGTCAAGATGGGCGGCGTTCAAATCCTCAACGAAGTTTCCAACATGCCCACCACCAACGAGGCAGTCGCTTATTTCCAAGAAAACGGCATTATCGTTTGCCCGTCCAAGGCTGTTAACGCTGGCGGCGTAGCTGTTTCCGGTCTCGAAATGTCGCAAAACAGCGAGAGACTTGCTTGGTCTAAAGAAGAAGTCGATGAGAAACTCAAGGGTATTATGGCTAACATCTTTAAGCAAATCGTCGACGCGTTGCACGCTGCCGGTATCGAAGGTAACAACTTTGTCCAAGGCGCCAACCTCGCAGGCTTCAAGAAAGTTGCAGACGCAATGATCGCTCAGGGTATTGTATAACTTACGCTTAGCAAAGATAAAAGGAAACCCCCTCTCGCACGAGAGGGGGTTTTGTATTGGTGAAAAGAAAAACGTCGACGCTTTTTTAATCGCTCTGACCGTTTGTTTTGGCGCGGCGTGTTTTGGCGGAATAAGCAAGCCTTAACAGCAGGTATGCAAAAAAACAAACCGCACCGAAAACGATAAAGACGAGAAAGGTCACGAGCGGGTATATTACCGCATTGCCTATCTGCAAGTTGACGTCAAACAGTTTGCCCACTCCTTTCAACGTGCCGTCGGCGACTTTGGCGTCAAACATAAACATATAGTTTACGCCCTTAAAAAACGCAATGCCGTACGCGGCGTATATCGCGTTAAACACCGTGCCCAATACCCATACCGAGCCGAAATATATTCCGTATCCCGCCAAAAAATTTTTCAGGGTGTCGCCGTCGATCGGAGGTGCGATTTTTAACAACAGAGCGAGTACCGGCACGACGAGAACATTGGTGTGTTCGAGCACGAAGTGAACGTTCCACAAATGAAACAGCCCCTCGCCGTTGAGGTCGGGCATGGCTACCGCTATCAATACTCCCACTACGTTGACTATTATCGTAAAATCAAAAATTTTCTTATTTTTAGTGATGACGGCAGTCAATACGAGAAAACTGCCTATATTGCATAGTTGAAAAGGCAATCGTTTTGCGCTAATCGACACTGCGCCAAACATCTGTGTGTATTGGCACACGAGCATGAGCGCAAGCGTCAGGCAGAGCGCGTTTTTGGCGTCGTCGTCTTTGTCTTTAAATATTCGGTATAAAACCACGATTTCCGCCGCGATAAAAAACATCCATAAAAATTGAGGAAGAGAAAATTTGTCGAAAATAACGTCGGTATATCCAAATAGGTATTGAGGGACGTAAATCGGTACGGCGCCTAAGGTGACTGCGATTGCGACGACGAGAGTGCCGACGATTTCTTTAATATCTTTTTTCTCAAAAATCGATTTTTCGTTTAGCGCAAGTAAAATCGGGATAGAAAGTTGCAACGCGCGAAAGCCGTACAAACATACGCTCCTAAAAGTTTTGTCAAACAACAACGCCCGTATTGTCTCGCTCAGCCCGTCGATTGTATTGAGTCCTCTGCCTGCCTCGTCCAAAAAACCCGCAACGTAAGCGTCGGAAAAACATATCGCAACGATTGTTATAGGTATACATATAAAAACCGCGACGTTTTTAAAGTATTTGTTTTTAGTAAAAACCGCCATCGGCAGCGATATCGCCACCAGCGCATTAAGCCATCTTAAAACCGCGAAAGGGCGCAAGGGGTTGTTTTTTGCCTCTTCGTAAGTGAGACTGCGTATAAAGGAGTCGGGGAGTAGTACGCTCAGCACGTATGCCGCGAAAAAAACGATCGCCGCTATTTTTAACGCCTTGGCGACAAATTTTTCCGTTTTGTCGGGATTGAGTTTTTTAAAAAGAATATAAACGCCGACGACAACGCCGACCATGATAAATACTGTAAAAAACATCTTTCTCCTCCGGTTATTTTTTGTTTGCCTATTATACCACGAAAAACGAGCATTGGCAAGGATATCGCGGATAAACGACGACGAGAGTTTAGCATTGACAAATATTGCCGATTTGTAGCTTTTTGCGGCACACGGGTGGAAATAAAAGAAATAATTTTTACGGATAGTTGCATTGTCTGCGGATTTATGATACAATTAACAAAGATAAAATTTCAGTATAAAGGGGAGGATTTTTTATGGCAAAGAAAAAAGGAAAGAAAGGCACAAAACCGAGTATCGTCAACGCAATATGCGCGTTGCTCGCAGTCGCGGGGCTCGTGGCTGTGATAATAGGCGTTTTCGGGGACTTTTTTAAATGCACCGCCAAATTGAACGTCGTGATTTTCGAGGGAACAGACGTGCAGTTTTATAAACTGAGCGCTTTGGCTGACAGCGACCTCGAGATGTACGACTTAGTAAACGCATTTGCGTACGTCGTATTCGGTCTCGCTATATGTGCGACGGCGTTTAGTCTTGTTTCGGTGCTTTTAAATAACAAGCCGTGTAAAAAAATTGCGCCGTTGGTCGGTGCGGTTTTACTGATTGCCGCTATCTTGCTTGCCGTATTTGCATTTGTGTTTTGTTCTAAAAACAGTACCGAAACGACTTTATTCGGAGTGACGGGCAAATACACTTTTTCCGTATACACGGGTGCTTTCCTGACCATGATAGGTGGTGCCGTTGCCGGTCTGGCGACTATCGGCGCGGGAGCCAAAAGATAACGAAATGGGGTTGACTATTTTATCGATAGCGAGCTTTATAGTGGTGTTGGCGGTGTTTATTGTTATACCACTTATAATGGAGACGCGCGCCGAAAATCGAAGTTACGCTCGACACTGCGAAATACGTGATATAAGAGAAAGCAGCGCGTGTGAACACTGCGAGTATGGCATTAGTTATTGTATCAATATAGGGCATGCAAAATGTCTGGATTCGGACGACGATAAAAAACGCTCTTAACGTGCGATAGCACGCTAAGAGCGTTTTTGATAACCTTAAAACGTTTTATTTAATGACACAACGTATACAAGCAACGTTTAATAATCCGTTAAACCCAACAGGTAGTCGGACGAAACGTCTAAATATTTGCACAATGCAAAAAGCGTCGCTATCGAAGGGACGCTTTTCCCCGTTTTATAATCGTTTATGCATTGCTTGGTGATATTGAGTGCTCTTGCGATTTCCGCTTGTGTTTTTCCGCTTTGTTTAAGTACCTCGTTAAAACGTTTTGTAAATTTCATAAAAAAATCATACAGCAAATAGTCAGTTCTCGCTTGACAGTCAGTTAATAACTGACTATAATTAAATCAAAAGGTTAGCGCTTTTTATTTAAGCTCAGCCGATTTCCGTTCATTGCGCGTCGGATTTGATAAAAGGAGAACAAATGACACAAAGAGAAAAAGCTTTAAAAAAGAATAAAACGGCGATAATTGTATTGATTTTAATTGCAGCGATTAGCTTTGCGGGAGGAGGAATATTGATTTCTTTCACCGATTTCGGGGGATTTGTGATAGTTTTTGCCGCAATAATTTTTATAGCCGCTATAGCAACGATTGCAGATAGGGTGAGGATAAAACGCTCTTACTGTCCATATTGCGGTAAAAAATACGATTATGAAGAAGATATCGCTTGGGAAACGGATAACGTTTCTATAGAAAACGATAGCAAACAAGTTGCAACACTTGATTTTGAATGTACGTGTTCCGCTTGCGGAAAAACGACTACTTTTAGCAAAAAGTTTACGATAGGTCAGTTTGATAACCAAGGAAATTATAAAGAATACAACGTAAAGTCTTTAGCAAGAAAATATTTTAAATAGTACGAGTCGGCGCGCAAGACGGAATATCTTTAAAGTATTTTGCTAAATATTGTTAAATACAAAACAGGGAAGATGTATTGATAATACCGAAAAGCACCCCAAAAGTCGTTTCAAGCTTTTGGGGTGCTTTTCGGTAAAATCGGTAATTAAATTATCTGAATTTTAGCACATTTCTTTTGTCGTAGAAAATATCTGGACGTTTTGATATTTTCTTTGATATTTTCTGCGTAAAGCTTCTCTTATTTTAACGGCTTTGTCTAATGCGTAATTTCCGAAATAAAAAGTTTTGCCATGTTTGATGATTTTAATATAATGATACATAGTCGTATTATAAATCACAGATTCATTATAGGTGCCTTTTAAGGAACCCGTTTCATATACAATTTTAGTGTTTTTATATGTCATATCAATTACCTCTTAATTCGTCGTATATTTTATAAACTCCTGCTCTCGTTGTACAAGCCTTTCTCGATTATATCGTCATGTATTTATGTATTGCATACAGTCTTCTTTTAATTCCTCGCTGCAATCCTCATGAGCAATTATCAACTTGCACACCTCTACGAAACACAGCCGTTCCAATTGTCGGTAATATTGCTTTATATACTGCAAATCGGATTCTAATTCGTTAAAAACTCCATGCTTTTCAGTAACACCATGGTGTTTGACGGTGTCGTAAACACCAAAATGTTTGATATAGTTTTTGATAGAGTTAGGCGTTTTTTCCTTAAAGGAGATCAACTGTTCTAATGACATTTGATATATACCCTTTTCTTTAAAATAATCACCTGTCTCGGTAAGCCTAGTAAAATTAATCATATTGCTCCAAAAACCTCCTAAATGTTCCGAAATTTTGTTTTAATTAATTATTCAAAGAAAAATGCCGTTTTTCCATTGAAAAAATGATATTTGACGTACACCTTCTAATGTGTTAGGTATCATAGCACGTCATCCTCCTTGAGGGATACAATAATAGCAAATATGACGAATGCCACCGCAAATAGCTGCCAGTGCCACGACATCACGCGCCTCCTGTAATAGAGTCATCGGGGATAGGGGATGCATACATCAAGTTGTCGTCTTTTAAATCATCATCTATACTGTAAAAACATACCATGTTACTCCTAAAAAACCTCCTAAAAATTATAAATTGTATTTTGTATTTACGTTATCACTTTTATGTTGTTTACAGTCGCTTTTCAGTCGACATTTTATTTTGTGTTTGATTTTCCTTCTTATTAATTAAAATTCATCTGCTATTTTGTCAAAATAATGAACCACGTAAGGATCGCTATTTTCTTCGTCGTATTTATAAATTCCCCTAAAGATATATTTTCTTGGATGCTCGTCTCTTACTTCAATGACTATTCTTTTATATTTCACTAATTTTTTCAGAGGTATTCCGGCCCAAATCTTGCGCTCATATAAATTATCTTCTTTTATTCGTTCGTTAGTTTCAAAAATATTTCTCCAGCCATCTCTGTTTACGTGATCAAAACGTACCATCCAAACAAGATGGTCGTTGTCATAAGGCCAAGCAGATTTCATCCATCTTTTATAGTTTGTACCAAAGGCTTGGTTTAAAAAATCCGCATGATCGTTTGCCTTAATAAAGTCGCCGTTTTTCATAAATACTTCTCCTTAATGATTTTATTCTCTTACGATTTGTTCGATTTGATAGCCAAGTTGCTCTGCTCTTTTAATAAAATTGGATATATTCAAAATCCCCCATTGTGAGCATACTAACATATTTCCGTCGACTAATCGTAAAATTTCATCTTCTTTTTCAAAAAACCTAACTTGATAATCTTTGCGCAGTTTTGCAATAATTTCATATTCTACGACACCGATTGAGCCTTGCAATGACTTATCAAAAACCGTTTTTAACTCATTACACGTTATCGTTCGATTTTTTAAAACGTAGTCCTTAACAACTGCTAAAACAAGCTTGTTTTTCAGATATACGTTGCCGTTAAACATATATCTCGTTTTATCTCGTTGTAGAGGGCGTTCTTCAACAAACATTTCTCTTGAAACTTGTTTAGATGGTTTTATTTCTTTTTTTAAAAGTTCTATTTCTTTTTCAAGTTTTACAATGCGATTAAGCATGTCTAAAATCAGTTCGCTATATTCCATTTCAAATTCCTTGCTTATGTTATATACGTAATAAGATTATTTGTCAAGTGTTTTTCAATATTATTTTATGATATTTTATGTTTTTTTGTATTTTGGAATTTAAATTTCCGCTATAAACCTGTATTGATTATTAAAATTTATTTTTTATAATGACTCTTTGCAGGTTTTCTAACTAATTATTCAAAGAAAAATGCCGTTTTCCCCTTTAAAATTTGAAAAAACTTAAAAAAATAAACAACCGCACAAATTTTTCATTCTGACGGTTGCTCTTGCGAGTATCTTTGTAATATAGTGGGTTGTAAAAATACGTAAGAGTAAAAAGAGAGTATTAAACTATCAAAAACCGATAGATTTATTTAATTATTTCTTTCTAATTGTTGCAGTTAGTTTGACAATTCACCATCATCATTGCGAAAGGGCATACAGCCTGCACGGCTGATGATATACCATTGCTTTCGCAATGGATAAAAAAATAACGGCTTGAAAGCCGTTATTTTTTTGGCTGCCTCTGTCAGACTCGAACTGACGACAACGCGGTTAACAGCCGCGGGCTCTACCGACTGAGCTAAGAGGCAATAAAAGGGGTGTTCGTTACGAACAGGTTAATATTAGCATTTTACTTTAAATATGTCAAACGTTTTCGGCAAAAAAAATAAATAATTTTTTTGAAACATTTACGGTTAATGCCCCGCAGTTTTGTTGACACATTTTTTAATATTTGATAAAATCAATAAAATGGACACTTTAATAAAAAAACTTAATTTTTTGAGTATTAAACAAGCAAGAGAATTGATTTTAGACGGCGGTATAGTGGCGTTTCCTACCGAGACGGTGTACGGTCTCGGTGCGAGCGTATTTGACGAAGAAGCAATTGCGTCGATTTTTGAGGCAAAAGGCAGACCGCAAGACAACCCGTTGATTGCGCATATTGCCGACAAACACGACGTCTTTCGTTTGGCGTCGGTAGTCCCCGCGGACGCGCGAAAGGTGATAGGAGCTTTCATGCCGGGTAGCATTACTATCGTGTTGCCTAAAAAAAGCTCCGTTCCCGATATCGCGACAGGCGGGTTGGACACTATAGCCGTGCGTATGCCCAAATGCAAGGAAACGAGACGTTTTATCGCGGCGTGCGGCGTGCCGATAGTCGCGCCTTCTGCCAATACGAGCGGCAGACCGAGTCCGACCACGGCGGAAGAAGTCTACGCCGACATGAACGGAAAAATTCCTCTCATTTTAAAAGGTAAAAAGTGTGAGGTCGGTATAGAGTCGACGGTAGTGGACTTTACGAGCGGAGTGCCGGTTATTTTACGTCCCGGCGTAATCACCGCAAGCGATATAGAATCTGTCATCGGTAAAAAGGTCGAGATTTTGACGGATACCACGCAAAAAGTCAACAGTCCCGGCGTCAGATACAAGCATTACGCGCCGACATGTCCGTGCATATTAAACACGGACGGCGATGTCGCGAAGGTTTGCGCCCATTACGCGGATAAAAAAGCCGAGGGTTTAAACCCCGTCGTCATGTGTCTTGACGGACTAAAAGGAGAGTTGGTTGCCCGCAATCTCAACGTGTACGGTATGGGTGAAAGCGAGAGAGATTTTGCCCGAAACCTTTACGGGGCGTTGCGTACTCTTGAGAAAGATTACGATTATATCATCATCGTGTGGGACTTGGATACCGAATTTGCCGACAGCGTTTTTAACCGCCTCGAGCGAGTCGCCGCACACAATATGCTTTAATAAAAAAACCGATGTAAAAAAACAAAAAATAAAAAACGCAGTAAAGCGAAACAAAAGGAGAAATATCATGATAGCAATTTGCTGTGACCATGCCGGTCTGCAACTCAAAAACGAAATTATCAAACACCTCGAAAGTAAAAATTACGAGGTAAAAGACTTTGGTACGTACACTTCCGATTCGTGCGATTACCCCGACTTTGCCTACGCGGCGGCAAAATCCGTTGCGACTGGCGAGTGCGAAAAAGGTATTCTCGTTTGCGGTACCGGAGTGGGTATGTCTATGTGCGCCAACAAAGTCAACGGAGTAAGGTGCGCTCTTTGCGGCGATTGTTTCAGTGCGGAAGCAACTCGTCGTCACAACGACGCCAACATGCTTGCGTTGGGCGCGAGAGTTACGGGCGCGGGGTTGGCATTAAAAATCGTCGACACTTTCTTCGAGACCGAGTTTGAAGGCGGCAGACACCAGAGAAGAATAGATAAAATGACGGATATCGAAATTAAAGAAAAAAAGTAAAAATCATCGACTGATTTGGAGAAAAACGATATGCAAAACGCAAAGAAAAAAATCGTCCTTTTTACGACAATCAAGACTGTCGTCGCACTCGTTTTGATAGTGGTTTTGTTTTTGACGATATTTTCACTCGGTTCGCCTGCGGGCGCGAGCGACTTTTTTAACTCCGTCGGATTTAAAAAACTGTCGGCGAGGACTGGATTGAGAGCGGCGATAAAGTCCGGTCAGATAGAAGACTATTATACCGCGCTCGTCAGAGCCAACGCCGGCAAGAGTTATTCCGTCGTCGTTTACGCGGGGGAAACTTTGCTCGTCAGAGGTGACGATTACGTCGTCAAAGACACCGATTACGCCGATTTCGTCGACGCAAAGGACGAGGCGTTGGGGTGTGCGAGCGGCGCGACCGCCAATTATATAGAAACTGTCTACGTTTACGCTTTGATGCGCACTTACGACGGTTGTGACGACAAAGGCGAAGTGTGGGCAAAAACCGTCAATTATTGCGAAGGTATCGGCGGATATCACTATTACAATTCCGTTTGCCCCGTTACCGCTTATATCAACGCCGTCATAGACAGCAAGAAAGCAGATGAAGCTACGATTTACAACGTTTTGCTCAACTTGAAGATAGCGGACGAAAGCGTGTTGTTTGACACCGTAAATCTGTTTGACTGGATTACGACAACGGACAATACTTTTAAGAAAACCGATTTGCCGATTAATTACGTGGACGCACAGGCAGCGATGGCGGGGGACGTGGCTCGGCTAATCGAGGCGAAAGGATTGACTAAAGAGTCGGCAAACGCTTACGCGGCGGAGAATGGCGAAAAATACGTTACGGCGTTTAATTACTGGTACGAAATAATAAACGCCGCTTAAATAAGGGGAGAAAAAATGATAAATAAAGTTATTAAAGAGAGCTTGACTTTTGACGACGTCCTTATCGTCCCGGGAGAGAGCAATTTTATGCCCGCAGACGTGGATTTGTCGGTGCAGTTGTGTGAACATATCAAACTCAATATTCCCGTTATGTCGGCTGCCATGGATACGGTTACCGAGTATCAGATGGCTATAGCCATGGCTCGCGAAGGCGGCGTGGGGTTTATTCACAAAAACATGTCCATAGACAAACAAGCCGAACAGGTAGACAAGGTAAAACGAAGCGAACACGGCGTTATTACCGATCCGTTCAGCCTTCATCCCGAAGACATGGTGACGGAGGCGCTCGCGCTTATGGCTCGTTATAAAATAAGCGGCGTGCCTATCGTTGACCATGACAACAGACTCGTGGGTATATTGACCAACCGCGATTTGCGCTTTGAAACCAATTTTAATCAACCGATAAACAACGTCATGACCAAAGAAAATCTCGTGACCGCGCATGCCGGCATTACGCTTGAGGATGCGGCGAAAATTCTCGGTAAACACAGGATAGAAAAACTCCCTTTGGTAGACGACTCGTTTAGATTGCAGGGGCTTATTACTATCAAAGATATAGAAAAATCCATTCAATATCCCAATGGCAGCAAGGATGCAAAAGGTCGTTTGTTGGTTGGCGCGGCGGTCGGCAGGAGCAAGGATACGTTGGATCGCGTAGATGCGCTGGTTGCCGCCGGCGTGGATATTATTACCGTCGATACCGCGCACGGGCATAGCAGAATGGTTCAGGAAGAAGTCTCCGCAATAAAAAATCGCCACCCCGATTTGCCTGTGATTGCCGGCAACGTTGCGACGGCAGAAGCAACCGAGGCGCTCGTCAAGGCAGGCGCCGACGTAGTAAAAGTAGGTATGGGACCGGGTAGCATTTGCACCACGCGCGTAGTCGCAGGTATCGGCGTACCGCAGGTCACTGCGATTATGGATTGTGCCGAGGCAGCCGACAAGTACGGCAAACGCGTCATAGGCGACGGCGGTATCAAATACAGCGGCGATATCTCCAAAGCGATAGCCGCGGGAGCGTCCGCAGTCATGATAGGCAGTCTTTTTGCCGGTACTACCGAGAGCCCCGGAGCTATGGAGATTTTTCAGGGCAGGAGTTTTAAGGTTTATCGCGGTATGGGTTCGCTTGCAGCGATGGAAGCAGGCAGTAAAGACAGATATTTTCAGGAAAACGCCAAAAAATTCGTACCTGAGGGCGTAGAGGGGCGCGTGCCTTTCCGCGGTAGTCTCGGCGAGATGATTTATCAACTCATGGGCGGATTAAAGAGCGGTATGGGTTACGCAGGTCAACGCACGATTGACGAGATGCGTACCAATGCTCGGTTTACGCGCATCACCAACGCGGGATTGATAGAGAGTCACCCGCACGATATATCCATTACCAAAGAGTCCCCCAACTATTCTACGAAGGTTTAGTATGCAAAAAGTATTAATTATAGATTTTGGCGGACAGTACGTCCAGCTGATTGCCCGCGCGATAAGGGAACAAAACGTTTATTGCGAGATTTTGCCGTGGTTTGCGCCCGTAAAGAAAATAACGGATTTCGGCGCCGACGCTTTCGTATTTAGCGGCGGTCCTCACAGCATTTACGAAGAAAAATCTCCCGCTGTCGACGATTTGATTTTTTCGCTCGGAAAACCGATACTCGGCATTTGCTACGGCATGCAGTATCTCGCGCATCGTTTCGGCGGCGTCGTCAAGTGTGCCCCGTCTCGGGAATACGGCAAACAAAATCTTAACGTGCGTCAGAGCGGATTGTTTGACGGCGTGCCGACGGAAAGCGTTTGCTGGATGAGCCATACCGACTATATAGAGAAACTTCCCTACGGATTTGAGATTGTTGCCGATACGGATACTTGTCCCGTAGCCGCAATGCAGTCGAAAAATAAAAACATATACGGCGTTCAGTTTCATCCGGAGGTGGTGCACACCGTATACGGTAAAAAGATAATATCCAACTTTTTATTTAATGTCTGCAATTTGAAAAAAGAGTGGGTTGTTTCGGATATCGTCAAAGACGCGGTAAAAAAGATAAAAGAAAAATGCGGTGACGGCAAAGTTTTGTGTGCGTTGTCGGGCGGAGTGGATAGCGCGGTTGCGGCGGCACTCGTCCAACGCGCCGTCGGAGACAATCTCGTATGCGTTCACGTCGACCACGGTCTCATGCGTAAAAACGAATCGGCGGAAATCGTCAGAGTTTTTAAGGAAGAGAGAGGGTTTAATTTAATCTCCGTAAACGCGGCGGAACACTTTTTGACCAAATTGAAAGGAGTGGACGAACCCGAGAAAAAACGCAAGATAATAGGCGAAGAGTTTATTCGCGTGTTTGAGGCTGAGGCAAAAAAAATCGGCAAAGTAGACTATCTCGTGCAAGGTACGATTTATCCCGACGTAGTAGAGAGCGGCGGACAGACGGGCGTGGTTATCAAATCTCACCACAACGTGGGCGGGTTGCCTGCGGTGGTCGATTTTAAAGAGATAATCGAGCCTCTTCGCGATTTATTTAAAGACGAAGTACGAAACGTCGGAAGGGAACTCGGTCTGCCCGAAAGCATAGTAGGCAGACAGCCTTTTCCCGGTCCCGGGCTTGCCATACGCATCATAGGCGAAATCACGGAAGAAAAACTTGACGTTCTTCGCGAGGCGGATTATATCTTTCGTGACGAAATCGCAAAAGCGGGATTGGACAAGGATATATGGCAGTATTTTGCCGTCCTGACCAATAGCCGCAGCGTCGGAGTCATAGGCGACTATCGCACGTACAACTATACTCTTGCTTTGCGTGCCGTCACGAGCGTTGACGGAATGACAGCCGATTGGGCGCGTATACCTTTTGACGTGTTGGAAAAAATATCAACCGCCATCGTCAACAAAGTAGAGCATATCAATCGAGTAGTGTACGATATCACGTCAAAACCCCCGGCAACCATCGAGTGGGAATGACGGTAAAAAAAATCGACGGAAGCGTTTAATTAACGCTGTTTAAAAGGTATCGGCATATAGCCTTAAAAAAGATAATTACAAAACAAATTGAGTTAACCGACTTTGATACGGTCGGTTAACTTTTTTTTAAATATTTTAAAATAAATGCTTGACAAAAGCAATACCTCGTGATACGATGTATTGCGCGAGGGGAGGTATGGTTTGGATATTCAGTTAAAGCGAGGTTTGTTAGAAGTGTGCGTACTTGCAGCGATAAAAAACGAAGACTCATACGGCTACAAGATAATAAAAGACCTCCAACCGTACGTTGAGTTGTCTGAATCGACCTTGTATACTATTTTAAAACGATTGGAGTCGGCAGACATGTTGACTGTCAGGACGGCGGAACATGACGGCAGATTAAGAAAATATTACCGTATCACCGACGTCGGTTTAAAGCGTATCGAGGATTTTAAAGATGACTGGCGTGAGATGGTGTCGATTTATCGTTTTGTAGCAAAGGAGGACGCTAAAGATGAATAAACGAGAGTTTTTAGAGGCATTAAATATCGGATTGTCGGGGTTGCCGCCCGATGACGTCAAGGAGCGACTCGGTTTTTATGCCGAAATGATAGACGACAGGATAGAGGACGGTCTTACGGAAGAAGAGGCCGTTGAGGAGATGGGTTCGGTGGAGCAAATAACCTCGCAAATCGTGTCGGAAATCCCGTTGATAAAAATCGTCAAAGAAAAAGTAACTCCTCAAAGACAACTAAAATCGTGGGAAATCGTGCTTATCGTTGCGGGTTCTCCGTTGTGGCTGTCTTTGGCGATTGCAGTTTGTGCGGTTTTGTTTTCGCTTCTTGTTGTCAAGTGGGCGGTGGTGGCGTCCCTGTGGGCGGTAGTCGGAGCATTGGGCGCTGGCGCAATCGGCGGCGTCGTATACGGTGTTGTTTTGCTCGTCGGCGGCAGCGGCACTACGGGACTTGCGACGTTGAGTATGGCGTTTGTTTGCGCGGGCTTGGCGATAGTTGCGTTTTTGGGCAGTGTTCAGGTTACTAAAGGCGCCTTGCAAACGAGAAAAATCGTCGCCGCCGTTAAGAGCAGAGTAGTTAATGGATTAAATACAAAAATAAATACAAAAGTAGGAGTTAAAAATGAGTAATATGATAAAAATTTGGCTGATAGTTGCGGCGGTGCTTGTGGTTTTCGGGATATTGCTTTTTGTTGTCGTAATGACTGAAAACGGAGGGGATTTGTCAAAAAACTCAACCGTCAACGAAACTAACGAGTATGAAATAACGGAGTCTTTTGCCGACCTGTCGATAAACACCGATACTGCGGATATCGTTTTTCTTTCGTCCGATGACGAAAAATGCAGGGTTGTTTGTTTTGAACGCAAAAAAACAAAACATTCCGTTTCTGTCGTTGACGGCGTATTGACGATAAAAGTAAACGACGAGCAAAAGTGGTACGACCATATTTTTTCCGTTTCGTTTAAATCTCAAAAAATAACGGTATATTTACCCCTGTCGGAGTACGGTTCGCTCGTCATCGACGAAAGCACGGGTAAAATCGATATACCGAGTGGTTTTACTTTTGACGATATAGTGGTTTCGTCAAGCACGGGAGACGTCGAGTGTTGCGCTTCGGCTGTCGACGAAATAAAAATAACGCTCAATACGGGCGACGTTTTGCTTAAAAATCTCTCGGCAAAAAATATATTTTTGTCCACTACGACGGGCAAAGCGACGGTTTCGTCCGTCAATTGCGGCGGTGATATTAAAGTAGAGGTAAAAACGGGCAAAACGGAGTTGACCGACGTCGAGTGCAAAAACTTTACGTCCGACGGCAGCACGGGCAGTTTGTCGTTGCAAAACGTGCTTGCAACCGAAAAATTTGTTATCGAAAGAAGCACCGGCGACGTTACCTTTAAAAATTGCGACGCTGCGGAAATCTCCGTAAAAACCGACACGGGTGACGTAACAGGCTCGTTGTTGTCGTCAAAAGTATTTATAACCAAAACCGACACGGGCAAAATCGACGTTCCGAAAACAATAATCGGCGGAGTATGCGAGATTACTACAAGTACGGGCAATATAAAGATAAGCGTTTTATCCGAGTAGATAGGCGTGGTGTGCTTTAAAATGCGTTTTGAAGAGTTTGTTTGACTATCAAAACGCATTTTGTTTGCGTTACTTTTTGGTTTTGGCAGTAATAATACTGCGATACGGTTGATTTTTTGAAAAAAAACTATTATAATATCGTCAGCAGGTTTTGCAAAAAATAAGCGTAAGAGAATAAAAAAGTGAAGTACTTAGCGTTTGACCTCGAGGCCGCCAACGGCTACAAACTGTATTCCGTGTGCAGTTTCGGCTATTGTATTGCCGACGAAAACTTTAATATATTAAAAAAAGAAAATATATGGATTAATCCAAAATGCAAATACAACCTCAACGGCACGAGAAAAAACATCGGGATAGATTTGCATCTTGACAAAGAGGTATTGGATGCGTCTCCCGATTTTCCGCAAGTTTACGACCGCATCAAGGCGTTGTTGACCGATCCGTCGGTAGTCGTCATCGGACATGCCGTCGAGAGCGACGTCAATATGATTAACAAAACGTGCCAGCATTACGGATTGCCGTCAATCGACTACGAGTTTTACTGTTCGCAACTGTTTTTCAGACTTTTTAAGGGCGAAAAAGACGTGCGTTCTCTCGGAAAGATAGCCGAGGAAATCGGCATCGTCTTTCATGCACATACTGCCGACGACGACGCTTACGCCAGTCTCATGACGCTAAAATACCTTGTCGAGACGACGGGAAAGTCGTTGACACAGCTTGCCGAGACGTATCGCGTGCGCGTGGGCAGCAACGAAAACTTCGTAATGACTCGTACGGTATCCGTCGCAGGGCAGGTCAGTAAACGAAAAATCACGGGGCAGGCATTGGCGAAAATCACCGATTATATCGCAGAACAACGCACCCGTCCCGCCTCAAACCACTTTAAAGGCAAGCTTTTTTGTTTATCCCGAGATATCGAGCTTTCCGATAAAAGCGAGTGGAAACCCATTTTAGATTATATTTACGTCAACGGCGGACAATATACCACGCGACCGGGCAAATGCGATTATTACGTGATTTCTGACGGCGTTGAGGCGAGTTACGCCGAAGTTTCGCGTCAAAAATTTATTGACGCGAGGACGTCGTCCGACAAACCCGTAAAAAAAATCACAGTTGCTCAATTATTTACTCTTTAAAAAATACGCAAACTATAAATAAACTAAAAAAAGGACTGTCCGAAAAAAAAGACGGTCCTTTCGTAATATTGCGATATTTCAAAAAAATCATTCTACCCAATCGAAATCGACGCCGCCGATTATTATCGTATCGCCGTCTTTGAGTCCGGCTTTTTTTAATGCGTCGTAAACACCGCGAGCCTGCAATTCTTTTTCAAAAAACCGCATACTGTCAACGTTGTCGACAGCGATTTTTCTCGACAGACTGTCGACGAGTCCGCCGACGACTTCGTATATGCCTGCGTCATGCTTGACGATTTTAAACTCGTTGGGATTTGCGGCGCCGTATTTATACGGGACAAATTCCGCCGCCGTTTGTCGTGGCAACTCTCGGAGCGTTTTTATCACTTCCGTCACGACGTCTTCGACGCCGCGGTGCGTTGCCGTACTCGTTGCGAAAATTTTATATTTTTTACCGTATTTCTTTTTAAACGCAGCGAGATTTTCTTCCGAACCGTACATGTCGGTTTTGTTGGCAACCACTATTTGTTTCAGTCCCGCCACGCTTTCGCCGTATTGCCTTAACTCTTCGTTGATTTTTTCAAAATCGTCGATGGGGTCTCTGCCTTCGCTGCCGCTTATATCTATGACGTGGACGAGCATTCGTGTACGCTCGATATGGCGCAAAAACTCATGCCCCAAACCCGCGCCTTGGCTTGCGCCTTCAATGAGACCGGGGATATCCGCCATTACAAAAGTTTCTTCGCCTGATTTGACTACGCCGAGATTGGGGCTTAGGGTGGTGAAATGATAGTTGGCAATCTTCGGTTTCGCCTGGCTCACGACAGACAAAAAAGTGCTTTTGCCTACGTTCGGAAATCCTACGAGTCCCACGTCGGCTATCGTTTTTAGTTCCAATTCTATCATTTTTTCCTGCGTTTTTACGCCGTATTGGTAAAAGCGAGGAGTCTGACGGCGTGCGTTGGCAAAATGGCGGTTTCCTTTGCCGCCTATCCCTCCGCTCATTATTACTTCTTGTTTTTCGTCTTCGTCGAGGTCGGCCATGAGATTTCCCGTTTCGACGTCGCGTATGAGAGTACCGACGGGCACGTCGACCACAAGGTCCTTGCCGCATTTGCCGTAGCAGTTTTTACCCGCGCCGTTTTCGCCGTTTTCGGCACGAAAATGTTTGCTGAAATAAAAATTGTTAAGGGTGTTCAGCGAAGCGGTTGCGCGAAATACGACGTCGCCGCCGTTGCCGCCGTCACCGCCGTCGGGACCGCCGTTGGGGACGTATTTTTCGGTATGAAAACTGCACGCTCCGTTGCCGCCGTCGCCTGCTTTAATAAAAATCCTTACTTTGTCGATAAACATGTTTTTCCTCTTTGTCGTTGTTCGTCGTTAAAAAAATCGCAGTACTCTGTTAACGGACACTCACCGCAAGACGGACGCTTGCTTTTGCAAACGTAACGCCCGTGCAATAAAATATAGTGGTGACAATCCGACCACAGATTGTTATCTATTGCCGCCATAAGTTGTTTTTCGGTGTTCAATACGTCTTTGGCATGCGCCAGCCCGAGACGGTTGGCAACGCGAAAAACATGCGTATCCACGGCTATGGCTTGTCCTCCAAACCCGACGGCATATACCACGTTGGCGGTCTTGCGTCCGACTCCCGCGAGAGTGCGCAGAGAGTCGATATCGTCGGGTACGTTTCCGTCAAAGCGTTCAACTAACTCCTTTGCCATTGTCTTGAGGTGCTGTGCTTTCGCGCGATAAAAACCGCAACTGAATATCAGCTTTTCAAGCTCGTCGGTAGGCAAGTCGGCGAGAGCCGCTGCCGTGGGCGCTTTGGCAAACAACGTCGGAGTCACGTTGTTGACGCGTTTGTCGGTGCATTGAGCGGACAAAATAACCGCGACGAGCAGTTGAAAAGTGTTTTCAAAAATCAATTCACTTTTGGCGTCGGGATATTTTTCGGATAAAATCTTGATGATTTTTTCGGTTTTTTCCTGCATTTTTTTATTATAGCACAAGCAAAATCGTTTTGTATACGATTTTTTAAAAAGTTTTTATTACAAACGCGAAACTATGATTTTTTCTCCGAATTTAACGGCACGAAATACTCCTGCGTAACCTTTTTCCGTTTGGCATATGCTTTTTACCGCGTCTATATCCGCAGGCGAAAACTTTATACTCAGACCGCAACCGAGGTTTGCCGCTGCCGGCGTACTGAACAACGCGCACGTTACGCCATAGTCCCTTAAACGTCCGAATGCCGACGACGCGGCGGTGCGACTCCTGAATGCTGCAAAAAAGAACATATTGACACTCTCCTTTCGTTTATATGTATAAACCAAAGCGCCTACGTAATATACTATACTGAAAAATTATAAAAAAAGTGTCGGAGGATTTTTTATTTATGATATATTTCGACAATGCGGCAACGACTTTTTTTAAGCCGCCCGAAGCATTGGACGGATTGAAAAAGGCGGTTACGTTGCTACCCGTCAACCCCAATAGGAGTTTTAACGCTTTGACAAACGAGCTTTGCGACGAGATTTTTTCCACGCGAAAAGCATTGTCGGATATCGTCGGTCTGAACAATCCCGCCAACGTGGTATTCGGTCAAAACTGCACGGACGCGCTCAATCTTGCGATACTCGGCGGAATAAAAAAGAAAGGCTCGCATGTCGTCACGAGCGTGTTAGAGCACAACTCGGTATTGCGCCCGTTAAAAATGTTGGAGCAAAGCGGCAATATATCCGTGACTGTTCTCGAGCCGGATAAAAATATGATTATTTCTCCCGAAAAAGTTTTAAACGCCGTTTTACCTGCTACCCGTATGGTGGTTTTATCCCAAACGTCCAACGTTGTCGGCGCAACTCAGCCCGTTGCGGAAATAGGAAAAATCTGTAAAAAAAACGGCATAATTTTCGTTGTGGACGGAGCACAGTCGGTAGGTTACGTTTCTATCGACATGCAACGCGACGATATCGATATGTTGGCACTCCCGGCGCACAAAGGCTTGCACGGCGTAGCGGGGTTGGGGGCTTTGTGTTTTAATGAAAAAAGCAAACCAAAACCGATTCGTTTGGGCGGGACGGGTACGCAAAGCAATCTACTCGTTCAACCGACCGAAAGCCCCGACGGATTTGAAAGCGGAACCGTCAACTCACCCGGGATTCTTGCGCTTAAAGGCGCGCTTGAATGGTGGGGTAAAAACCATGCGACGTTTAACTCTCAAATGAAAACTGTTCAGACGGCGATAGTGCGAGGGCTTTTATTGTTAAAAAAGATAAAAATATACAGCGTTGCCAACAAGAGCGGTATCGTTACTTTCAGCGTGGCGTGCAAAGACAGTCAGGAGGTTGCCGATATCTTGGCAAACGAATACGGCATTGCTACGAGGGGCGGACTACACTGCGCGCCTTTGTGCCATTCTTTTTTGGGGACGGCACGGACAGGTCTGGTAAGGGTGAGCGTCAGCGGAGCAAATACCGTCGACGAGGCAAATACTTTTTTAAACGCCGTTGAAAAAATATCTAAACGTTAAGTCGAAAAGAGGGAATTTTTAAATATGTAGTATCGGTGAAGAAGAAAACGGGAAAATTCTCGTTTTTGGGCAGAATTTTAGAGAGAACATTTTAATAAATATCAGGAAAAAAGCCGCGTTGAGAGTAAACTCAGCGCGGCGTTTTATATTGTGAAAATTAAGAGAAACTTGTAGACAGAATATACATTCTGTCACC
>CAZTCB010000020.1:0-24386 GCA_964612455.1 uncultured Subdoligranulum sp. | reverse complement strand
AGCAGCTGATTCGTAATCAGCAGGTCGCCGGTCCGAATCCGGCCACTAGCTCCAGTTAAAAGCGTGGTTTTGCCACGCTTTTTTCTTGCTTTTTAGTCAATAAAACAAATATTCTTGCTTTTTGACTTAAAAGGTGTTACAATGCAAATATGAGTAGTGTGAATAAAGCTTTTGGCGGCGTTAAGGTTGCGCGGTTTTTGGCGTTGGCGGTCGTTGCCGTTATCTTGTTGTCGGTATTGTCCGGCTGCGCTTTGTCGGGTGACGATACCGAGTGGGTTAACGCCCTGACGGAAAGCGCAATGCAAGCCAACTTTCGGATTACGACGACGGCAATTAACGTAACAAACAATCCGATTTTGGGAGAAATTCGCAGTTCTACGTTATTCGGTGCGAGCGGGGTGTTGTTTTGCGTGCGGGAAAACGAATTCTTTTTACTTACCAACAACCACAATATAAGCAAGACGGGGTACGACGAAGTGGAGTATTTCGTAACCGACTACAAGGGTAACGAGTACGATAAAGTGAGTGTTGTCTATAGCGACGCGGCGTATGACCTTGCCGTGATTTCGTTTACTACCGGGAGAGACGGTTTCGCGCCGTTGACGCTGGCGAGCGAAAATCCGCGTATAGGCACACGGGTGGCGGCTATCGGCTGGCCTAACGAACGGATTAATGCGCTGACTCTCGGTAGGGTTTTGCTATACGACGTAGTGAGCGTCGACGAGGACGAGTCGCAAGTGGAGTTTGACGTCATATATCACGACGCCCCTGTCTATCCGGGGAGCAGCGGCAGTATGCTGTTGAATGAAAATCTTGAAATCGTCGGCATTAATTTTGCCGAAGGGGTAGACGATGACGGTGGATTCAGCCATGGGTGTGCCGTCCCCGTGGTGAAAGTGAGAGAATTTTTGGTTGCGGCAGGTTTCGTTTTTACAAATGGCGGTTCAGAGGTGAAATATGATAAAGAATGAAACGATTGTTAACGAGGAAAAATTTTTAAAATTTAACTCTTTTATGTTCGGGCGGCGCTCGTTGCCGAGCGCATTGCTGGGCATCGTCGGCATCGTAATGGGTGTTGCTTTTATCGTTGCGGGGATATTGATAGATAATCTCGAGATTATCGGGTTTTGTCTCGGCGGTGTGTTTATCTTGCTTTTCGGTACGATATGTTTGTTGCCGAAATTGGTCGCAATCAATGCGAAAAAAGTTTTTGCGGCAAACGCGGATAAAAACGGCACGATGATGTATCGGTACGAATTTGACGAGGACGGGGTGACTGTAACCGACGCTAAAGGGCGAGTGCTTGCGGACGGTGAGTACGATAATCTCGAGCAGATAGTAGAGACTTCCGCCGAGTTTTATCTCCTTGCGGACGTGCGTTCTTGCGTCGGGTTTATAGTTGACAAAAGCGGTTTTGTCGACGGGGACGCGGAGCGGCTTGCCGAAATGCTTAAGAAAAAAACCGTCGATTACGTTGTTGCGGAAAGTAAAAGCAAAGATAAATAAAGGAAATAAAAAGAAAAGCGCCTCGTTTGTGCCGTTTGACGGTATACGGGGTGCTTTCTTTGTGCGAAAGAAAGAAAAATCGGCGTTTTGTTTCGGGGCGTCGTTTTATCCTTTGGACGGGTAGCGATAAACGTAGACGACGTACGAGAAAAAACAACAAAAATCCCCGTCGCGTCTGCCGTCGGGGATTTTTCGTAAATCCGATAAAAAATAAAATTAAATCCGCACCCGTCGGGTGCGGATTTGGTGTACATGGTGGAGATGAGGGGACTTGCACCCCTGTACCGCCAAACGACCAAAAGGTTTTCTCCGTGCGCAGTTTGTCGCAAGTGTGTCCCCGAGGCTAAGTCGACAAACAGCCCAAACCTAAGGTAACGTCCTTAACGGCGATCGACGGTCGGACGACGCCGACGATCCCTGTACCTCACTGTCTGACGCCGCTTGCTTGTCGTGAGGTAAACAAGGGCGACGAGCCGCGATTATCTGTTAAGCGGCAAATGCCAAACGAGTGTTGGCGACAGAATTGTTTTCTGCATTTAATTTTTTTGCTCGTTTTTAACGCAGCCCGAGCGACTGCGGCACGCTTGCCGATCCGTCTGTTTAACGGGCGAATCTGTAACACCCCCAAACTTTCGTGCGACATAGATATTATATACCCAAAACTGCCTTTTTGCAACGGATTTGACGGTAAAAAGCGGATTTTTTTTCGTCGGCGTCCGACGGGGAGTCGTAAGTGATAAAACGGTGACAACGCCTGCTCGTATTCGCATATGAACAGAGGTGGGCGCGGCGTCGTTTTTGCCTTATAAATCAACGCGTGCAAGTATGTGCAATCGTTAATAAAATCAACGCTTTCGGGGGTTTGGGAAAGTACGGGTTTCTCTTTGTTAACGGTCACGATAATATGTCGTTTTTTTTGGGTTAATGTCACGAGTTCGCCATTTTTAATTGATATCATATTTCTATATAATGTATAGGTGTAAAGTCACACCCGTGCATTGTGGCAATTGTAACAAACAAAGACAAAAACAAAATTTTATCGTCGCGTATAGCAATGCGGGGCGATGCGAAGGATTAAAACGGAGGTATCACATGAAAAACAAAAGGCTACTCGTTGTGTTTATCGCAGCGGTGATGGCACTGACGGTCGTCATGTCGGCTTATTTGCCCGCCGCGACCGGTAGTGCGTCCGCAAACACATCTACCGTAACCAACACCACCTCGTCGTACGTCGACGTGACGGGACAGTACTCCAGGGCTTTTGACGAAAGTCTTTTTGCCGAGGGCGTGCTGACCAGCGCGGCTGACATGGACGAAGAGGTTGGAGTAGAGCGTTTTGACGCCGATCAGGAGCTGTGGGTTGTCATAGAGCTGCAAGGGGACTCTCTCGTTTCGCAGTTTAGCAACGGAAAATCCGCAGGTTTCGATTCCGTGACGGATTACGTTCTTTCCGACGAAGCGTTGACGGACTCCGCAACGATGTTGGTGCAACAAAACACGCTCATAAGAGCACTCTCGAGAGAAAATATCGAGATTGAGTACAAGTACAGCTACACGTCCGTACTCAACGGTTTTGCCGCAAAGGTAAAATACGGCGATATTTCTAAAATCAAGGCTTATTCCGCCGTTAAAAACGTTATCGTATCCGAAGTCTACGATATGCCTACCGAGGCGGTCGTAAACGAAGTTAACGTGTACGATACGGGTATTTTCGACAGTAGCGAAAGCGGCTACGACGGCGAAGGCATGGTAGTGGCGGTTCTCGACACGGGTATCGAATACGCTCACGAGGCTTTCGATATCGACATGACGGGCAAAACGCTCGGTATGACGAGAGACGACGTCGTCGCTTATCTCAAAGAGGGTAAACTCAATGCGTCCTCTATCTACGCAGGTCTCGACGTCGACGACGTTTATTACAGCGAGAAACTTCCTTTTTCGTTTGACTACGCCGACAAGGATATCAACGCCACCCCGGCAAACAACCCCCACGGCGTGCACGTTTCCGGTATTATCGGCGGTATGTCCGACACCATTACGGGCGTTGCTCCTTACTGCCAGATCCTCGGGATGAAGATATTCTCCGACGAGCATACCGGTGCTTATACCGTAGATATTTTGGCCGCGTTGGAAGACTGCATCCTTCTTAACGTCGACGTTATCAACATGTCGCTCGGTTCCGACGGCGGTTTCCAGACCACGACGGAAGGCAACCGTATCAGCGAACTGTACGATCAGCTCAGAGCGGTCGGCATCACGATGATGGTTGCCGCGGGCAACAGCTACAGCGGCGCGATGAACAGTGCGTTCGGTAACACGGCTCTCGCCGAAAACCCCGATTACGGCATTTTGTCCAGCCCCGCGAGTTACTCCACGACTACAGCGGTCGCATCCATCAACGGTCAAAAGGACGAGTATATCTCCGCCAACAACGGCGAGACCATTGCCTTCTTTGACAATGCGTCCAACGAGGCGAGCCGTCAATACGACTTTTACGACATGCTCGAGGAAAAACTCGCGTCCGATCCGAGTCTTCCGCAGTTTGTCAACGGTCAGGTCACGCTCGAGTACGTGACCGTGCCCGGTCTCGGATATCTGTACAACTACGACGGCATCGACGTAACCAACAAGGTCGTGCTCGTTGCCCGTGGCGTATGCACCTTCCAGGACAAGGCTCTTGCGGCAAATACCGTCGGCGCGCTTGCCATCATCATTTACAACAACACCACCGGTGTTATCAGGATGTCTATCGGTAACGGTCTTAAAATCCCCGCATGCTCTATCAATAAAGAATCGGGCGACGCGATGGCGAAACACGCTACCGGTACCATTACCCTCAACAGAAACAGTCTCGCGGGTCCGTTTATGTCGGACTTCTCGTCTTGGGGCTGCTTGCCCGACCTTACCCTCGATCCCGATATCACGGGACACGGCGGTAACATTTTGTCGTCCGTCACGGGTAACCAATACGCCGTTTATTCCGGCACGAGTATGGCTACTCCCAACCTTGCGGGCGTTGCGGCATTGTTGAGACAATATCTCGAAGAAAAACTTACGGATGCGGATATCCCCGCAAACGAAACCAAAAAACAATACATCACCGGTCTTTGCAACCAGATATTGATGTCTACGTCAACCATTGCAAAGGACGAAAAAGACAAGCCCGTCAGCCCGCGTAAGCAAGGTTCCGGTCTTGCCAATCTCGACGCCGCTCTCAATACCGAGGCTTATCTGACGGTTGACGGCAGCGAGTTTACGAAACTCAGTCTTTACGACGATCCCGACAAGACGGGTGTTTATGAACTCAACTTTAACCTCGTCAACTGGGGCACGAGATCTCTCAGCTACAAAGTGGCGGTCGACGTGTTCAGCGAATGCGTATCATGGGTTAAGGACTACGAAAAGTGGGCAATCGAAGAAGAAGCTTATATCTTTAACGACAGCAAGATTGACGTCGCTGTTTCTAACGGCGTTTATTCCAACGGCGTGATAACCGTATCCGCGGACTCCGTTGCGAAAATCACGATTACCGTCACTTTGTCCGCAGAGGCAAAAGCGTACCTCAATCAGACCGACGACGAGGGTAACCTCATATTTGCAAACGGCACTTACGTCGAGGGCTTTGCTCGTCTTAACGCGGTAGAGAGTGATTCTTACGACCTCTCGATACCTTACCTTGCCTTCTTTGGCGATTGGTTGGATGCTCCTATGTTCGATTACGATTTCTATGAAGTCAAAGAGAGCGAAAACGATCCCAGCTTGACGGAAGACGAATGGTTGCAGGCTACTACTTACAACACCACGCCGATGGCTGCGTACTATCTCGATACGCGTACGTACAGCGAGAGTTATGGCGAAAACACTTATCTGTTGCCCCTCGGCTATTATGTTTACAGCTTGCCCGACGACGAAACGGCGATTAACCCCAGCCTCGAGCATGCCGCAATCAGCAGATACACTTATAAAACCTACGGTATCTACAACGTGTACCTCGGTTTGTTGCGCGGTGCCAAGAGCATGGAATTGACAATTACCGATTATTATACCGGCAAGATCGTCAAGCAGGAAATGTACTACAACATGCGCAAGTCTATCGGCAAGACTCCGTCTTTCGTATACGACGCAACCGATTGGGAAGCGTCCGGCAGCGACAGCAAAATTCTCGATAACCTGTTGTTCTACCCCGAGGGTGAAGACGCTTACAACAACAGCAGATATCTCGTGACTTTGGCAGGTGCCATCGACTATAAAAACGGCGACCAAGTAACCAAGAGCACGTATACCTTTGAGTTTACATGCGACTACGAGACGCCCGTCGTCACCGATATCGAGTACAGTATTAAAGAAAACAGAGACAACCCCGACGAACCGACCTATTACGCCGACGTTACGGTGTACGACAATCACTATGCGCAGTGCGTAATGGTAGGATATATCCCCGAGGGACAAACTCAGATTTACACAATCGGTAAACCGACTCCCGTAAGAGCGGAATACAGAGGCGCGTCCACCACAGTTCAGGTCGATATCACGGAATATATCGACAAGGTTGACGAGTACGACAGTCTCTTTATCATGGTAACCGACTACGCGATGAACGAAGGTTACTACAGAGTGACTTTGCCTCGCAATATCACGGGACTTACCATCAAGGACGAAGACGTCAATATCACAATCAACAAATACCAAACCTACACGGTGACGCCGATAGTAGAGCCTGCCGATCAATGGACGGACGGTCTCGTATGGACCTCGACCGACGAAGGCGTTGCGAGAGTCAATGAAAAAGGCGTTATTTACGGAGTAGGAGTAGGTGAGTGCGACATCAAAGTTACGGACAAAGAGTATGAAAAAATAGCCGCGTGGAACACGTACAGCAGCTACGAATATTACGACGGCTACGGCGTGCCCGAGTATTTCCAGCTCTTTGGCGACGAGGGAACTCCGTTGTTCTCCAACAGTACTTTCTGGGACGGCTCGGTGACCATTCATGTCACGGTAGAGGATCCGGAAGGCAACAGATACGTCGAAGCAACTCCCGAAAAGGTGGTTATCGACGGATATACCTATGTGAGAGCGTTTGAGCGTGACCTTTTTGGCGTCAACTTTAACCTCGATACCGTCCGCGATATCAACTCGACCGACGTTTATCCCGACGAAGTAATCAACATTCAGGTTTCCGCCGAACCGTGGAATATCGACCTTGATAAATATTACTTCAAATGGAGTACCAACAAGGCAGACGTTGCGACTATTGACCAGGACGGCAACCTTACCGCTCACTCCGACGGAAAAGTAACCATTTCCATCAGCATTTGCCGCATTTCGGACGATAAAGTCATGTCCTCTACGAGCACGAGACTCGATATCTCCGAACCGTTTGTTATCAGTAACTACGTTTTGACCAAGTATTACGGCTACGGCGACGAAAACGGTGTTGTTGAGTTGCCCACCGATCAATACTATACCTCCATCGACGACTTCGCTTTCTGCTACGTTCTCAAAGAGAGAGAAGACAGCGAGTACAACGAGGACGAGTACTATCAATATTTTAAAGGCAACGACAAGATTACCAAGGTCATCATTCCCGACGGAATCGAAAGCATCGGTAACTATGCGTTCTACAACTGTACTTCGTTGACGACCGTCGAAATGCCTTACGAAAGGTCCGAAGGTACCACCAACTACCTCACGACAATCGGCACGGGCGCCTTCAGAGGCTGTACGTCTTTGACTACGCTCAACATCGGCAACCCCGAAGACAAGTGCGCTCCTGTTTCGTACATCGGCGCTTATGCGTTTATGGATTGTACGTCTTTGAGAGCAATCAACCTCAAAACCGTAACATGGATGGAAAGTATGGCGTTTTACGGCTGCACGAGCCTTGTCTCGGTTGATTTGCCCTTGCTCAGTCGTTGCGGTACCGGTGCGTTTTACGGCTGCACGAGCCTTGTAAGCGTTACGCTTTACGAGGATACCGTCATCGGCGACTATATGTTTACGAGCTGCAGCAAACTGCCGTCCGTAACTATCCCCGGCGATTCGGTCGGCGCGTATGCGTTTGCCGATTGCGGCAGACTGACGACCGTCAGATTTACCGGTGCAATCGACAATATCGGTGCGTTTGCGTTTTACGCAGATACTTCTTTGGCGAACGTATCCTTTGAGTCCGAAGCGACTTTGAGTAATATCGGTCAATTGGCGTTTTACGGCTGCTCGAGCCTCAAGAAATTTACATTGAATAACAATAGTGTCTTGACAAGCAGCGAAAAAGGTGCTATAATATACGGTAACGAAGGCAAAGAATTTGTCCTTATCGCTCCCGCATACAACATGGGCGCGTTCAATTGGGCCACTTCCAACATCGAGACAATCGGTAAAAACGCTTTCTCCGGCAGAACCGATTTCGTTTCCGTGCTCGATATGTCCAAGTCAAAGACTCTCAAGACCATTGACGACTATGCTTTCTACGGCAATGGTTCTTTGAAATCGGTAATATTCCCCTCCTGCTTGGAGACAATCGGCACGGGCGCGTTCCAGATGTGCTACAGCCTGTCGAGTGTGAATATTCCTGACGGAGTCAGCGTGGGCGACTATGCTTTTGCAAAGTGCGTGTACATCTCTGATTCTTCGATTGTCAGCGGTTTGCAAACAGTTACGCTCGGTAAAGGCGTCACGCTCGGCGAGGGCGCGTTCTACTCCAGTCAATATCTCCAAAAGGTTAATCTGCCCGAGGAAGTCGACAGCGTCACGCTCGGCTACGGCGCGTTTAACCAATGTTCGTATCTCAACAGTATCGATTTGACCAAGTTTACGACCATTCCCGACGCTTGTTTCGGTTACTGCTTGTTGTTGAGCGACGTTGATCTCAGCAACGTCAAGTCTATCGGTAGCTATGCGTTTGCGCAATACGGCTACAGCGGTAGTCTGGCAGAAGTCAACCTTGCTAACCTCGAGACGCTCGGCGATCACGCTTTCTACGGTTGCGTAGCGCTTGAAAAAGTCGTTCTCGGCAGCTCGTTGAAAGTGGTCAGCGATTATGCATTCCAGATGTGTATCAATCTCTCCGACATCAACCTTGAAAACGTCGAAGAAATCGGCGAGGGTGCGTTCTTCTACAACCTCGGCAACGTGGATACCTCTTCGGGATACATTTATATCAACGATACCTATACTGCAGGCTTAAAGACGCTTAACCTTGCAAGCTGCAAGAAGATAGGCTTGGGTGCATTCTCTTTCTGCCCGTGGATCGAGACGGTTTACGCTCCCGTGGTGGAAGAAATCTGCGACTCTGCGTTTAACCCCGCTCAGTCCATCGACGATCCGACGTCACCCACTCAATACGTTATCGTTTCTCATATCGAGTCCGTCGACCTCGGCGATACCGAGAGAAATATCGTCATCGGTTCCGCAGCTTTCTACGGTGCTAAAAACCTCAAGACGATTAGCGGTCTCGACAAGGTTGTTTCCGTAGGCGAAAACGCATTTGCTTATTGCGAAAGCCTGACGGAAGTGGTGATGAACAACCTCACCAACGACGACGTGACGGCAAACTCCGCTTTTGCAAACTGCACCTCTTTGGTAAGAGTTGAAATGAAAAACCTCAAGGTTGTTGCGGACAGCATGTTTGAGGGTTGCGAAAAACTCGCCGAAATCAGTTTGTCAAACGAAATGACGGCTATCGGCAAATTTGCTTTCTCTCAGACGGCAATCGAGACGATTGAACTTGCGGAGACACTCGAGAGCGTAGGCGAGGGCGCGTTCTATCAGACGCCCAACCTCAAAGCGTTTAAAGACGGCAAGATCAGTGAAAAAGTCTTTGTCGAAAACGGAATGCTTTACACGGTACTCGGGACGGGTTATTACGAACTCGTCAGCGTACCCGCAAAACTCAATAGCGTTGACATGACGGTTATCGAGGGTACTTCTCGCGTGGCATTCGGTGCTTTCTACGGCAACGATTATGCAAAGACGATTACGTTGCCTATGACGCTCAAGGTCATCGCTCCCAATGCGTTTGGCTCTATGGCGGCATTGCGCACCATCGTGTTCAGGTCATACAACCTGCCTGTTCTCGAAACGGAAATTCAAAAGTATATCTACACTTCGGTACACTCGAGTGCGGACTTTGTACAGATTAACGACAACATCATCAACTACTACGGCAGTCTCGGTATACAATATTTCTATCCGTACTATCAGGTAGATTGGTTGACGTTTGACGAAGACAACTTCAGATGCACCGCAAACGCAACGGTTACGGCGGTCTATCCTTCTAACGGTAAGGGCTACGACGGTTGGATATTCAACAAGATGTTTGCCTTTACGGTAGAGGGTGCGGCGACTTTGGACGACGACGGTCTTGCGGCACAAGCGGCAATGATGCTTTTGCCCGACAGAGCGACGCTCAATGACGAGGCTGTTATCGTAGCGGCTCGCGAGGCTTACGCTAAGGTTTACGATCCGTATCAGATAAACATTTTGTCCGACCTGTACGCAAAGCTCGGTACCTGCGAAAAACGTCTTGCTCAGCTTAAGGCTTCGGCAGGCGGAGGAGAAACGGTAGAACCGAAGAAAGATTACGAAAAACTCTACGATGAGCTCCTCGATCAATATAAAGAGCTTGAGGACAGATACAATGCAATGGAGGGCGGTGCGTCGGATCCCGATTTGGCGGAGAAAAACGCAGAACTCCTTGAAAGCAATTCTTCGCTCAAAGTCGCGGTAACGGTTATCGCTATCGCTGCGGGCTTGATTGCTGCCGGATTTGTTCTTTACATCTTTGTATTCTCCAAGAAAAGCTTTTAATCGGTTTGACGATTAACTCAAGTTGCTCAATATCGTCGAGGGCGACCTTGACGAGTTGAAATAAACATTTCGCGCTTGCGGCGCGGCGACGCGCCGCAAGCAGAGGAAGAAATCATGAAAAGAAAATTTTTATTGTTGATTTGCGTGATAATTGCGGCAGTTGCCGTCATGACGGCTTGTACCAATACCGGTAACGAGGATAAAATTCGTGCCGAAGGGTACAATGTCAAGGTTGTTTTGGACTGCGGCAAATATTCAAGCGAAGAGATTGACGATTACTCCTACGGTTGGGAAACCGAGTACGGAGAAACGTCCAACTCCGAAAAGTCCAATTACTTTTTGGGTAAGATAGGCGAGCAAAACGTCGTTTATCGCAACACGAAAAACGGTAGCCTCGTGCAGGAGCCTGCCGATACGGATAAAGCAACGTTGTACGACAGAGAATTTTTGGGATGGTACGTTGCAAGTGTTGTCGCTTACAAGTTGGATGAAGACGGCAATCCCGTAAAAAACGAGTACGGTCAGTATGCGTACGGCGCGGTTGTTCCGCAGGACGACGACGTTAAATTTGATTTTAGCAAGGATTATCTGTCGCTTTACACCGATGGTTCTCTCAGTAAATATATAGCGACCAAGTACGTTTACGACGCAAATAGTGCTTTTGATGCCAAAAACGTAGTAGTGGGAAAAGTTGCCATCGAGGGAAACAACAGGGTTGATTACGTCGGCGGCAAGATCGTTGAAGTCAACGGCGTAGATTACGCTTTGGCGGACGATCCCGCAGCGGCGCTCGGCTACAGCGAGGAAAACGGTTATAACGTTTATCTTTACGCAAAATGGCGCGGCAAGACCAAGTTTGTCGTCGAGGCTCAGGACGAAAGCGGAAATTGGCAGATACTCGGCGCGGTTAACAAAGCCGTGGGTAAGGGTATCGATTTGAGCGAGAGTATCCTCAAAAAAGACGGTCAGACGGTTATTAACCTTTACACGTCCAAAGAGTTTACTTCTGAAAATCTCTACAAGGAAGGCACAAAGTTTTCCGAGTGCTACAAAGGCAATCTCGAGACAGACTACGCACCGTACGTATTTTTGTATGCAGAGTACATTGACGGCGAGTGGGAAGTAGTCGGCGACGTGAGGACTCTTCAGGTCGCGTTGAATGCAAACCTCAACGTCTACCTTAAATCCGACGTGACGTTTACCGAGTCGGACAACTGGGTTTACGTCAAAGAATACTCAGCCAACTTTAACGGTAACGGTCACAGCGTCGTTTTTGAGTCTCCCGTAGTGATTAACGACGACGTCATCGAAAAACTCAATACAAACTACGGCTTGTTCGGAAAGTTTAACGGCAACCTCAAAAACGTAACGTTTGAAAACGTCGTTCTTAAAGTTGAACTTAAAGAAATAGGAAAGGCGTCCGCAGTCAATCCCAACAAATTGATAGCTTGCGGCGTGTTTGCGGGCGAAATCGGAGCTAACGCGACGTTTACGAACGTAAAAATTAAAGGTACTCTCGACAAAACGGCTGCGGTTGCCGCAGGTTGGATTGTCAACTCTCAAGGCACGTGGTACAACGCATGCGCGATTAGCCCGGTGCCTGACATATTTGAAGATACAGGAGTTACCGAATAATCCTGTAAAAATAAAAAACGGAGGTAAAAAATGAAAACCAAAACTATTGTTAGAGTATTTGCTATCGTCATGGCTATAATGATGATGGTTTCTATGCTCGTGGCGTGTAAGAATCCGGACGAGGATGACCCTTCGCCCAGTCCTACGCCCACGCCGAACACCAAGGGGTATGACAGCGAGACGGTGCCGTTGGTTATGTCCACCTTGGAGTTAGACGGTGTATTTAACCCGTTTTACTCCACTTCCGGTACGGACAACAGCGTCTGGGGTATGACTCAGATATCCATGATCGATACCGACGCGCAAGGTGCAGTCGGCGTCGGCGGCGACAGAGCCTGCCTTGCTTTGGCTTATTCTCAGGACGTCGTTTACAACAACAGCAATAACGTCGTCAACGAAAAGTCCTATACCGACTATACGTTCGTATTAAAGCCCGGCGCTAAGTTCAGCGACGGTTACGCCATAACGGTAAAAGACGTATTGTTTGGCTATTACGTCAACCTTGACCCTGTTTATACGGGTAGCAGCACGATGTACTCCACCGATATCCTCGGTCTTGCGGAGTATCGTACTCAGACTCCGTACAACCCCGCGGTCACCGATATCGACGAAAACTCCAAGGCTCTCCAATATCAGTTGGCAGCCGAAAACAGAGCGGACGCTCTCAGCGACGCTGTGTATGAGGTTCTTGAAGACAACTTTAAGACCAGCACCACGCAAGACAAGATGACTTATGACGCGGCGAGCGACAAGTATACTCTCAAGAGTGAAGTATACAACAGATTGCCCGATGAATTTAAGCAAGACTACTTTGACGTGGCGGTTACTTTTTATAAGGAATTGTTGACCGACTACAACTCCGCTCTTTCCGTATCTCTCGAGCCGAGTGAACAGGGTACCTATCCGTATCCCAACATCACCGACAACAGACAGTACTTCCTCTATATGGAAGGTTATTTGCAACTCGACAAGGACGGCGACGCGCTTCCTTATCTCGATGAAGACGGCAACGTTCAAAACTACAACCTTAACTATGCTTTGACTCTCGACCAAGCCGGACTTATCGATTTGGTTTTCCGTGACAAGATGCCCGGTGCGTTTAAAGACAAGGTCGAAGAGACTTCTTTCTATCAGATAGTTCACTATTGGGCAACCGGTAACACAATGCAAACCCAGTGGGCTGCGGAAGCAAAGAGTGCAGACCTCTCCGGCAGCACGGTCGTCGACCACATCTACGGTATCACCTGGAATAAGCAATTTCAGGATAACGGTAAAGACTCCGTAACGGGCGATGCGTATATCAAACCCGCTTGCTACGATGCGGAACAAGACGCAGTAGTTATCAACGGCGTGACCTATCCTTTGGCTCAATACGACGCCAACGGCAACGTCATCAGCGGTTTTGAAGTAATCAATATAAGAATAAGAAAAGTTGACCCGAAAGCGATATGGAACTTTGCGGGTAGCGTAGTGCCCATGCACGTGTACTCCAACGATGCCACCATCAGCAAATGGGACGGTTACAGCAACTTTGGCGTACAGTACGCAAGCACCAACTTTTACACCAACACGGTCAAGGCTCAAACCGTTCCTATCGGTGCGGGTACCTATAAGGCTGCGACCATCAACTCTTCTACCGAGTTGTCCTACACAACGTTCTACTCCAACAACATCGTTTATTACGAGCGCAACACTTATTTCTACACGATGTTCTGCGACCAAAACGGCAACGTAGGTTCTACCGAAAACAACGCCAAGATCAAGTACGTTCGCTATAAGGTAGTTAACAGCAACCAGATAATGAACAACCTTATCACCGGCGCTATCGATTACGCGGATCCCAACGCAACGCAAGCCAACATCAGAAAAGTAAACGATGAATCGAGTCTCGACTACACGTTGGTAGAAAACAACGGTTACGGTTATATCGGTATCAACGCAGGTAAAGCCGGTTTGGAAAGCGTTTACGTCCGTCAGGCAATCATGTGCGCTATGGACACGACGCTCGTCCTTAACTATTACAGCGGCGACCTCGCGAGTAATATCTGGTATCCGATGTCCAAGGTCAGCTGGGCTTATCCCAATGACGGTACGGACGCTACTTCATTCAGATACGCTTACGACGCTACGGGTGCTACTTCGTCGGATTTGCTTTACGACGCAGCCAAGTATTCGCCCAACCTTTACAGCTATGACGGTACGACCTTTAAGTACAAGGGCTCGCAGCTCAAACTTACCCTTACCATTGCCGGTTCGACTGACGACCACCCTGCGTACCTTACGATGAAGGGTGCTATGACGCTCCTCAACAAACTCGGCATTAAGGCAGAAGTCAAAAACGACTCCAACACTTTAAAGAAGTTGGCAAACGGCGAGTTGCAGATTTGGGCAGCCGCATGGGGCAGCGCAATTGACCCCGACCTGTATCAGGTTTATCACATGGATAGTAACGCTACCTCCGTTTTGAACTGGGGCTATCGTGAAATCAAAAAGAACAAGACTTTGTATTCTTACGAGTACAACTTGATGGAACAAATCAGTGACAAGATCGACGAAGCGCGCGAGACGTTGGTACAAAATGAACGTGCCGAAATCTATGCTGAGGCTCTTGACCTCATTTTGGATTTGGCAGTCGAGTTGCCGACTTATCAGCGTAAAAACATGTTTGTTTACAATACAGACAAGATTGACGTAAATACTATCGTGCCCGCTAACCAATGCACCCCGTATCAAGGTCCCTTGTCTTATCTGTGGAAGGTTGACTACAATCACTAATCGAAATTTTAGTCGATTTGTACTGTAGTTAAGAGTAGATTGTGCAGGTGAATGACGTTTTTTCGTCGTTCGCCTGCTCAAGGAGAAAATATGTGGAAATATATTGCTAAGAGATTGTTGCTGTGCTTGTTGATTTTGGTCGGCGTTTCGGTCATCATCTATACTTTGGTAAGATTGATGCCTACCGACTATATCGACACGGTTTACTCGGCACAATTAGCCCAAGGTCAGGTAAAGCAAGCCGATATCGATAGAATTAAAAAGCTATACGGTTTGTACATGCCCGACGCGAGGGTGACGTTGTCTTTTGACAAAGAGTTGAAAGATACGCTAAAGAAAACGTCATTCGAGGTCGGTTATACCGAAACAATCTGGAATGACATTGTAGAAAAGGAAAACAGAGACGAAAACTGGTTTGCGGGAGAAGATCTCCGCGAGGATTCGCCTTTGACATACAAATCCGCAGAGTATACCAACGGTGACTATGCGGTAGAACTCAAGTACTACATTGACGGTACGGAATCCTCCGTATACGAAGCAAAAGAGTATTTCAGAGTTTATTCTACGCCCGACGGTTGGGAAATTTATGCCGACGAGGGCGGTGCGTTCGTTATCTTTGAATCCAAAGACGGCGGACTTTATAAGGTCTATCTGGCTCAATATGCCAAGTATTACGGCTCCGATACGTCGCTAATCCTGAGGCACAACGAGACGACCAACGGTATCTACGTCATTTATCAAAACGAAGAAATCGTTTTGGCGTCGGAGATGCTTTCGGAGAGACCTTATCTTACCCCCGCAAAGAAGGGAAGTATAACAGGGTTTAACTCCGGCACTTTCTTTGAAGATACGACTCAAAATCCCAATATTTTGTCGTCGGGTACGTTTGCCGTCAACGAAGACGGCGGTGTCTTTACCATAGTATTTACCGATACCGAAGGCAATGAGTTTAAAACCAGTGAAGTTAAGATGTATGAGCTGAACGGTTTCCAAAAACTCGGTTGTATTCTCGGCGGATATTTTACGTGGCTCGGCAACCTTTTAAAGGGCGACCTCGGTATGTCCTTTAAGTACAGCATGCCCGTCGTAGAAGTAATCAAACAAAACATGATGGTATCTTTTATCATTTCGTTGATTGCTTTGATTTTGCAGTTTGCAATTTCTATTCCTTTGGGTATTGCTTCGGCAACGCACCAGTACGGACCTTTGGATTACACCGTCACTGTCCTTGCGATGATAGGTATAGCATTACCTTCGTTCTTCTTCGGACGGTTGATGATAGCCCTTTTCTCGGTCAAGCTCGGCTGGCTGCCCGCAGGCGGTCTCGGTACGGCAAACGCAACCTTCAATTCGGGTTGGGAGATTTTCTGGGATCAGGCAAAGTACATTATTCTGCCGATGGTGGTATTGGTTATCCTGTCTATCGGCGGTCTCATGCGTCACACTCGTACAAATATGTTGGAAGTATTAAACGCCGACTATATTCGTACGGCGCGTGCAAAGGGATTGTCGGAAAAAACGGTCGTATACAAGCATGCGTTTAAAAACACGATGATACCGCTGGTCACAATGCTCGCAGGTACGTTGCCCGGACTTTTTGGCGGCGCAATGATTACCGAACAGGTTTTTGACTTGCCGGGTATCGGTAACAAAGCGTATCAGGCGTTGATAGCCGGCGACGTTCCGTTTATCATGGGTTATAACATGTTTTTGGCAGTATTGAGCGTCATCGGTATTTTGATGTCTGACTTGGCGTACATGTTGGTTGACCCGCGCGTCAAGATTACTAAGTAGGGAGGAAAGAAGAATGAGCGAAGAAGTCAAAAAAGTTAATTTTGATCAAGTTGATTTTGAAAACCTTACTCCCGAAAAAAATCCGGAATGGTTTCATGCCGACGGTTCTCGCAAAGCTATCTGTGAGTTGAAAGAGTCGCACTCCGACACTCTCAAGATACTTTCCCCGGGCAGGCTGGTTCTCAAGAGATTTTTCAGATCCAAGTTGTCGGTAATAGGTCTTGTTACTCTCGTGATTCTCTTTTTGTTTTCGTTTGTCGGGCCCCTCTTTAGTAAATGGGGCGAGACCGACGAGGACAAGTCCGCAGGCAAGACCGAGTACTCTGAGATAAAGGTAGAGTACACTGCGGCGGACGGCGAGACGTATACGTACTACAAGATAGCCAACACTCAGCTTACTTACAATATTTACGGTCCCGTGAGTGCCGAACACTGGCTCGGTACCGACGACAAAGGTATGGATATCTTTACTCGTCTCATGTACGGCGGACGTATTTCTTTGACGTTGGGCTTTGTCGTAATTTTCCTCGAGGCGATTATCGGTATTGTCCTCGGCGGTATTGCGGGCTACTTTGGCGGATGGGTTGATATGCTCATCATGCGTATAGTCGACATCTTTATGTGCGTGCCTACGATGCCTATTTTGTTGATAGCGTCGTCTATGATAGACAGCTGGGACGTCAGTCAGGATTTCCGTATTTATTACTTGATGGTAATACTGACGATATTCGGCTGGTCGGGCGTGGCGCGTCTGGTTCGCGGGCAGATTCTTGCTTTGAGAGAGCAGGAATATATGATAGCGGCGGAGGCGAGCGGTCTTACGGTATATCGCAAGATTGCCAAGCATCTGGTACCAAACATACTGCCCCAGCTCATCGTTTCGATGACGTTGGGACTCGGCGGTATTATCTTGACGGAAGCCACGATGAGTTACTTAAACCTCGGTGTGCCTATGCCTAAAGCGGCATGGGGTAGCATGATTAACAGAGCGACGAATGACGAAATCATGGAGAACTATCCCAACATGTGGATACCCGCAGGTATTTGCATTATTTTGGCGGTTTTGGCGTTCAACTTTGTCGGCGACGGTCTGCGCGACGCCTTTGACCCGAAGATGAAGAGGTAACTTATGAAAGAAGAGAAAGATCAAGTCACCGCAACTAAGGCGCAAGAAAACGTCGCGGTAAAGAAACAATCTAAAAAAGATAAAAGTCACTATTTGTCATCTAAGGAAGCACGTCAGAGAGCAAAAGAAAGTATGACTCAAATAAAAAAGTTTGAGGCGTACAAGAGACGTAAAAACGTAGACGAAAGCGAGTATCTCACCAAGATGAAGGACGACAACAACGTCGTAGAGTTTGATGATTTGCACACCTACTTTTTTACGGACGCAGGCGTTGTCAAGGCAGTAGACGGTGTTACGTTTAACATTCCTCACGGTTCGATAGTCGGCGTCATCGGCGAGTCCGGTTGCGGCAAATCCGTAACGAGCATGTCTTTGATGCAGTTGGTTCAAGGACCGACGGGACAAATCGTATCCGGTGCTATTCGCTTTAAAGGCGAAGATTACAAAAAGGATGAAAACGGAAATAAAATTCCCGTTTACACCGGAGAAGTTGACGAAAAAGGCAATCGCATCCAGCTTAAAAACGAGTGGGGCGTGCCGCAGTACGAAAAATGCGAGTACGTTTACGACATTGCCAAGATGCCTATGAGTGAGATGCGCCGTATCCGCGGTAGCCAAATCGCAATGATTTTCCAAGAGCCGATGACCAGTTTAAACCCCGTTTTTACTATCGGTCAGCAGCTTGACGAAGTCACGATGTTGCACATCGAAGGCGCAACCAAAGAGTATGCAAAGAAACGCAGTATAGAGATGCTCACGCTCGTCGGTATTGCAATGCCGGAGAGCGTTTACGAGCGTTATCCGCACGAGTTGTCGGGCGGTATGCGTCAGCGTGTATGTATAGCTATGGCACTCATTTGCGATCCCGAGCTGATTATCGCTGACGAGCCTACCACGGCGCTTGACGTTACTATTCAGGCACAGATTCTTGATTTGTTGCGTGAAGTAAAGAAAAAGATGAACGGTTCGATAATGTTCATTACGCACGACCTCGGCGTTATCGCAGAGATGGCGGATTTCGTCGTCGTAATGTACGCCGGACGCATCATCGAAATGGGCACGGCAAAGGAGATTTATGAAACTCCCTGCCACCCGTACACGATTGGTCTCCAAAAGAGTAAACCCGCAGTCAACAAAAAGGTTGATAGGTTGTACAGTATCCCCGGACAGGTCCCCAACCCAATCGATATGCCCGACTATTGCTACTTTAAAGAGCGCTGCAGCAAGTGCGTCAACAAGTGCAACGGGGCTTATCCCGAGCTGGTGCATGTGAGCCCGACTCACACCGTATCCTGTTACAGATACGAAGATATCTACGCAAAAGCGAGTCAAAAGGAGGGAAAAAATGGCTGATAAAATTTTGGAGGTAAATCACCTCAAAAAGTATTTTCCTCTCCAGACCAACTTTTTCGGCAAGGCACAGTCTTATTTGCGTGCGGTCGACGACGTTTCTCTCTATATCGAAGAGGGTAAAACTCTCGGTATAGTCGGTGAGTCCGGTTGCGGCAAAACGACTCTCGGTCGTACCATTCTCAGATTGCATGAACCTACCGACGGCGAGGTTTTGTTTAAAAAACTCGACGGCGAGGTCGTGGATATCTCCAAGCTCAAGAAGGAAGAGCTGAGAAAACTGCGTCCGCAAATTCAGATTATCTTTCAGGATCCGTACAGCAGTTTGTCCCCGCGTATGCCTGTCGGCGAAATAATCGGCGAGGCAGTCAGAGCGCACAATATCGTACCGAAAGAGGAGTATAGGGATTATATTCTCGACGTTATGAAAAAGTGCGGTTTGCAGACTCACTATTTTGAGCGTTATCCTCATGAGTTCAGCGGCGGTCAACGTCAGCGTATCTGTATTGCGCGCGCTTTGGCATTAAAACCCCGCCTTGTTATTTGTGACGAACCGGTCAGCGCGTTGGACGTTTCTATTCAGGCGCAGGTCATCAACCTGTTGAAAGATTTACAAAACGACTTTGGCTTTAGCTATATGTTTATTTCTCACGACTTGTCGGTCGTAGAACATATCAGCGACAACGTCGGCGTCATGTATCTCGGCAGTATGGTTGAGACAGGTCCGAAAGAAAAGATTTTCGCCAACCCGATGCATCCGTATACAAAGGCGTTGTTCTCGGCGGTACCTGTCCCCGATCCCAACGTCAAGATGAAACGTATCATTTTGAAGGGCGATATTCCTTCTCCTGCAAATCCTCCCAAGGGGTGCAAGTTCCATACCCGTTGCGTGGAGTGCATGGACATCTGCAAAGAGATTACGCCGTTCTTTAACGAGTACGAGCCGGGACATTTTTGCGCGTGCCACAAGTATGCTCAAAACAGCGAAATTCTCGACGCTTATATGCATGTCAAGTCTTTGCTCGACGGTTATAAAGCGACCGACGACAAAGAAAAATCTTTTGCAGCACTTACGGATAAACAACTCAAAACCTACAACAGTCTCGTTCTCAAGATGTTTATCGTAGAAAAGAGTTTGATGTTTGCGGTTGCCGGCGACGCTAAAAATGCGCAGGCGCTTTCCGAAAAATACGGCTTGAGCGTGACGGCATCAAAAGAAAGACGCTTTAAAAAGACGCCGCTTGTGTTTGTGGTCAATAATAAAGAAGAGGCGGAAAAAGCCCTTAAACTTATTGACGAACTCTTTGCGGCTGTCGGTTTCAGCAAATCCGCAAGCGGTGAAGTCGAAACGAGATTTACCTCCTCGGACGACAACGAATATCGTAGCGGCAGTTTGCTTTACTTTGTCCCTCAAGCTCTCAAGACTGAGAAAGAAATGAGGGAAGAAGCCGCCAAATTAGCGGCAGCCGAAAAGGCAAATAAACAATAGTTTTGTTTTCTTAATTGAAAGCGTCCGAAATACTTTTTCGGACGCTTTTGTTATTTAATCGTTTGTTATTGTCATTCGGTTGTAAAAAAAGACCTTAAAGTTGATATCGAGTACGTTACCGAGGTGATTTTTACGGAGTAAAAAACACGCTTTGTTTTTTAACAAAGCGTGTTTCGCGTTAATTAACAAAAACTATTTAACCCAATCGCCGTTTTCAAATATCGTCACCCGCGTACCGTCAGGTTTAATACCTTCTACAAACATATCGGGAGTGCCGACCATAAAGTCCACGTGCTCGACGCTGTTGTTGACGCCGCGTTCAAACAGTTGTTTTTCGTCGAGGTCAATGTAGTCTTTGACGCAAGAGGGATAACCTTTGCCGATGGCGAGGTGACAACTTGCGTTTTCATCAAACAAAGTGTTAAAAAACAGTCTGTTTTGCTTGGCAATCGGGGATTGTTTGCTGACAAGGGCGATTTCACCGAGGTAGTGTGTGCCTTCGTCGGTTTCGATAAGTCCCTTAAGCGTTTCGTAGCCTTTTTTCGCGCCAAAGTCTACGATACGTCCGTCTTTAAACTCAATAAAAAAGTCGTCGATTATCTCTCCGTTTTCGCAAAGAGGCAAAGCATTTACCACTCTGCCGTCGGCTTTGAGCCTATGAGGAGCGGTAAAGACTTCTTCCGTTGGTATATTTGCCAAAAACTCGACGCCGTCCTGAGCTTTTTCTTTTGCGGCGAGCCAAACATGATTGTCAGGCAGACCTATGGTCACGTCGGTACCTTTTGCGTTTTTAAGGTGAATAGCGGTAAACGCATTGGCATTGAGAAACTCTGCTCGGGCAGCGAGACTGTCGCAATGGTCTTGCCAAGCTTTGGTAGGATCCTCTTTATCGAGGCGCATTATCAATGCTATCGCATTCCAAAGTTTATCGACGGCTGTTTGTTCGTCGCAATCGGGGAAAACTTTTTGCGCCCATTTAGCGGTCGGTACGGACACTACGCACCAACGCAAACGGTTTGACATCGTCGCGTTGTGAAAATTCTTTTGAGCCTGTGCGGTGGCGGTAGAAACGCGTCTGATTTTTGCCGCATCCAAACCTGCGTAGAGAGCGGGATCGCTCGCCGCGATAGAAATAAGCGCAACGCCTTTTTTAATATAATACTCGTTTTTATCTATCTGCCATTGCGGAATATCTTTTAATACTTCTTCGCTCGCGTGTTGCATGGTCAGACGTGACGTCACGTCATCGCGCCAATTGACAAAAACCTGTCCCGCGCCTGCTTCATACGCCTGTTGCATGATTGTTCGTGCCAAGTACGCGCACTCAACAGGGCAATTCACGACGAGAAATTGGTCTTTTTGGAGATTTGCGCCGACTTTGATTGCAAGTTCGGCAAAGTGTCTCAAACTTGAATTGTTAATCATTTTTCGTCCTCCGTATTAAAATTTTATAAATTTTCTTATATACTCGGCAAGTTCTGCCGTCGGGATGCGTATTTGTTCCATCGAGTCTCTGTTGCGTATGGTGACGGTGTCGTCTTCGAGGGTATCAAAGTCTACCGTTACGCACAAAGGCGTGCCGATTTCGTCCTGACGACGATAACGTTTACCTATACTGCCCGTTTCGTCGTAATCGACGTCAAATTCTTTTGACAGCTCCGCAAAAATCTCTCCGGCTTTGTCCCCGAGTTTCTTTTGCAAAGGCAGTACGGCGACTTTGTAGGGCGCGAGAGCGGGATGAAAACGCAATACAGTGCGCGTATCGTTGTCGTCGAGGGTTTCTTCGTCGTACGCATTGCAAAGAATAGCCAAAACCATTCTCTCTACGCCGAGCGACGGCTCGATGACGTACGGCAGATATTTTTCCTGCGTGACGGGGTCGGTGTATTCCAAAGACTTGCCGCACATCTTTTGATGGCAGTCGAGGTCGTAGTCGGTACGGTCCGCGATACCCCACAACTCGCCCCAACCGAACGGGAATGCAAATTCAAAGTCCGTCGTCGCTTTGGAGTAAAAACACAATTCTTCGGGTTTGTGATCGCGCAGACGGAGGTTTTCCGGCTTGATGCCGAGGTCAAATAAAAACTGTTTGCAGTAGTTTTTCCAATACTCAAACCACTCGAGGTCTGTGCCCGGTTTGCAGAAAAACTCCAATTCCATCTGTTCAAACTCTCTCACGCGGAAGATAAAGTTTCCCGGCGTGATTTCGTTGCGAAAAGACTTGCCTATTTGTCCGATGCCCATAGGCACGCGCCTGCGCGTACTGCGCACGATGTTGGGAAAGTTAACAAATATTCCTTGCGCCGTCTCGGGGCGAAGATAAATGGTGTTGGTGCTGTCCTCGGTTACGCCTTGAAAAGTTTTAAAGAGCAGATTAAACTGCCTTATCGGCGTAAAATCGTGATTTCCGCAGACAGGGCAAACGATGTGATGCTCCTCGATAAAACTTTCCATTTCTTGATTGGATGCTTTCGCGCAGTCAAATTCCACGCCTTTTTTCGCACAGTAGTCCTCTATGAGATTGTCCGCGCGGTGGCGACTCTTGCAACTGCGACAATCCATCAACGGATCGTCAAACTTTCCGCCGAGGTGCCCCGTGGCGCGCCATGTGGTAGGATTCATCAATATCGCGCTGTCGATACCGACGTTGGTAACGGGTTGGGTGACAAACTTTGCCCACCATGCCTTTTTTACGTTGTTTTTTAATAACACTCCGAGAGGACCGAAATCCCATGTATTGGCGAGTCCGCCGTAAAGTTCGCTCCCCGCAAAGACAAACCCTCTGCCTTTGCACAGGTTGACGATTTTATCCATAGTTACTTTGTTGTTAGCCATAAAACCACTCCGAAATTAAAAAAATTTTCTTCAATAAGTCATTATATATCACGCTAAAAAAAAAGTCAATTGCCAAACGAGAGTTTGTGTTTTTAGACAGATAAACAAAAATGCGTTTTTTTGCGTTGATTTGCTTGACAAAATATTTTCGTTTTTGTAAAATGCTAACGAAGATATCCGTGTAGCGGAAAGGGGGCGAAAAATCATGTCAACAGTCAGAGTAGGCGAAAACGAAACGTTGGACAACGCGTTGCGTCGTTTTAAGCGTAAGTGTGCTCGCGACGGCATCATCGGTGACCTCAAAAAGAAAGAGTTTTATGAGAAACCCTCCGTTCGCCGCAAGAAAAAAGCAGAGGCTGCGCGTAAACGCGGTTCTCGTAGCTAAGCGCGGTTGCTAAATATCGTTTTTACTAAAGATAAATCTGTCGATGTCGTCGGCAGATTTTTTCTTTTTCTTTTTTTTAAGCTATGCAAAATTAATAAATCGATAAAGGGAGGATAAACCAAATGTCGTCTTTTAAAGTCTATGCTCGTCAAGCCAAACAGAGGTTAAAAAACAATTTTTGGGGTGACGTAATAAAAGAACGTGACAATGCCAGACAAACGCACGATACCGTAGGCGAACAGAGTTTTTTGATGCGCCAAAAAAAAGAGCTTCGGCAGCGCATATACAACGCCGATTTTGAGAGCGACGAGGAGTTTTACAATCGCGTAAAACAGATTTTGTCGGGAGACGAGGTAGTGACCAACCCGCTGTCGGTATTGACGGATCGCAACGCTTTGTCTACCATGACCGATAGTCAGAAACAAGCGTATTTATTAAAATTGTCCAATCGTTTTCAGGAGGCGGTGGAGCGCTACGCGCGTGAAAAACAAGGCGCATGACGCCGCGGTTGACAAAGAACGGAAATTTACCGTTTTAACCGCGAGATAGGTAGAATACGAGGAGTTTTTTGAGAATTTTTAAATATGTAGTATTGGTGAAAGGGGAAACGGGAAAATTCTCGTTTTTGGGCAAATCCAAGTGCAGGGGAATTTAATAAACGTTAGGAAAAAAGCCGTGTTGAG
>CAZTCB010000019.1:0-24576 GCA_964612455.1 uncultured Subdoligranulum sp. | reverse complement strand
TGAATTTACTCTCAACACGGCTTTTTTACTAAGGTTTATTAAATTTTTGTTTACCAAATCCCGCCCAAAAACGAGATTTTTTCAGTTTTCCTCTTCACCGATACTACATATTTAAAAATTCTCAAAAAATCCTCTCGAGAGAAATATTTTTCACCTTTATTATTCCGTTTCTTTGCCGATGAAAAAATTAAAAACGCACCGCAAAAGTCCGACGTCTCCGCCCGACTTTCACAGTGCGTCAAGATATTAATACTAAAACATTAAGTCCTATTTTGCTCTTTCCATGTACTCACCGGTACGAGTATCTACGCGAATGACGTCTCCCTCGTTGATGAACATCGGAACCTGAAGTTCATATCCGGTTTCCAAAGTTGCGGGTTTTGTAGCATTGGTAGCAGTATTTCCTGCTACTCCCGGTTCACAAACCGTAATCTGCAATTCTACGAAATTGGGAGCTTCAACACTAAACGCCTCGCCTTTATAAAACTTAATCGTCGCTTGCATATTTTCTTTCATAAACATAAGCGCGTCTTCCACTTGACCTTTATTAAGCGGAAGCTGTTCGTAGGTTTCGGGATCCATAAAGTAGTACAACTCGCCGTCACTGTAAAGGTACTCCATTTGTTTTGTTTCAATGACTGCTTTTTCAAATTTTTCCGTAGGATTAAACGTTTTTTCCAAAACTGCGCCCGTCACTACGTTTTTAATTTTCGTTCTTACAAATGCAGAACCCTTGCCCGGTTTAACGTGCAAAAAGTCAACAACAATATAAATGTTGTTTTCATAGACAAATGTAATGCCCTTTCTTAAATCGCCTGCTAATATCATAAAAATCCTCCGATATTTGGTTTTCCTATAGTATAATAATATTTTTTTCCGATGTTGTCAAATTAATTACCCTATCTTCTTTAATAACTAATAAATCTTCTATTCTGACACCACCGACATTCGGTACGTAAATACCCGGTTCTACTGTTATCAAAACATTTGCCTGAAGCTTTTTTTCGTAATGTGGGCTAAGGCGAGGTTCTTCATGAATATCAAGACCGACACTATGACCGAGTCCGTGAGTAAAATACGCACCATAACCGTTAGCATCGATTATTTCTGCCGCAAGAGCATGTCCCTCGGCGCCGGACATACCGCACTTAAGATTTTTAATCGCGTTCTTTTGAGCCTTAAGCACGACCTCGTAAATATCCTTTATTTCTTTGTCGGGCTTACCAACAAAGACTGTACGCGTCATATCGCTACAATAACCATTGTATCTCGAGCCAAAATCCATAGTAACCGCATCGCCATTGGCTATTTTTTTATCTGTCGGGTGCGCATGCGGCTTGCTGCCATTAATACCGCTGGCTACAATGGTATCAAAAGCCAATCCCGTGCCTCCAAGTTTACGCATTTGATACTCTAACTCGCAAGCAATATCAAGTTCCGTTACGCCGACTTTGATATACTTAAGTATAGATTTAAACGCTCCGTCCGTAATGCTTTGCGCCTTTGCAATCAAATCGATTTCATCTTGAGTTTTTATTCTGCGCTGCTCTAAAATACTGTCGCCGCAAGGAACAAACTTGATTTCCTTAAATTTGTTACAATAATTATTAAACTCGTTAACCGTCAACTCGGTATCCTCAAATCCAAGCTGACTAACATTACTGTCAAGCAAAAATTGATTTATTGAATCAAAATTTGCCGCATTGATGCCGAACAAATGCAACTCTACGTTAGTACCATCAAAATGTTGTTGAGCCATTTCATAGTACCGAGCATCGGTATAAAAATGCACGCCACCGCCTCGCAAAAAAATCAGCACACCAAACGTACTCGCAAAACCGGTATAATAAAGCCTGTTTTTTTCCGATAATATCATGAGTGCGTCGAGATTGCCATGCGTAGAAAAGATAGATTCTGCTGTTTTCATTTGCTTCACTCCTTTATATTGTTAAAAATTTTTTTCATTTTGAGTGCGTCTTCCGCTTGCGTACCGTCTGATTCGCAAATAATCACGGGAGAAAGTCCGTAATCTTTTATTACTTGCGCCAATGGCTCAAAGTCAGGACCGTAAATCTCGTCATCAAACGTCAAATGCCTGACTTCGCCTCCCGCGGAATATTCGATTTTAGAAAAATGCACATGCATTCGTTTTGTTTTTTCTTCACCGCATATCGTCGCAATAGAGTCTATTACGCGCATATAGTCGTCTTTCGACTTAAGTCCGCCAAACGTACGCGCATTTAAATGTCCGAAATCGACAGTAGGGATAAAACAATTATCCATCGCACAAAGCTCCGCTATTTCTTTTTCGTCCCCTATTTGATTTATTTTACCCATCGTCTCGGGACAAAATTTCAAATCTTGCAAACCATGGTCATAAATGGAGCTTATCAATCTGTAAAAATTATTTTTACAAAGCTCCAACGCCTGAGCCCGCGTGACCTTGCCCACGCTTGCGGGATGAAAAATAACCCTGTCGCTTCCGAGTTGACGCGCCATTACGGCACTGTTTATTAAATAAGATATGCTCTTTTTTATCATTTCGTCGGACGGATTGGAAAAATTAATATAATACGGCGCATGAACCGAAATTTTAACTCCGTATTTTTGACTTTCTTCCCGCATGAGTTTTGCTTTTTCGGCGCCGATATTTATCCCTCGCCCAAAGCTATACTCGTACGCATTCAAACCCTTTTTCGATAACCAACAAAAAGCTTGTTCGCTTTTTTTATTTCCGTCCGCATAAAAATTGTTACTGTTTCCGCTCGGACCAAACAAAATCATAATTTTTTAGCCGTTTCCTTATCCGTATTCAATTGTTTTTTCAATCCTTCTATTGATTCAAATTGCCTTTGCTCCCGTAAAAATCTTTCAAAAAATACGGTTATTTTTTTTCCGTATATATCATCGCAAAAATCCAACAAGTGCGCCTCGATGTTAATGCTGTCATCCGAAAAAGTGGGACGCCTACCTACGTTAACAATTGCTTTATATTTTTTTCCATCGACCAATGCATAACCGAAATACACCCCGGGGCGTATTAAAACCAAACGCTCATCGGTGGCAAGATTTGCCGTACGAAAACCAAGCGTTCTGCCTATCTCGTGACCATGCTTGACAAATCCGCTATAATGATAACTATCACCAAGTAACGCATTTGCTTCTTTTATCTGTCCGTTCAGCAAAAAAGAACTCACTCGACTGGTGCTTATTTTTTCATCTGCAGACGATTGTAGCGGAAGAACGAAAACATCCGTTTTCCTACTTATGCAAAAATCTACTATATCGTTTGACGACCCCTCACCCGCCTTTCCGAAAGTATAGTCAAAACCGCATACAACTCCGACGATATTATGCCTGAACAACCGAGTCAGAAACAATTGAGACGACAGGGTTGCAAACTGCTCGTCCAATGTGGCTTTCAACACGATATCGACGCCTAATTCTTCTAACAAGTCACACCGAGTAGAAAAATCATATACAAGCTTGTGCGTATACTCATTTTTTAATATCTCTTTAGGATCGTTATCAAAAGTAAATACCGCACATTTAACACCTTTTGACTTTGCAATAGACAATGCTTTTGCAATAAGTTTGCGATGTGCAATATGCACACAATCAAAGAAACCCAGAGCAATCACCATCGGCTCTTTTACGATATCATCAAAACAATAAATTTGCATCACCGCTAACCGTTTAAACGGTATTTTACCTCCAATTTGCCGCCCGTAAATCTGCCAAGTCCAAAAAACTCACCGTTGCAATAAATCCTTTGATAATCTATTTGTGAAATAATATGTTCTAAATCGCGAAAATCAGAGATTGATACTCCGTTTTTAAGATGATTATACATGTGCGCAGGCACGTTTAACCTCTCTAATTTTCTCAACGGAAATTGTAAGTCTACCAAACAATTCATAGGTGCCGCTGTTATCTCTTCTATCGTTTTTGCATCTTTGATATTAAATTCACCGCTTTGGAGCCTTATCAAACAACTCATGTACCCCACGGTGCCTAAAACTTGTGCAAGATCCCGTGCCAGGCTCCTAATATACGTTCCCCCACTGCATGTGATATCAAAGCACCAAGTGTCAGCCGACACGCGACGCACTAAATCAAACGCAAAAACTTCAACATTTCTCGGCGGAACATCAAACTCTACCCCGTCGCGCGCCAAAGCATACGCCCTGCGTCCACCTATCGACAACGCCGAATAATTAGGAGGTACCTGTCGTATCTTACCGACAAATCGCCCGAGCGCAGATCGAATTTTTTCATCGTCAAGGCTAAAAGGTATTACCTCCGTTATCTTGCCGTATGAATCTAAAGTATCGGTCGTCTTTCCGAAAGTAAAAAACGCCCTATATTTTTTACTTTTAAAAGTTAAAAAATCGAATAATTTAGTAGCTCTTCCCAATGCCATAGGCAATACTCCGGCAGCACCCGGATCCAAAGTACCAAGATGACCGACTTTTTTTTGCCCGAATATCTTTTTTAGACGGACGACCATATCACTCGCTGTCGGACCGGACGGTTTTAATACGTTTACAAATCCGTCCATTTTATATCCTCCGTCGCGCGCACTATTTTATCTATTATATCTTCCAAGAATCCACACATAACGCACCCGGATGCTTGCCTATGACCGCCGCCGCCAAAATATCCGCAAATCTCCGCAACATCCACCGACTTGCTACGCATACTCACCTTAAAGCTATTTGTGCCGCTTTGACTGATACAAACACCTATCTGCGCAGTATCCACGCTAATTGCGTAATCGGTAAATCCTTCGGTACATGCCATAGTGGCATTGCAATCAGAAAAATCCTTTACGGTAACGTACATTATACAAAGTCTGCCGCCATGATACTTTCTCATACACGCCAAACTGCGCCCCAAAAGCTTTAATCGTTCAAATGTGTTTTCGTTATATAATTGTCTGTTTATTTCGGCAATGTCGACTTTATATGTTATCAATTGCCGAGCAGATCGAAAAGTCTTTTCATTGGTATTACTGTGCTTAAAATTGCCCGTGTCCGTAGATAATCCGACAAAGAGATATGTCGCTATCGTTTTATCAACGTCTATTTTCAACTCATTGATTACGTCAAGCACTATCTCACAGGTACTTGAACAACTCTCAACGTAAGTATAGTTACTAAAATCTTCATGTCCAGTGTGGTGATCTATGGTCAACGTATTTGCGCGTTTATAAAATAATCTTCCAAATTCTCCAACTCTGCCAAGATCACCGCAATCTATGGCAACCAAAAGGTCATATTCTTTTACGTCTTTAATAAGGTGCGTATTAAAAGTGTCGCAAAACCCCAACTTTTCAAACTTTTTAGGTATCTCGTCATCGCAATAAATATCAATTTTCTTTCCAACCTTTAAAAATGCAGTCTTTAATCCAAGTGCAGCTCCCATAGTATCCCCATCCGGACGGATATGACAAAACAAAGCTATATTTTTTGCATTCCAAAGCAAACGAGTGCATTTTTCAAAAGTTATTCTCATTTTAAGTCAATCCTTTTTTACGTTTAAACCGTCTAAAATTTCATCTATCTTTTGCCCGTAATCGTTTACTTCATCCCTGTAAAAAGTTATTTGAGGAACCGTTCGTATCCGCATCATCTTGTACAACATATTTCGCACAAAACTCGCACTGTCCGCTATCGCATTAAAAGTATCGTCGGCTCGTTTAGAATCCTTAGAATACACGCTTATAAAAACTTTTGCAACCGTTAATTCTTTGTCGACAGAGACAGCCGTAACGGTAAACATTTCCGTCAAGCGAGGATCTTTCACTTTTGTTGAAAGCACTTCGTAAATATTTTTTTGCATTTCAGCATTAACTTTGCCCAAACGATTGTTAGCCATACCACACTGTCTCCCTTATAAACTACTCTTCTACCTGTGTCATCTGATAAACTTCAAATACGTCGTCTACCTTAACGTCATTATAGTTTACCAACGAAACACCGCATTCAAAACCTGCAACCACTTCTTTGACGTCATCTTTAAAACGCTTTAAAGCCGCAATCTCACAATCTGTAACCAAAACGTTATCGCGATACAGTCTGATTTTTGCATTTCTCGTGATTTTACCGGTATTGACGTATGCACCAGCAACGGCACCGACTCCCGAAATTTTAAATACGTTTCTAACTGTGACCTGACCAAGTACTTCTTCTTTAAACTTTGGCGCAAGCATACCCTTCATCGCCTTGGTGACGTCATCCATTGCATCGTAAATAACACGATAAAGCCTGACGTCAACACCGGCGTTTTCAGCCATAGACTTAGCATTAACGTCCGGACGAACGTTAAATCCTATAATTATCGCTTTACTTGATAACGCCAAAGTTACATCGCTCTCGGTGATAGCCCCCACCCCGCCATGTATGGTAGCCACACGTACTTCGTTGTTGGACAGTTTTTCCAACGAACTCCTTAACGCTTCTAAGCTACCTTGAACGTCGGTTTTTATAATGACGTTAAGAGTTTTCAGCTCGCCCTCGCTGATTCTATTAAACAAATCGTCCAACGATACATTTTTGCTTTTTTGTACTATATTCTTTTCTTTTTCCTGAGCTCGACGTTCGTCCGCAACTGCTTTAATATTCTTTTCGTCACCGGCATGCACGATGTCTCCCGCATCCGGAACTTGTTCAAAACCAAGTACCTCAACAGGATAAGACGGACCTGCGGATTTAACCTTACGTCCCTTATCGTCAAACATGGCTCTGATTTTACCTGTTTTAGAACCGGCAATTATGCTGTCTCCGACAGCCAAAGTGCCGTTTTTAATCAGGATAGTCGCAACGGGACCTCTGCCAACGTCGAGTTTTGCCTCGATTACGGTACCAGTAGCACGTTTTTTACTATTTGCTTTTAACTCTCTCAATTCCGTAACAACTAAAATCGATTCAAGCAAAGTTTCTATATTCTTGCCGGATTTTGCCGACACGGGTACCATAACGGTATCCCCTCCCCACTCCTCGGGTACGAGCCCATACTCGGTCAACTGTTGTTTCACCCTATCCGGATTGGCTTCTGGTTTATCCATCTTGTTAATCGCGACAATAATGCTAACTTCCGCAGCCTTAGCATGGTTTATCGCCTCTATAGTTTGCGGCATAACGCCGTCATCGGCAGCAACGACTATGATTGCGACGTCGGTAACTTTGGCGCCGCGGGCACGCATCGCCGTAAACGCGGCGTGTCCCGGTGTATCTATAAAGGTTATCGTTTCACCGTGTATCTTAACTGTATAAGCACCTATGTGTTGAGTAATACCGCCTGCCTCACCAGCCGTAACGTTAGTATCTCTTATCTTATCCAACAACGAAGTCTTGCCATGGTCGACGTGTCCCATTACGGTAACGATAGGCGGACGTTTTTCGTCATCTGCCAATTCCTCGTCCTGAACGTCAAAGAAATCAATCATACGTTCTTCCGCCGTCTTTTCGGCGCGATACTCGAGTTTTACGTTAAAACTCTCGGCAATAAACGACGCAATATCATACTCTATCGTGTCGTTAATGGTTTTCATTATCCCTTCTTTAAATAACGCTGAAATAATCTTTGCGACAGGTACGCCTATTTTCTCACTGAGTGTTTTTATCTGAATTTCCTTAGTGGTAATAACGGCACTATCAATTGATTTAATTACCGTAGGAACCGCAACTTGTTTTTTACTGCTCCTCGGACGCTTTGCGAGCAAGGCTTCCTCGTCATCCTCGGTTATCTGGTAAGTGCGTTTCAGTATCTGACGCTTATTAACGACGTTACGCTGTTTATCGTCGTTTTTTTCAGGAGTCTTATTTTTATTGCCGTAACTCTTTGACGGAGTCGACTTAGGTAAAAATTCGGTAGAAAAAGACGTAGCCGTTCTCTGTGTAGTAATACCCTTTGCACCCTGAGCTCCTGCAGGTTTAGCAAGACGATTTCCCGCGCCATAGGCAGGTTTTTGACCGTTTCCGCTCCACTGCCCCCCTTGCTGATATCCTTGTCCGCCGGGACGACGCTGAGTATTCCTGTCCGCGCGAGGTCCTTTAGCACCGCCTTGTCCTCTCGGTGGTGCAAATTTGGAATTATCTATATCGGTAATAAAACGTCTTACTTTTATATTACCTTTATCGTCGGTATAAGTCTTTACCGTTTTTTCAACCGCAACGGGATTATCAACGCCCTCTTTTGAAATTTCCTGCTGTTTCTCCATGTTTACAGCTGATTTATCTTCAGAAGATTTTTCGTCCCGTTTTTCATCTGTCGGTTGAGTTTCCGCAACAATTGCGTCCTTACCGACTATTGGCGTTTCCGTAGACTCCGATGGCTTTTTACTCGCCTTACTTCGTGATTTTTTTTGCGTGGTTTCGGATTTGACTTCAGTACCAACGGCACCGTCGACCTGTGACGTCTCGATTTTAGGCGTACTTTCTTCAACCGATACAACGTCTTTTTTCGATTGCTTTTTAGGCTCCTCGATTTTTTCTTCAATTTTTACGGCTGCCGTCGACTTTAATGTTTCCTCAAACTCATTTTGCTTTTTCTGTATAGCAGTATCGATATCGTTCAGCTTTTGTCTCGCTTGTTTCAAAGTCTGACAAAACTCCGCGATCTGCGGTAAAATTTTTTTCAATGACTTAAGATTTTCAAACTGGTTTGAATGAGTAGTCTTCGTATTAGTAGTAGTCAAATCGTTATCCTCCGATACAACGTTTCGTTATTCTTTAACTTTTAACTTTATATAAATTTCTTCCGGTACCGTCGTTTTTAAATGTTTGTTTAACAGCTTTGATTTAAGGCATTTTTCAACGCATTTTGCATCACGACAAATATAAGCGCCCCTTCCGTCGGCATTACCGATTTCGTCAAAAAGAACGCCGCCGTCAGGCAACCTTACCACGCGATTAAGCTCCGTTCGCTCAATCATGCGACGACAAACGACGCACATTCTAAAAGTCGTCTTTTTCTCTTTCATTTCATTATTGAGAATCGGTATCGTCATCACCGTCGTCGTCAAGAAGCCCTAACTGTCGAGCAACGGAATAAGACTTGACGTCTATCTTCCATCCCGTAAGACGTGCGGCAAGACGCGCGTTTTGCCCCTCTTTACCTATAGCCAAACTCAACTTGTCGTCTGCGACAATTACTTTTGCCTCTTTACTTTCTTCGTTCGCCTGAACAATCAATACCTGCGCCGGAGATAAACTACGTGCAATATAATCCAACACATCCTCCGTCCATGGAATAATATCGATTTTTTCACCGCCGATTTCATTAATGATGGCACTGACGCGTACACCTTTGTTTCCGACGCAAGCACCGACAGGATCAATATCTCTATCGTTTGAGTACACAGCCACCTTGGTACGGAAACCCGCCTCGCGAACGATACCTTTGATTTCCACAATACCGGCTTGAATCTCGGGAATTTCGCTTTCAAAAAGTCTCTTGATAAAAGCAAAACTACTACGCGAAAGGACAACCTGAGTGCCGCCGGAACCGTTTTTAACACGCTTAACCAAAACCTTTATCTTGTCTCCGACTTCAAACTTTTCACCGGGCGTCTGATCCGCCGGCAATAAAATCCCTTCCATTTGATTTTTACCTATCTCGACAAAAATCGTACCGTCGTCTTTAATCCTGCTTACCACGCCGAGTAAAAGCTCGTTTTCTTTATCGACATATTGCGAATAACTAATATTGCGCTCCGCATCTCTTAACGTTTGCATGACGACTTGTTTTGCCGTTTGGGCTGCTATACGTCCAAAATCTTTGGGCACAATCTCTTCGTTGACTCTATCGCCTATCTTGTAGGACTGTTTTATGGCGCGAGCTTCATCAATCGAGATTTCCTTATCCGGATCCAAGACTGTCTCCACAACTACTTTATAAGCAAATATCTTTACGGAATACTTTTCGGGAACAATTCTAACTTCGACATTACGAGCTTCGCCGTAATGTTTTTTACAAGCGACGCTCAATGCGTTTTGCAACGCATTCAAAAACACCTCTTTATCAAGTCCCTTTTCTCTCTCTAAATCCTCTAAAGCAAGGAAAAAATCTTTGCTGATCATATAATCCTCCGTGGATGTATTCTAAAATTTAATAACGGGTTTTATTTTGGCAGATTTGCCGTAACCGATAACGTATTCTTTTTCGTTTGTCGTCAACGTAAAACCGTTTTCGTCAAACTCAGTTAACACGCCGACGAGCTTTTTTCTTCCGTCGTACGGTGCAAAAAAGACAACCTCTATTTCTTTACCTTTATTGCGAGAAAAATCTCTCGGTGTTGTCAACGGTCTGTCCAGTCCCAACGAAGAAACGTTTAAAATATAAGGCTGATCGTCCGTGGGGTTAAGTTTGTCCAACGGCTCATCTATCGCTCTATGTAACGCTTCGCAATCATTAATACAAACCCCTCCGTCTTTATCTATAAAAATAGTGAGATTCATACCGTCATGCTTCTTTATATATTCAACCTCTACGACCTCGAGACCAAAGCCCTCCGCGATCGGTGATACAAGCTCAAAAACTTGCTGTTTTACGTTTTTCAAAACAACCCCCGTACATCAATATGAGAGCGGGCAAAACCCACTCTCATGAAAAGCAAGAACATTCAGTAGTTGCATTATAACACAAACTAAAGATTTTTACAACCGTTTTTAATTATTTTTTTCTAAAAGTGTCTCGTCGAGACCGATTAATTTAAGAAAGAGCATTGCCGTCATTATACTATCGTACTCCGCACGATGATATTCGCCGTACTCCAAATTAAAAAACTTAACCAATGTCTCGAGTTTATTGTCTTTTGGCTTATTCTTGGCAGACTTACCGTGAAAATATTTTTTTGCCATCGCGATAGTATCTACTTGCGGATTATTAAAGAGAAATCCGCATGGTCTTGCATTAAAATCAATAAAACTATAGTCGAAAGCGATATTGTGCCCCACTATCGTACATCCATAGCAAAACTTATAAAAATCACCGCAAATTTCCGCAAAAATAGGTTTATCTTTAACCATTTCGTCGGTAATGTGAGTCATCTCGGATATATCTTTCGGAATAGCTATTTGCGGATTAATCAAGGTATTAAAAGTCTCTGTCATTTTGCCGTCAACTATCTTTACCGCACCTATCTCGGTTATTTTTTCCAATTGATATTGCGTTCCCGTAGTTTCCACGTCAAATACCACAAAACTCTTACCCTTTAGTACCGACAAAGTCGAATTTTCATCGCTGAAAGCGTTAGCTTGTATCCCTTTTTCAAACGGCATCGGACCGACTAAAGCGTATTCGGGCGGCAGGGGTTTAAATTCGTCAAGTTGAGCAACCTGCCGAGCAACCTTACAACGCGCTATCGCATTTGCCATTATTTCCAGTTTATTACTGTACGTATTAAGATTAGGCTTACCACGCACAACCACCTCGTCTCCGTCGTAAACAGAGCAAAAAGCGTTTAGCGTTTTTTCATCGCGGGCAAATAATACGACGTTTATAGTACCTGAAAAATCCGTCAAAGAAAATTTACAAATGGTAATATCCTTGTTTTTAGACTCATGTTTATTTATATTGCCCACTTTACCGCATACGAGAACGGATTGTTCCGACGGCAAAACGTCGATTATATATCTCGGCAGAAACTCGTTACGAATTTTACCGATCAAGTCTCGTTTTTCCTCCAGAGCAATTCTTCTTATCGGTTTTGACGAATACGCATCGACGGTACGCTTTCTCTGAATACTTAATTCTTCAAATACTTCTTGCGGATCGGATACTTCACCGTCAACTTCATTTACGTGAAAAATAACGGGAATGCAGGTAATCGAACCGAAATATCGCTTAATTCCGTCCAAAGAACCGTTTGATAAAAGTTCCTTGACTTTCTTGGACACGTTAAACGTAATCGATATTGTGCCACTGTCATCTTTATACTCAACGCAGTCCCGAGAATCGCTCAACGCAAGATAAACGGAGGGGCAATTCTCTTTCATATATTCCCACAGCAATCTTTTTGCCACGTCGCAATCCATTCTATCCGCCACCATATCCAGCATCGTTTTAAATCCCTTGACAGATATTGACTGCAATATTTTCAAGAGTTCGTCTTTTTGGCTTTGCGTGTACTCCGTAGGCGAGCTAACCGTGTACTTTACGATTTTTTTATAACGATCTATGCTCAAAGCATGCAACCTTAAATCCGAAAAAGCAGCCGCGCCGTCAGAACCGTAATTTTCCAATATGTAATTATCTATTCTTTCAGTCAACATTTTGCCATTTCCTCCACTAACCCGACGAAAACGTTAACGATGTTTTCTTCGGGCAAAATACCAATGACTCTGCCTTGTTTAAAGAGTGTCACGTTACCCTTTCCGAAAGCAATACCGATGTCCGCGTCTTTTGCCTCTCCGGGACCGTTAACCGCGCACCCCATAACAGCAACTCTTAATTTTTTTTTGACGTCTTTTATACGTTCGTAAATATTGCTTGCGTACGAAATCACGTCCGCCATACATCTGCCGCATGTCGGGCAAGAGATAAAATCTATACCATCGACGTATTTGCCGCAAGCACGCAATATCTCTTTCGCCGCCCAAACTTCTTTTATCGGAGCGTCGGTAAGGGACACTCTAATCGTGTCTCCTATGCCGTCGGATATCAAGCTGCCGATACCTATACTGTTTTTAATTATTCCAACGTTTTTCGGTCCGGCTTCCGTAACGCCGATATGAATAGGATAATCCGTCATACTTCTTAATTTTCGGTTGAGCGCAATGGTGTCGGCCACGTTGCTGCTTTTTATTGAAAGCACGAGATTTTCAAAAGCGCGTTTTTCAAAAAACGAAACGTAAGACAGCAAACTCTCAATCAATGCCCTTTGCTTATCGCCGTATTTATTTAAAAACTCCTTATTAACACTACCTCCGTTTACCCCCAACCTGATAACGGCGTGATTTGCCTTAGCGCAATCGATAATTTTATTTAATCCGTTTTCATCGTCTATATTACCGGGATTTATTCTTATCTTATCGACACCGCTTTCCAATGCCTTTAAAGCAAAAACATAATTAAAATGTATATCGGCAACTAACGGAACCGAGCATACGCGCTTAATCTCCTTTATCGCCAAAGCGTCTTCTTCGTCAAGAACCGCCAACCTGACTATATCACATCCTGCCGATACGAGAGAGTTAATCTGAAAAAGGACCTCTTTTACACGACTTGTTTTTACGGTAGTCATAGACTGTATCGCGATTTTATTGTCGCCGCCAATTTTTACGCCACCTATATCGACAACTTTAGTCACGTTTGTCATATGAATATATACCTCAAAGAATCCAGAACGATGACGAGTATCAACAACAATATCAACCCAACCGCATGAACGATACCCTCTATCTTGCGGTTTATCGGTTTTTTTCTAATCCATTCTATAATAACGAATACTATTCTCGCTCCGTCCAACGCAGGCAGAGGAAGAAGATTAAACACCGCCAGATTTACCGAAATCAAAACTATCAAAAACAAAGTGTTTGCCAATCCCGTAGAAATTACTTGAGTAGAAACGTCTATCGTCGTCACGGGACCACCCATTTGGGTTATCGACACTTTTCCAGTAAAGAGTCCGCCCAAAGTTTCAAGAACATACGTTCCCGCTCTGAAACAATACCCAAAACTCCTGCCTAAAGACTCTCCAAATCCGTAAACGTACTTTTGGTAGGTTTGCGTTATTCCCCAGCCGGATTGTTTTTCAATCGTATATTTTTCGATATCGGTATCAACGTAGGAGGCAGAGGCGTCGTAACTTAAATACTCTACCGAAACCGCATTACCCGCTCCGTCGTAGGTTGTCTTAGTCACAGAAGTGTATTCCGCCTTCCTTATATTTAACTCAACCTTTTTGTATTCACCGGAGGTGTTTTTTCGTAATACTATTACAGGCATTGTATTGTCGGCATTAGCGATATAATCACCAAGGTCAACCGCCAGGTACAACTTATGCCCGTTTACGCTATAAATTATATCTCCTTCGCAAAATCCGTCCTGAGAATTAAAATTTACTGAATTTGCAGAATCCGCAAACACGCTATTTACTACCAAAACGTTTTCCCCGAAACAGCTAAAAGCTATTACGCTGATTAAAATCGCCGACAAAAAGTTAAAAAACGCACCACAAAATAAAACAATAATCCTCTTCCATGGAGCCTGATTATTGAATGCACCGGGGTTGGTATTTTCCCCTTCGTCTTCCCCCTCAAAGGCGCAATATCCGCCCAAAGGAAATGCGCGGATAGAAAAATATCCGCCGCTTTTGGTTTTTTTTCTGAATATCTTCGGTCCCATTCCTATAGCAAATTCATTTATTTGAAAACCAAGCAGTTTTCCCGCAGAAAAATGTCCGAACTCATGAATGGTAATCATAAACAGCAGTATCAATATGGCAATAATTATTTTGCCGACTAAACTCAATACCGCCGAAAATCCCGCCGTCAGTAACATATACTATTTCTCCTCCAACAACTTGCCAACATCCCTCCTAACGAACGCGTCTAAGCGCATTATGTCGTCAGAATTAAATTTATATTCATCAACGTAACCTTTATATCTTTCAATGACGCGATCTAACGCGCGATAAATATCAAGAAAACCTATCTTTCCGTCTAAAAAAGCGTCGACAATTACTTCGTCCGCCGCGACCAGAACCGTGGGCATAAGCTCATGAGTTTTAAATGCCGTCTTGCATAATTCTATCCCTCTAAAGGTTTCGTTATCTACCTCGGCAAAACTCAAGTTACGTATTTTTGCCAAATTCAGCACCGGAAGGGTATTTGATAAACGACATGGATAATTTAACGCATACGATATCGGCAAACGCATATCAGTAATACCCATTTGCGCTATAATGCTGCCGTCACAAAACTCTACCGCCGAATGAAGCACGCTTTCAGGGTGAATGACGATATCTACGTTGTCTATATCGACGCCGAAAAACCAATGCGCCTCTATCACCTCAAGCCCCTTATTTACAAGAGTTGCGCTATCGATCGTTATTTTTCTACCCATACGCCAACGCGGATGATTTAACGCTTGCTCAGCCGTAACGTTTTTTAAATACTCGCTCGATTTGCCGAAAAACGGTCCTCCGCTACAAGTCAATATTATCTTTTTGCAGTCACCTTGCCCGCGTAAACACTGAAAAATAGCACCATGCTCGCTGTCTATCGGCAAAATGTCGGCATTACATTCTCTTGCCGTATCGATGAGTAATTTTCCTGCCGAAACCACGATTTCCTTATTGGCAATCGCAACGACTTTCCCCCGTCTTAAGGCCGACAATACCGCCGGTAACGCGGCAATTCCGCGAGTTGCCACGACAACTAAATCTGCGTTTTCGGTAGCAAACTCAAGACATTTTTCACCGTAAACAATTCCGTCATTATCACTTTGCACGGATAAATCGAGCAACCCCACAAAATCCGCGCCAAAAACTTGACGCTGTTGCAAAATCAACTCTTTATTGTTATTGGCTACCAATGCCGACACTTTAAACTTGTCTCGGTTCTCTTCTATTACTCGCAATGTTTGAGTACCTATACTACCGGTACTGCCGAGTATTGCAACTTTTTTCATACTACAATATACAGGCAAAAATCAATGCGACAAATACCGCATTAAACATTACTCCGTCAAATCTATCCATCACTCCGCCATGTGGACCAAGCAATACGGAATAATCTTTTATTCCGCAATAACGCTTTACTATACTTGCCACCAAATCTCCGGTTTGCGTAAAAATACTTCCGAATATTCCTACTGCCACATACGTTATTACTTTAAGCCCCGTTGAAGTTATCGGCAACCCGCTATCGACAAACCAGGCAAACGGCGTTTCAAACACCAAAAACACTATTGCCGCGCCAAGAAGTCCTCCGACCAACCCTCCGACAGCGCCCTCTATGGTTTTTTTAGGACTTATTGTCGGTATTAGCTTTGTCTTTCCGAATAGAACTCCGAAAAAATACGCAAACATATCGGTAAAACTCGACACCACGAAAGTTAAACACAAACCCACAGTATTATACTGAGTAGGCAAACCGGTAGTCGTATCTTGTGCCGCGTTAATAAAAAACAACGACGACATAATCATAGCGGGATATATCATCAAAAAGGCAAAACTCATCAGCCCGTTTGCGATATCCTTTTCTTCGTTCAGCAATTCTACAAGACTGCCCAATATAAACACAGCCAAAGTTACCAGCACCGTACCCGTAAATCCAAATGCATAATACACTATGCCGTACGAACATGCAAAGCACCAAACAATAACGCCGAGTTTTTTAGAAATTCTATTTCCCAAAGCGTATCTTATTTCCAATACGCATATGGCAACCACCAAACATAAAAAATAACTCGTTATAGAACGATCGAAAAAATACCCAAGCAAAATTGCGGCCGCATAAGTCAACGCAATTATTAAGCCGGTCAACGTTCGTTTTACCATGGGAACCATGATTTCTTTATCATATAATTTTTCCAAAGTTTCTTATCCTATGCTTAAAGGCATCTAAAACACCTTTTAATTCTTCTTCAGTCAAATCCGGCCAAAGCGTATCCGTAAAAAACAACTCAGCGTATGCTGCCTGAAATAACAAAAAATTACTCAAGCGCATTTGACCGCCGGTACGCAATATTAAGTCGGGACAAGGTAAATCGTTGTACATGTTTTTAAGAAAGTTTTCTTCGGTCGCATGTTTTAATTCGCCTTTTTCGGCAAGCAACCTCGCAGCATGTAAAATTTCCTCTCGCCCACCGTAATTAAAGCACAAATTAAGTATCATCTTGCTGCAATGTTTTGTTTTTTCCTCGCACTCTTTCATACCGTCAACGAGTTTTTTTGGCAACTTTTCATGAGAGGAAGAAAAAACGACCTTGATGTCATTAGCCAAAAAATCCTGTACCTTAGAAACGTATTTTTCCGCCAGAGACAACAACCCTTTTACCTCCGCAGTCGGTCTATCCCAGTTTTCCGTAGAAAAAACGTACAAACTAACGACACCGATTTCCTCGCTCTTCAAACAAAAATCAACTACTTTTTCAACGGTTTTAACGCCCTCGACATGCCCTTGTTTGCGCGGATACCCGTGCAACTTTGCCCACCTGCCGTTGCCGTCCATTATAAACGCCCAATGAAGTTTATTCACTCTGACTCTCCTTTAATACTCCTAATAAAAAACGACCGACAATCAACGTGATTTTTTCAGCCGTCACTCTAACGGCAATGACAATAGCGTCATTGCCTATGGTTTTTTTATCTTCGGTAAAAAGGACAGAATACGACAGATCTTTTTTAATCAAAAAATCTGTCGCATCTTCTTGCGTCTGACCAATCAAAAAGGAATAGTCCATCAAACAGACATAACCTCTTTTTCTTTGACTTTGCTGGCTTCATCTACTTCGTCGATATTTTTTGATAAAATTTTGTCTATTTCATCCTCAAAATTCTTTACGCTGTCTTCGGAAACGAGTTTATCGTTCTTCACCTTTTTCATGGCATCCATTGCCTCTCTGCGAGAATTGCGCATCGCAACTTTGGTATCCTCCGAAAGTTTTTTAACTTGTTTAACCGTTTCTTTGCGTCTTTCCTCGGTCATCTCAGGGAATATCAATCTGATAATCGTACCGTCATTGGCAGGCGTAACACCGATATTCGCTGCCAAAATTGCCTTCTCGATTTTACCGAGCATACTCTTGTCCCACGGAGTGATAACAATCATTCTTGCTTCCGGTACGCTTACGTTAGAGGTCTGGGGAATAGGCGTATTCGTGCCGTAATAATCAACCGTTATTTTATCCAGCAATTTAGGATTCGCGCGACCGACCTTAAGCAGTGCGTATTCACCGCGCATGTAATCAAAAGACTTTTCTAATTTTTCCTCAAAATTTAAAAATATTTCTTCTACTTGGGGTACTTGATAATCCATAATAACTCCTTAACTAATAATTGTTCCTATATTTTTTCCGCCGACGGCGTCGACAATCGAACATTTTTTGTGACCGTCAAACACCAATATCGGGATATTGTTTTCTTTGCACATGGATATGGCCGTCAGATCCATTGCCTTAAGATCCTTTTCTATTACATCCATATAAGACATTTTGTCAATCTTAATCGCATCCTTATTGACCTTAGGATCGCTGTCGTATACTCCGTCAACACTTTTTGCACAAAGTAAAATATCTGCCTTGATTTCGGCAGCGCGCAACGCTGCCGCCGTATCGGTAGTAAAATAAGGATTACCGGTACCCGCGGCAAATATAACCACTCTGCCCTGGTCAAGATGTTTTAGTGCTTTTCTTAAAATATAAGGTTCTGCCACCCTGACTATGGTCAAAGAAGTCTGAACACGAGTAGGAACGCCTTTTTGTTCCAAAGCATCCTGCAAGGCAAGAGCATTGATAACAGTAGCCAACATTCCCATGTGATCGGCAGTGGTCCTGTCCATGTCGGTTCCTTGTCTGCCTCGCCAAAAATTTCCGCCGCCCAAGACGACTCCGATTTGCACGCCGTCTTTCCACAATTCTTCTATTTGCTCAGTCAGCAACGCTATATTTGCAGAACTAAGACCGAATCCGCTTTCGTCGGCTAACGCCTCTCCGCTAAACTTGATTAATACTCGATTGTACTTTTTCACTAAACACCTCGAAATAATATAAAAACGGGGAATCAACCTTTAAATAGATTGTCCCCCGTCTTTTAAATAAACTATTTATTGAGCTGATTTACCTGGGATGCAATCTCGTCCACAAAGTTATCCTTACGTTTTTCAAGACCTTCGCCCATTTCGTAGCGCACAAAACGACGAACGGTAATTTTCTCACCGATAGCAGCAATCGTCTGAGTAATGAGTTGTTTTACCGTAATGGAAGGATCTTTAACGAACTCTTGCTCCAACAAGCACACTTCTTTATAATACTTATTGATTCTCCCTTCAACCATTCTTTCGATAACCGCTTGGGGTTTATTGCCGCCTTCATTTTGCGCTTGCGCAATCAAAATCTCTCTTTCTGCCGCAACTTTCGCAGGATCAACGTCATCTATAGATACAACTTCGGGCTTTGCCGCTGCGATTTGCATCGTCAAATCATGAACCAATTGCAAAAATTGCTCACTACGCGCAACAAAATCGGTTTCACAGTTGACTTCTATCAGTACGCCAATCTTGCCACCCATGTGAATATAACTGTCAACTATACCCTCGGCAGCGATACGATCAGCTTTTTTCGCAGCAGATGCCATACCTTTTTCTCTGAGATATTTTACTGCTTCTTCCATATTACCGTCAACGGCAACCAATGCCTTTTTGCAATCCATCATACCTACGCCGGTTTGTTCGCGAAGCTTCATAACGTCAGCACTTGTAAAATTTGCCATAATAATTCTCCTTTAAAATAATTTTAACTGCAGAACGCGACCGATTACTCTTCGGGCTTAACTTCCTCTTTAACTGCATCTTGTTGTTTTATTTCTTCGATTTTTTTATCTTCGATATTGTCGACAAACTTTCTTTTCTTCCCTCTTGCGGGCTTTTCGACTTTTTCTTCTGCTGCGGCTTCAGCTTCGAGATTTGCCGCCTCGGCTAATACTTCTTCGGTATTAATGGAAAGGACAACGCCTTCTTTCGCCTCAATAACCGCATTGGCAATAATAGCAGCCATAATCTTGACCGAACCTATGGCGTCATCATTGCCGGGGATAACATAGTCGACTTCGTCCGGATCGCAGTTTGTATCGACCGTAGCTACGATTGGAATACCGAGTTTGTGAGCTTCCGCCACTGCGATTGCTTCTTTCTTGGGGTCAACCACAAACATCACGCCGGGCATATTGCGCATCTCCTTAATACCGCCGAGGTTAAGCTCCAATTTGTCGCGCTCAGCCTTAAGTCCTGCTACTTCTTTTTTGGGTAAAAGATCAAATTCACCCATTTTCTCCATCTGATTGATTCTGTTTAATCTTTCGATACGACTCTTAATCGTCTTAAAGTTGGTAAGCGTACCACCCAACCAACGGTTGTTTACGTAATACATGCCGCAACGCTCTGCTTCCTGCTTAATCGCTGCTTGCGCCTGTTTTTTAGTGCCGACAAACAAAACCGATTTACCGTCCGCCACTACGCTACGAACAAAATTGTACGCCTCTTCCGCAAGTACCACCGTCTGCTGCAAGTCAATGATGTGAATATCGTTTCTTGCCGAATAGATGTACTTCTTCATTTTAGGATTCCATCTTCTGGTCTGGTGACCAAAATGAACGCCAGCCTCAAGAAGTTGTTTCATAGAAACCACTGCCATAATAGTTACACTCCTTATATAAAAAATTGTTTTTATTCCTCCTCGCGTCGTCTTTACTCCTACTTTTTCCTCTCATTAAAAAGGCACAACCGTAGGATAGAGCACGAGTGCGTAATAAACCTTTCGCATTATAACACAACGAGTCGTTTTTAGCAAATATTTATAACAAATTTTTAAATATTTTTTATTGAATGAAACGATAAAAAAGGTGATTCGACTCAATCAAATCACCCTATACCGTATCTTAGTCTTTTTTATTGCCGCAATGGCAATCATCGCATTCGCATTCGTCATCGTGACAACAGTCGCAATCATCGTCGTCACAGCAACAATCGCAATCCTCATGACCGCATTCGCAACATTCGACTTCTTCGTCATACCGACGACAATACTCCTTATACACCTCGTCCAGCAAACACTCGTTTTCTATAGGCTTTAACATATACTCGCCATCGTCTTCGTTAATTTCGTAAATCAAAAGCTCTCCCTCGGGCAGATCCTCTATCTCTTCCGCCGGACTGATACAAAGATACTTTTTGTCCTTGTAATCAAACTCGTCTTCAAAATAAAAGTTGTGTTGCGTACCGTCGTCCATAGTCAATACTACGTAATCCGCATTCTCTTCGAGTTCCATGCTTTCGTTAATGTTTTCGTCTTTCATTTCAACCTCCAAAAAATTTACTTCTGGTAATAATCCAAATAGTTTTGCAATATTATCGTTGCGGCGACTTTATCAATAACCTGCTTGCGATTTTCTCTCCGTACTCCACCTTCGATAAGTACCCTTTCCGAAAGTGACGTTGTCATTCTTTCGTCGATAAATCGTATCGGTATGTCGGTACGTTTTTTTAATTCGTCGATAAAAGCACGTGTTTTTATCGTTTGCTCGGTTTCTTTACCCGCAAGCGATACCGGCAGTCCGCTGACTATCAAATCCACGTCTTTTACCTTAATAACGGCAATCAAACGCTCGATATCGTCGTTTAAATCTTTTCTAAACAAAGTTTCGAGAGGATTTGCTATCATTTTCATCGGATCGGATACCGCAAGACCTATTCGTCTGTCGCCGACGTCTAATGCTAAAACTCTACCCATATTTGTATGATACCACAAAAAGTTACTTTAGCCAATACATTTATAGAAAAAAGAGAAGAAATTTTTCTTCTCTTTTTACGCCTTTTACTTTTGCGCGCAAAGCTTTTCTTTGCACTTTTTCATCATTTCCTTGAGTTTCGGGCAATACTCAACGGCAACTATGCCGCCCGCAAAACCGATACTCATGGCAAGCAAAACATGAGAAACTTTCATACAACACACCTCCGTGTTTAGTATGAGTATTTTGTTGTTTTTTAAGCTTTTTTATTACGTTTTTGCTCGTAATCTTCGATAGCCTTTTTTATTGCTTCTTCAGCAAGAACCGAACAGTGCAATTTTTGAGGCGGCAAACCCTCTAACTCCTCGACGACCTGAGCATTGGTAATTTTTAACGCTTCTTCCAACGTTTTTCCTATGACCATATCGGTAGCGGTACTACTCGTAGCTATTGCCGCCGTGCAACCGAAAGTTTGAAATTTCGCATCGACTATTACGTCGTTTTCGATTTTTAAGGTTATTTTCATTATGTCGCCGCAGGTAGGATTGCCCACCACGCCTTCGCCGTCAGCGTTTTCTATAACGCCTACGTTGTGAGGATTTGCAAAAACTTTTAATACTTTTTCGTTATACATCTTTCTTTTCTCCTTCCTTTAATGCAAATAACGGTGACATCATTCTCAATCTGTCAACTATCTCTTTGAGTTTATCTACCGTATAATCTATTTGAGCCATAGTATTATGTTTTCCAAAGGAAAACCTAATAGTGCCGTGCGATACTTCAATAGGAACCCCCATCGCCATCAAAACATGTGATGGATCCAAACTACCGCTACTGCAAGCCGAACCGCTTGATACGGCAATATCGGCAAAATCCAAAAGCATCAATATGCTTTCCCCTTCTATATACTCAAAACTAAAGCTCGCATTACCCGGCAATCGTTCGGTAGGATGTCCGTTGTACCTCACGTAAGGTATCTCACCGATAACCCTGTCTACAAAATGGTCTCTCAGTCTTTTAATGTGCTCATTATTTCTATCCAAATCGGCTACCGCCTTAGCGAGTGCCGCTCCCATGCCTACAACGCCTGCCGTATTGGTCGTACCGCCACGCATGCTGCGTTCCTGCCCGCCGCCGACAATAAGTTTTTGAATACGCAAACCGTTTTTTATATACAAGGCACCGACTCCCTTGGGTCCGTAAAACTTGTGTGCCGACATACTCATCATATCTATGCCGAGTGCACGGACGTTTATATCGATTACCCCCATAGCCTGTACTGCGTCGACATGAAATACAGCGTTTCGTTCATGAACAACCTTGCTCAACGCTGCTATGGGCTGAATAGTACCCACCTCGTTGTTAGCAAACATAATGCTCACTACCGTCGTATCCGGACGCATCGCTTCCCTCAATGTGTCGGGATTAACCATTCCGTATTTATCAACCGGTAGCACTGTTACTTCAAAACCGTTATTTTTCAACCACTCGGCAGAATTCAGTATGGCATGGTGCTCTATTGCGCTTATTATAATGTGTTTTCCTTTATTTGCCCGCTGCAATGCAATACCCTTTAACGCCCAATTGTCAGCCTCGGTACCGCTACCCGTAAAATAAATCTCGCCGGGTAAAGCATGAATCGCATCGGCAACTTGTTTTCTCGCCTTATCGACGCCTGCCAAAGCATCTCTGCCGAAAAAATGTTGACTGTGGCTATTGCCGAAATTCTCCATCATATATGGCAACATGGTACGCAAAATGTCCGGATCGAGAGGAGTCGTAGCGGCATGGTCAAGATAAATACGTTGCCGTTTAGGCTCATCTCTCGTAATGAGTCGCTGAAGACTAATTTTGTCAAGATAATTATTGATAATTTCATATAGGTTTTGCCACAACTCTCTCGAAGGACAAGTTTCGTGTCCGTCACAAGAATTAGCCAAACAATCGACTATTTCCAGATTGCCCTCAACGCACCTCAATATCATACCGGCACTAATATTGGCAGGAATATCGGCAAGTCTATGTCCGCCGCAAGCTCCTCGCTGACTATTAACAATACCTCCGCGTTTCAACATGGAGACAATTTGCTCGAGATATCCGTCACTAACCCCAAGCTCTCTCGCCAACTCCATAGTGCTGACATACTCATCACTATATTTCTCTGCCAACTTTATACAGGCATACAAACCGTATCTCGCTTTTGTCGACATTTTCATATTTATACCTCTTTAAAATTCCTATCGATTTACTAGGAAAAATATATCACCATAATTGAGTTTCGTCAATAAATTTTTGACAAAATAATTATTTTTTTTCTATCATTCACAAAAACGTATTGCCATCGTAACAAATATCTATTCTATCGCATGGCATACAGCTAAAAAAATACCCCCGATTGAAATAATCCACAACCCTCAATTCTGTGATTTATTTCAATCGGAGGTAATTTTAAATCAATTTAATTCAACGTTAATCATCGATAACGTCATTAGCATACAAAGGGAAACGCTCGGTAAGCTTTAATACTTTTTCATTGCTACGCTCCAACGCTTCTTCTTTGTTTTTGATAATATCGGCAATCAGTTCGCCTATTATTACCATTTCTTCTTCCTTCATACCGCGAGAAGTAACGCTCGGAGTACCAAGTCTGATTCCGCTCGTAATAGTCGGTTTTTGGGTATCAAAAGGAATACCGTTTTTATTAGCGGTGATATGTACGTCATCGAGTAATTTTTCCAACTCTTTACCCGTGATGCCCTCATCGGAAAGATCAACCAACATCAAGTGATTATCCGTACCGCCGCTAACCAGCTTTACACCGTTTTTCATCAACGTGTCCGCTAAAACCTTAGCGTTATTAATAACTTGCTGCTGGTAGGTCTTAAACTCGGGTTTTAATGCTTCGGCAAAGCAAACAGCCTTTGCTGCAATGACATGCATCAACGGACCGCCTTGAGTGCCAGGAAATACCGCACTGTTAATCTTTTTAAAGATTTGTTCGTCATTGCAAAGTATCATACCGCCGCGAGGTCCGCGAAGAGTTTTGTGAGTAGTAGTCGTAACGACGTCGGCGTAAGGTACGGGGCTCGGGTGCAAACCGGCAGCGACAAGACCTGCAATAT
>CAZTCB010000018.1:0-26390 GCA_964612455.1 uncultured Subdoligranulum sp. | reverse complement strand
ACGACGACCTTTCTAAGGACCAAAGCGGCGCGGCGTCCAGTTACTGGGACATTCTCAACGGTAACTAAAAAAGAACTAAACGGCAAAGCCGTAAATCACAAATCAAAATAAAAAAACAAAAATAAAAAATCAAAAGGAAGATTAAACAATGAGTGACAAAGAAGTTATGCAAGTAGTAGACGATTCTATGAAACAAGATATCGAGCAATTTAACAAAGTTTGCAACAATATTTTTGAACAAGTATCCCGCGACGTCGTCGGTATGAGAGACGTCGTCGAAGGCACGATCATCGCGATGATTGCAGGCGGCAACGTATTGCTGGAAGGTGTCCCGGGCGTAGGTAAAACCCGTCTCGTACGTACCTTGGGCAGAGTATTCGATTTGCCCTTCTCCCGTATTCAGTTTACCCCCGACCTGATGCCTGCCGACGTTACCGGTACCAACATCATCGAGAAAGACGAAGAAGGAAACTCCGTATTTAAGTTCCAGGAAGGTCCTATTTTTGCAAACATCATCCTCGCGGACGAAATCAACCGTGCTACGCCTAAAACGCAGTCGGCATTGTTGGAAGCCATGCAGGAGCACAGCGTAACCGTCATGGGCACCACGAGAAAGATGAACGAACCGTTCTTTGTTCTTGCAACTCAAAACCCGATCGAGCAAGACGGTACTTATCCCCTCCCCGAGGCACAGATGGACCGTTTTATGTTTAAACTCCTCGTATTCAACCCCGGTCTCGAGGACCTCATGAGCATCGTCACCATGACGCAAAAGACGATGGACGAAACGGCAGACGCGGCTTGCTCCGGCGAACAATTGCTCAAGATGCGCAAGACCGCCAACAAGATTCCCGTTGCGACCGACGTTTTGAGATACGCCATGATTTTGACCTCCGCAACTCACCCTGACAGCGAGTACGCGGCAGAAGTCACCAAAAAGTACGTCCGTCTCGGCGCCAGCCCCCGTGCGGGTCAGGCTTTGATTTCCGCAGGTAAGGTTCTCGCTTTGATTAAGGGCAGATTTAACGTATCTTACAGCGACATCAACGAAATGGCGAAAGCAGTATTGCGTCACCGTCTCAAGCTCAACTTTGAGGCTATCGCAGAGGGCTTGACCGCAGACGATATCGTAGCTAAGATTATCGAGGAAATCGACAGCAAATACAAGGGAAGAAAATAAAACCAAACCAAACGACAATAAAGAAATTGGGGCAAGAAAATGAAAGAAATCTTATTAAACGACGCCTTCTTTAGTCGTTTGGAAACGTTAGATTTAAATCTTAGATCCAATCTCAACGGGTACTTTGGCGGCAAGCACCTCGTCAAAACCTACGGTCAGACCGTAGAGTTTGCCGACTACCGCGAGTACCAGATAGGCGACGACATCAGGAGAATCGACTGGAACCTCTTTGCGCGGTTCGGCAAGCATTATCTCAAGCTGTTTACCGACGAAAGACAGATGAAAGTGCAGATTTTCCTCGATTGCTCGGCGTCTATGGGTAAAGACAATCCCGAAAAAGCCAATTATGCGGTAGCAACCGCGGCGGCACTGGGTTTTTTGGGCGTGCATAACATGGATAAGGTTGAGTTCAACTTTATGCGCGGCACGACCAGCGACAACCCTTACGGGACGATTATCGGTAAAAACGCTTTTTTCAGGGCGATTAGCGATATTAAAAATTTAACGTTTGACGGAGAAACGGATATCGAAGCGTGTGTAACGAATAGCCAGGACACGAGTAGGGGTAACAGTTTGTCGATAATCATATCCGACTTTATGACCGAAAGCAACTGGAAAAAGGCTATAGATTACTTGTGCTATAAAAACAGACAGGTGTTGTTGATTCATGTGCTGACACCGGACGAGCTGGATCCCGCGTACGACGGGCGTGTATCGCTCATAGACGCGGAGTCGCTCGACTTGGCAGACTTGAAGAACATGAAGATAAACATTACCCGCAGCATGCAGATGGCGTACGAGGACGCCGTACGGGATTTTAAAGAAGACGTGCGGTCTTTTGTCGTCAAACGCGGCGGGAGTTGCGTCTTTGTCAACACCGAAGATCCTATAGAGCAAGTACTGTTTGGCGGATTGTTTAAGGTAGGTATAATGTCATGACAGGTTGGAAATTTTTAGTACCGTTAGGTTTGCTTGGTTTAATAGGCATACTGATACTTATCATTATCTATATCATTAAGCCGAACTATCAACAGAGGTTTATTTCCAGTACCTTTGTCTGGAAACTGAGCCTTAAATACAGAAAAAGAAAAGTACCTATCAACAAGCTGAGAAACTTGTTGATTATCATCTGTCAGGTGTTGATTCTGACGTTGTGCTCGCTCGTTTTGTCGCAGCCGGCAGACGTATACAAGACGGAAGACAACATTGACGAAACGATTATCGTCATAGACTCGTCGGCGAGTATGCGCTCGTTGGGCATTGACGGGCAGAGTCGTTTCGAGAGGGCGATAGTCGAGGCGCAAAAGCAATGCGAAGCGATTTTTGAGCGCGAGGGCGTTTTGTCCGTTGTTTTGGCAAACGACAGCGCGTCTTATCTCACGTCGAGCGAGGGCGACACTTTTAGACAGATAAACTCGTCAAAGGCGTATAGTTTGTATACTACTCTGACGTATTTGCGCGAGGACGACACGTGTTCTTACGGTGCGTCCGACGTGGACGGCGCCATGAGTATCTGTCAGGAAATCATCGACGAAAACCCCGAGGCGCACGTTTACTTTTATACCGATACGCAATATGCCGACACCGACACCGTGACGGTATGCAACGTCAACGCCGACACGGAGTGGAACATCGGTATTCTCAACGCGCAGTTTGAAGAGGACGACTACTATTATAGATTTTTGGTCGACGTCGGTTACTACGCCAAGAGCGAAAACGATACGCAGACCATGAGAATAGGTCTCAGATTCAGAAATGCTAACGCAAAAGACAAGGAAAGCGAAGGTACCGAATTGACTATTACTACCGAAGATATATTCTTTAACAGTGGTGAAAAATGGAGGCTTATCTTTAAGCACAGCACTCAGGAAGGTCACGAGCTCGAAGCCGACGAAATCCAGTGCAATACCGACGTGAGAAACGGCGATAGAGAAAAGCACACCGTAGACGGATTGATTTATTACTACGTCAATCTCGACGAGTTAATCAGCAACAGCGGCGTTGTCGGGTTTAGCAGTTCTACGCGAATCACTACGTTTGAAGACATCGACGTTTTCATCGATTTTGAAACCAGCAATCAGGACGGCGACTCTTACGCGCTCGACGACCACTACGTGATTTACGGCGGTCTTAAAGAGATAATAAGGATACAATATTTCTCCACAAACCCCAACACCTTCGTTTCGGCAGCCATTCAGTCCGTTCAGTCGGTGTACGCCGACAGATGGGATATCCGCTATACCGAAGTGAAGAAAGGCACCAAGGTAGACAGCGCTCCCAACTCCGGATTTGACTTTTATATCTATGAATACGAAATGCCCGAAGCATTGCCGACCGACGGCGTTGTATTTCTTATCAACCCGGACAAAGCCGGCGTGGGTTGGGGATTTAGAGTAGATACCACCACGGCTTTCGATACGTCGGAAGACTACAAAAACCGTAAAGAGGTATTTCTCGAAACTCCCGAAAACGAAGAGGCTGCGGCGGTACTCAAGGGTATCGACTTTGATGACGAAGAAAGCAGAATTTACGTCACCAAGATGTGCGGTCTTTCGGGATACGATACGTTTGACGTCCTCATGACATGCAACGGTTTGCCTGCGTTTTTGATTAAAAACGAGGCGGCGGAGAAAATCGCGGTAATGAGCTTTTCCTTTGCTTACTCCACGTTTGCAATGCTCGAAGCATGGCCTATCATGATGGTCAATATGTTCGATTACTTTTTCCCGAGCGTCATGAGCGAATACTCGTACGCTGTCGATTCTACGGTGACGCTTAGATCAATGAGTCAGTCTTTGTTGGTCGAGTATCCCAACGACAACGACGCGGACGGATTTTTACCCGACGGTCAGGGCAATACCGTTGCCAACGCCGGTTCACTCGAGTGGGAAGCAATTACCGACGGTGAAGGCGACACGCCCGAGAGTGAAATGTCTACTTCGCAAATGGTGGTAAAGGGATCTACCGTCAGCCTTAAAGTAAAGCTCCCCGGTAGATATCGGGTTTCGCAGCAGACTTACTTTGACCGACTTATGACCACAGGATTTTTCGTGGCGGTGACCGATGCGGAAAGCGATATATGGGCGGTCGGTGACATGGAAGCGCCCGTGGCGGAACATTTAGAAGACGAATATTACGGCGACTGGTTGCTCGTATTGGCGGCAATACTGGTAGGCTTGCTGTTTATCGAGTGGTGGCTACATTCTCGCGAGGGTAGCATTTAACGGAGGAACTGAAAAATGATTACGTTTAAATTTATTTATCCATGGCTTTTGTTGTTCCTTATCCCCGCGGTATTGTTGACGTTATTGCCGTACTTTAAACTGTCCAAGAGATACAGAAGGACGAGAAACCGTATCGTTTCGATGGTGTTGCACCTCGTCATTATGGTCATGGCGATTACCTTGCTTGCGGGCATGACGATCGATTATACCGTCGCCAACAACGGAAACGAAATTATCCTGTTGGTTGACGTTTCGGACAACATCGAGAGCGATTATGCCGACAGGAGAGACGGGTACGTCGACGACATCTTGTACGGAATTAAAAACAACATTAACGCCTGTAAGGTCGGTATTATTACTTTCGGCTACGACCAAAAGTACGTAGTGCCTCTGTCCGACGAACTCGACGACATGTACAGCGAGTACCGTTCCGGAGAGTTGCCCGACACGAGCGCTACCGATATAGCGGCGGCATTGAACTTTGCCAAGACCAAGTTTTCCGAGGAGGCGACTTGGAAGAAAATCATTCTTATTACAGACGGTAAAGAAACTGACGAGTCGGCGTTGAACGTTATCCGCGGGATAGTGTCCGACCAGGACAACACGATGTTCGTCGACGTCGTCGACGTTACTTCGTACAACGATTTTGACGACGCAATGGTCGTCGGAGTCGAGCTCCCTTCGTATCACGTCAAGGCAAACGAAGTTTGCACCATTAAGGTTTTGCTCCAGAGCAACGTTGACGTGACGGGTGTTTCGGTACAACTTTTTGACAACGATCAACTCAGTGCGGACAACGGCGACAACGGCGTCGTGACCGTCAACATTTTTAAGGGTGAGATCAGAGAAGTCGAGTTTAAGCATACGTTTACGTCGGACGACGATTTACACAAGCTCGAAGTCCAGATTTCGGATGCCGGTAACTACGACAAAAACAATACGTATCATTCGTATTATTATTTGTCCGTCTTTGACAGAGTGCTCGTCATAGAGAGCGTGTCCGGTGATTCGGACAGCTTAAAGACCGTTCTCGAGACGGGGACTGCAACCGACGCGACCGAGTACGACGTGACGATAGTAAACACGCGCACGACCGACTACGCAAATCTTCCCAAAACCATTATCGACTACCGCAATTACGATCAGGTTATCTTTAATAACATATCCAACGCGGACCTTTCGGCAATGGATTTGAGAATTTACGAAGGCGACTATGCGGCTGCCGTCGAGAGAGGCGAAACCGACCTCAGCGGCATTACCGAAAACGCGTACAAAGATTATAGCATCAGTTTAATCCATTCTTACGTTTACGAATACGGCGGCGGTCTCTTTACCGTGGGCGGCGTTAACGAAGACGGTGAAGCCAACGCATACAGCAGAGAAGACCTCAAGGCGACCAAATATCAACAGATGTTGCCCGTTCAGGCTATCGATTACACGCCCCCGGTCGGCATCATGGTCGTTATCGACCGTTCGGGTTCGATGGGCGGTTCCAGATTGGGCGCGGCTCGTAACGGTGCTTATGCGGTATTGGACGAATTGACCGAGCGTGACTATATGGGCATTATGGCTCTCGATACCAATGCGGAGTATATCCTCGAGCTGACACCCGTTACGCAAAAAGAAACGATAAGAAACGCTATCGACAGCGTCAATCAGGCAATGGGCGGTACCGTTTTTGAGAGTGCTCTCGATAAAGCGGCGCGTGCACTCGTCGCGTTAAAGAACGTTGCAAAGCGTCACATTATTATCGTTACCGACGGTTATCCGAGCGGAAGCGGTTATCTCGATATAGTCAGAAACTATTACGAAAATCAAGGCGTGACTTTCTCCGTCGTATTGGTAGGCACTACCGCCGGACAGGGTAAGATGCAGGATTTGTGCGACGCGGCAGGCGGCGAGGAGGCAGGCAGCAGATGCATGGTCGCTTTAGACATGGAGGCTTTGCCCGAAATGCTCCGTTCGGACGTCAACTGCCCTGCGATTAAAGAGGTGAGCAACGAACCTTTCCAACCGACGATTTACTCGAGTATGTCGCAGTTGGTAAGCGGCTTTGACAGAGATCCTCTCAGCCCGACCAAAATGATAGCCGAGTTAGGCGGATTTTTCGGAACCAAACTCAAGACGGGTGCGGACCTTATCCTGACGGGCGAGTACAACGTACCTCTCTACGCTCAATGGCAGTACGGCGAAGGTATGGTAGGTAGCTGGATGTGTGACCTCAAGGGCACTGCCGATTCTTGGTCTGCAAGTTTCATGGAGGATAAAGACGGCAAAGCGTTTATACGCAACGTCGTCGCCAACTTGATGCCGACCGAAGACATCAGCCCCAACGCACTCGACTACATCTTTAAAGAAGACAACTACACCAACCAATTGACGATTTACGGCGTCGGCAGCGGCGAGCAAATCCGCGGACAAATCGTTTCTCCCGCTCTCAACAAGGATGGTGAGGAGAGTGTTATCCTTAACCTTAACGAAATCTCCGACGGTGGCAATCATTACGTGACGTTGGCTTTCTCCGAAACGAGCAACGTATGCAACTTTGTGTTTAAAGCTCCCGGCACGTACAAAATCAATATCTGGAAGGTGGACTCCGAGGGTGTGGAAATACCCAACGCAAGACTCGAAATCTACAAGACTTTTTCGTATTCCGAAGAATATAACACGGTGGAGCAAGATGTAGTAGAGCTTACGTCCATAAAAGAAAAATTGGCGGCAATAGCCGAGCGCGGAAACGGTATCTACGTAGGCGACGGCGACGTCAACAGATGTCTGAACGCAGAGGACGAGCTGGTAAAGAATTTTGATCCGAGATGGGTGTTTATGATTCTTGCAATTATCTGCATGTTGTTGGATATTGCGGTACGCAAATTTAAGTTTAAGTGGATTCACGAAATCGTTCGTGAAAATAAACAAAAGAAATTGCAACAAAGATAAAACGGAAACGGTCTCCCCGACCGTTTCCGTCAGGGAGACCTCGTTAACTCTACACGGTTAAACTTAAACGGAGGAAAATATGAAAAGATTTAGGATTTTGGCGATATTGATTTTGGCAATACTCGCACTGGGTCTTTTGGGCGCATGCAGTAAAGTAATGGATACGCCGACAAACTTGACTATCGACCTCGAGACGGAAGTCCTGACATGGTCGTCGGTCGAGCACGCGTCGCGTTACGTTGTAAAAATCACTTATCTCGATTCTTCAAACAGGGTAGAAACGAAGACATCTACCTCTACTCAATTTGATTTGAGTACGTTGACGGCGGGTAACTACGAGATTTGCGTTAAAGTCGACGGAACCGCTCAATACAAAGAGTCCGCCTGGTCTGAAGAGATCGGGTACACCAAAGAAAACGCCGGCGGATTTACTTATACCCCGATCAACAACAGCACCGAGTACCAGCTCACCAAGGCAAAGAGAGCCAAGGGGGATATCGTTGTCCCCGATACGTACAAAGAAAAACCCGTCACCGTAATAGGTGAATATGCCTTTAAAGGCGCCACGGGTGTCACGAGCGTCGTCGTCGGCAACAACGTTAAAAAAATAGGCGAGGGTGCTTTTTATAACTGCAACAAGATGGTGAGCATCACTTTGCCCGACAGTATCAACATTATCGAGGAAGCGGCGTTTCAATCTTGTTACTCATTGACGGAAATAACCATTCCCGCCAATATCACCACCATCAGCGGATTTGCGTTTTACGCTTGCAAATCCTTGACCAAAGTCACTTTTAAGGGCGAAGTTACCGAAATCGGAAACAACGCTTTTGACAGTTGCTATGCCATTACCGAGTTTGTCATACCCGAGACGGTCACCACGATAGGTGACGCGGCGTTTGCCAATATGACGGGGATGAAAACGGTTACTTTCGGCAAAAACATAGAGGTCATGGCTGACATGGCGTTTTCGGGATGCAGGGCGTTGGAAAGCGTCGTTTTCCCCGAGGGTACTAAACTCGTGGAAATAGGCGAAAAAGCGTTTTACAACTGCTACTATTATTACGAACATTACGAATACGTCGACGGCATCAAGGTGCTCATCGACACGACGGTGTCCGGCATCAAATCGTTAGAGTTGCCGAGTACCGTTACCACGATAGGCGATCAGGCGTTTTACGGTTGCATGTTACTCGAAGAAATCAACATTCCTTCGGGAGTGACAGCCGTAGGCTCGGGCGCGTTTATTAACACCAAGGCATATACGGATTCGATGCATATCAGGGATTATACCGAAGTCGAAAAAGAAAACCTTATCGATTTTGGGGAGAATGCCGAAGAAATAGCGCGTTCGATGATATCTCCTGCAGAAGACGAAACCACCGAGGCGTTTGAGTCAAGGGTTGCTACACTTGTCGGTAATATCAAAGAGTGGTACGTCGACAAGACGAGAGACGATATGGCGTATATGATAATCGCCGATTCTCTCGAAGAATTCAGGACAAAGGCTGCCGTTCGCTTTAAGGCGAATCGCACCGCGGAAGAAGAACTTTTATATCAACAAACTCAATATTGGCTGGTAGGTGCCAGTACTTTCGTCGTGGGTTATACCACCACGTTGGGCACCTCTGCCACGACGACCAACGAAGGCTACGTAGTCTACAGAAAAGATACAAACGGTACCGCTTACACTACCAACGCGTCCGGACAACTCCAAGGTGTTGTCGGAACGTTGACGAGAGTCATCAAAGACGGGACGATCGGTATCGCGGACAACGTGTTTAACGGTATCAGCTATTGGTCGGAAGGCAGACACGTTTCTTCTCTCGATATGATAAGGATACCGAGCAGCGTCAAGTATATCGGCGACTACGCTTTCGTTTATAACAAGAGCGTCACGAGACTTTACGCAACGTCGGTAAACAGCGTGGAGACGATAGGTATCGGAGCGTTTTCGTACAATAAAACGTTGAGCAACGTTCAATTTGCGAGCGGCGTAAAAACCATTGCCAAGTACGCGTTCTTGGGTTGCGAGAGATTGGGTATCAACACCGAAAATCCCGAACTGCTCGTTCCCGATACGGTCGAAATGATAGGAAAGATGGCGTTTGCAAGTACGTTGCTTTACGAAGGGTACTCCTTGGGCGTCGTTTACGCCGGGCGTTGGATCGTCGGCGTAGGCGCATACCAGCAGGGTGCGGTTGAGTTGCCCACCGAAAAAGGAAAGACCATCGTGGGTATTGCGGAGTACGCTTTCGCGCAAAACACGAGTTTTACCGGTTTTGTCGGTTCGGGTATCAACAGTATCAAGTACGTCGGGCGCGGTGCGTTTTATAAATGCACTACCATTGCGTCTTTTATGCCTGACGTAAAAACTTCGGCATTGACGGTTTACAACGACTATCTGTTCTTCGGTTGCACGAGCCTTGCCGGCGTTACTTTCCCGAGAAAGCTTACGTCGATTGGTCGCGACGCGTTTTATAAATGCGAATCGATAAGAGAAGTCGACCTCAGCAATGCGGCGATTGAGACAATCGGTAAATACGCTTTCTACAAATGCACGAGACTCGGTGCCGACGGCGGCGTCGGATTGGTGCTTGCCGATCCGGAAGACAGCGTTTTGACGAGGATTGAAGACTACGCCTTCTACGGATGCTATTCCGTAGACGACGAGACGGGTGCGTTAAACGGATTAAAGAGCATTGCGCTCCCCGACACGCTCGAGTACCTCGGAGAGTATGCTTTCGCAAACTGCGCGCTGCTTTCAACGATAGATTTCGGTACGGGTATCAGCGAAATTTTGCCTTATACCTTCAAGAGCTGCCATGCTTTAGAGACGCTTACAATTCCGTCGACGATAAAAACTATCGGCGATTATGCGTTTATCAAATGCACGGGATTGGAAGAACTCGTCTTTAACGGCGGCGAAGAGATCGGTGACTTTGCTTTCTACGGCGCTACCAACCTCAAGTATATTACCTTTGGCGACGCTGTCAAACACATCGGCAGATACGCGTTTAAGGGTGCGACGTCGTTGAGAAGCGTAGCTATCCCCGACACGGTCGAAGAAATCGACGCCAACGCGTTTTACGCCTGTAAAAAACTTACCGTGTACGCAGAGGCAAGCCAAGTCCCCGACGGTTGGCACTCCAGATGGAACTCTTCAAACCGTCCCGTATGGTTCGGTTGCACGTTGTCCGATGACAATTCTTACGTCGTCGGCGTGACGCTAAAGGCAGACAGTCGCGTCAACATCAACTCCTTTACTACGGTTGTCGATCCGGAGCGTAAAGGGTACGTGTTTGCAGGCTGGGACAAAGAGATCCCCGCGACTATCCCCGAAGAAGGCGTGTATCTTACCGCTCGTTGGGAAGAGGGCTTTACGATCACCTACGACCTCGACGGCGGTACCAACGATATCTCCAACCCCTATACCTATTACACCAACGGGCCTACGATTGTCCTCGGTACGCCGGTATGCTATACCGACGAGGGTGTAGAGCTTGTCTTTGACGGTTGGTACGACGAGGACGACAATCGCGTCACGACCATACCGACAGGTAGCTCGGGCGATATCAAACTCACAGCCAGATGGTACGAAGCCGATGACGACTACGACGACGAAGGCGAAGAGAACACCGACGAATAACAAAAAAAACAACGCGAAAAGGGCGTAAATGCCCTTTCCGCGCGTTTGCAACATTACACCAAAACTCATCTACGTTATTTTGAAGGAGGAACCTAAAATGAGAAAGAATTTGAAAACGCTTTTGATTTGCCTGATGGCTATCGTTTGCGTTGCAAGCCTCTTCCTTGTTTCCTGCGAAAAGAATCCGGAGCCGACTCCGGTCAACAAGTACACCGTCACTTTGATGGTTAACGGCAACGCATGGAAACAAGAAGAAGTCGACGAGGGTGGTACGTATACGCCCGCAACACCGACCAGAGACGGTTACAGATTTGACGGTTGGTATGTAGCTGAAGATTTCAGCGGTGAATCCGTCGTTGTATTGACGGTTAATGCCAATACGACGTTGTATTCCAAGTGGATTGCCCTCACCAAGGTCAATTTGGTGCTCGACGGCGGTCAATTGTCTCAGACCACGATTTACGTCGAAGACGGCGAGTCTATTTACAACGCAGTGAGCGAGCTCGTCCCCACCAAGACGAACGCTCAGTTTGACGAATGGTACAACGGCAATACCGCGCTCAAAGCCAACGTAAAGGCCGACGGTACCGAAATCACTTTGACGGCTCAATACAAATATAAGTACGTCATCGAGGTTTACGAGCAGAACATGGAGCAAACCGAATACGTCGCCGCTCAACCTTTTGAGGGTTATGCGAAAGTCGGTGAGACCGTCAAGGCTGCCACCGTCGTGGTTGACCGTGCGGGTTTCATCAGAGTTACCGACGGCGATAATACCGCCGAGTTGGTTGTTTCTGCCGACGTTAACCAAAACACACTGAAAGTTTACTTTGACAGAAAAACCATCAACGTTACTTTCCAATTTGACTATCCCGAGGGATATGAGTACACCACTTTGCCCGAAAGCACGAGTGTTCAGGTGGTTTACGGTGCAAGCGTATCTATGCCTACCGATTACACCTGCGAGGGGTATTATCTCTACGGATGGTGCACGACCAGTGACGTCAATACGGTATACAAGACCAATTATATCGAAAACCATCTCTACAACGCACCCGTAGATACCGCCGTGGCGCCCGACACTTTCGTTCCGACGGAAGACGTTATCCTTATCCCCGTATGGGCTGAAGGATACTCGGATATGTTTGGCGGCAGCGACCAAATCTACGTCTTTGACAAGACGGGCGACGTGTGCTATCTCCAGAGAGGTTCTTACTTCTTTAAGGGCGAGTTCGATAAGAAAGACAATTCTTTCTTGTTTGAAATCAACGACGACAACGTTATCGCCGGTAAAATCAACGACGAACACGTTATCTTTATGTACAGCGACGCGGCTCTCAACGGGCTTTCCGCCGTGTACTATTCTTACTCGACCGGTGTCAACCAAAACACGACTATCATGTTTAACGGTTACAACGAAATCACCTACACCGAACAAATCGACGGCGTAGATGCCATTTCTAAGGGCGAGTTTTTCATCGATCCCGACACGGGGCTCTACGAAGTAACCTTTACTTCCGGCGAGAGAGAGGGGACCAAGATGGTCTTTACCTTGGGTACTCTTTCCACCGGCGGATACGCTTTCCTCGTACGTAACGACGATTACAAATACGGTACTCTCGTTCGCTTTGCAATGACCGACAACGGTATTTCTTATTACACGTCCGCTTACTTTATCGTGTTTAACGGTTTCGGTACTTGCGCGTATTACTCCAGCTCGACCAGCTATACTACGTACATATATGTCCAGACCGGCGACGACGAGTATACTCTTTACAGCTCTACCGGTAGCGAAGCCGGCGTAATAAAGATTGCGACCATCGACTTTTCGGGGACGTCCGTTACCGGTTATTACGTAAAAGCCTATAATGCAGAAATGGTCTTTGAGGGCGACGACGGCGTTAAATTGGTCGTCGACGAATACGGCTTTGCGACGTATACCTCCAAAGACGGCAAATCCGTAAAGGGTTATTTCTCCACGGTATCGTCTGTTTACTACGGCACGTTGGTCAAGTTTATATCCGAAACGGGCGCCGAGGCTCACCTCTTTGCGTTTGAATACGACGAGGATACCGGTAAATACACTTTGACGGCTGAAAAGAACGTCAACTACGCAGAGTACTATTATCAGGACGAAAAGAACATTTATTACGCTCCTTTGATGGTCCTCAACGATCCCGCCGACGGTAAAGCCGTAATGTACGGTTATACCAGCACGAAGGAATTCGTTAAGGTTTCCGAAGGCTCCTATACCTACGACTCGGCTCTCGGTCGTTATACCTACGTTGCCGAGACCATTTACAAAGACTACGCGATTTACGTCAAGGCAGACGCGGAAGCCGGCGTAGAAGGCGTAGACGGCGTTATCATCAGCCCGTATGATTATCGCACGATTAAGTCAATCGTATTTGCTACGGCGGTTGCCAGCAGCCAGTACAACGTAAACTATTGGTATGCTTATACCACTACCGACGGGGAAACGGTTGACAGAACCGTTACTTACACTTGCACCGAAGGCGACAAAGTTTCAAAAATCGTCAAGGTTGACGGGTACGTTTCTTACATCAATCCGTACGGCGTGAGCTTTAGCGGTACGATGACTACCGAAAACGACGTCACGGTACTTACTCTCGTAGTCAACGGCAGCACCGGCTATCTCTATGTCGAGCTTAACGACGAGGACCTTACGTTCGTTACTTACGTCACCGCTCCCTACAGCGCTTACGAAATGGGTACGGACGGCACCGCTACCGGTTACAAATACATGACCTTTGCGGGCAAAGATTACAGCGCTACTTATACCGTTATTTTGAGCGTTGATGAAGAGACCAATGAGATCACAGAACAAAAAGTATATTACGGCACTTATAGCGTCCTTACCGACGCCAACGGCAACGTAGTCACCGACATCAGCGGACTGACCGTTTACAAGTTTGTCGGCGCGACGAAATCGGAAGACGGCGAAGACGCCGAAAGTATCGAATTTACGTTTATTCAATTCGCTACTTCTTCTTACTACATCTTCTCCAGAGCCAATACCGAAAAGAAGACCGAGTACTATACGGCTGACAACAAGACGTCCCTTAAACTTGACGGTTACGGCTACGGCGCAGAGTACATGGTCAGTGGCGAAGACGGTTTCGTGGTACAAGGCATGTACTACTTTATCGACGATGCGACTATCTGCCTCATCGTTTCGACCACGAGCGGTTCTTCTTATTACTTCTATTTCGATATTCAGACAGACGGCACGATTACCGTCAGAGGCAGCGAGTATCGCACCTATCTGTATATCGACAACAACAGACTCTCCGCTTATATCGACTTTGACGGATACGACAAATTCACGCTTTACACTTATGAGTATGCCGACGACTCCGACGAGGCGACCAAGGTCGTCATCGGCCAAGGTACTTACGTCATCGGCGAAGACACCGTCGTATTGACCTACACTACGGAAGCGGGCACGCAGGTCGTGATCGAGGGCTTGTTCGGTTACTACTCCTACGATTCTAATTATTACTACGCCTTCTACAGACAGTACGGCGAAGTAAAGGGTTCTTTCGTTTCCGACGAAGACTGGTCGGTTCTCGTGCTTGACGGCTTCGGCTTTGCTACGAGATATCTTGCCAACGGCGAAAAAGAAACCGGTACCTATGCACTCATCACCTCCAACGTGTTGTATTATTGCAACAGCGACGAGGACGATGCCTGCATTTACGTTTACGACGTGTTGACCGGTAAAGCAACGAGTTGCCAATACACCGGCAAAAACTACTTTGCTTCCAACCTCGAGTCCTTGTCCTTCTCCAAATACGGCTTTGCTTACTTTGCCGGCACGGAGAGACTCTATTACACTCTCGACGACGAAGGCAATGTAATTCTTTATCACTACGATCCCGACAATGCCGACGCCAACGCATACGGTTACGTAATCGAAACGGGCTTCGGCAAGTTTAGCGACGTCGTTACTTACGGCAACGAAACGTATTATACCAACAGCGGTTATGCTTTGACCTTTACGAGAAAGTCCGACAGTGCGTCCGATTATCCCGTAAACGTAAGCACCGATAACGGCAAAGTAAAGTGCGCTCTCGGGACTTTGACCTTCGCTCCTACCGGCTCGGTAGAATTCAGTGTTTCCGGTCAGGTTACGTTGATTAACGCGAGCGCAGGAGTCAGCGTAACTCTCTCTTGCACGGTCGTACGTGAGTACGTAGACGATGAACTCGTCACTTACGTTGAGGCAAGCGGCTACAAGTGGTATATCGATATCGAGTTTAAGGGTGAAGAAAAGTCCGAGTACAACGTAGAGGCTTTCCAATACGAAGTACAGATGACTTCTTACGCTTGGACGCAAAACATGATGTACTTGATTTACATGATGTTCGGTTACGATATGCCCGACAGTGTGTACGGTCCGATTACTTTCCATATGGAATACGACAAGGAAGGTAACGTGACTAAACAAACCCTTACTACGGGGTTCTATGCCACGAGCGGATATACAATCGCCGAGCAACTCATCGAGCTGAAAGACGTTGGCTTTACCATCGACAAGAAAGGTACGTATACCGTAGAGTACAAGGGTGCGGACGACGTCGATTACCTCATCCACATCATACCGACGTCCAACCCGTATACCGGTGCTTCCGTGTATCTCCTGGCAGGCGTTACGCGCGTTCAGACTTTGGATTGCGGCGACTACAAGATTAAACTCGAGAGAACCGTATGGGGCGAGTACTTTGCCGAAAATTCCGTTTACAATTTCGTAATTATCGACAAAGACGGCAACGAAATCGATTATACCTATATCCTTCAGGATGAAGAAGATGCCAATAGTTATAGTTATATAGTATTGGAAGAAGATGAAAACAATCTCATCACAAAGACTATGGTTTACTCCGTAAACTTCACCGACACCGACACCGAAGAAGAAGGATTCAGATTCTTCAAGAGTGCTACCGTTTCGGTGAAAGAAGGCACGACCATCTACGACACGACCAACAGATACTTCATCATGCTTGACGGCGACGGCAACGTCATCCTCTGTCAGGTCAAGATTGAAGAGGAGACGGGAGTGTATCGTACTGATGATACCGTTTACTTTGGTGATACCAACAGCTACTTCTTCAGGAGCGGCAGCGTCTACTTTGTTGGTGACGTCACCAAGGGCGCGGAAGGCAAAAAGGATACGGTCGCTATAACCGTTCTCGTCGGCTTAGCAGACGCAACCGGCAAAAACGTGCTTTACGTCGGTTACGACGACCTCAAGAATGTTCCTTACGTTCTTATCGACAACGTGGTTTATAGCACGAGTGACGTCAAGTACGACACTTTGTCCGAGACGTACAGGATTACCGTCAATAGTTTCGAGTACTTTGTGGATTTCGTCGAGGTAGGCGAAGAAACGTATGCAAGATTTACGTGCGTCACGTATGTCTATAGCGAGAATAGAGCTCAATGGATTGCGTTTGACATCGATGGTAACGTCGTAGCGTTTACTTGCGAAAACAGAATCTTTGTCCCGACTGCCGTGACTATCTCCGAAAAAGAAGACGGCTCCGTTGTCTACACGTTAACGACGGAATCCGGTTCTTACACCGCGGTGGTTTCTGCGAGCGGTACGGTCGAAATCAAAGCGACGGTATAACGCGACTGAATAGCAAAACAAAAAAAGATTTTCCGAAAGGAAAATCTTTTTTTTGTTGTTGTAAAACATCGTTAAATGCGTCAAAAGCATTAGATATTTAGTTGGTAAACCACTTTAATACGATACTCACGATGTTTGAGCCTTCGCTGATTTGAGTTATTTCGCCACCGAGTATGCGGTTGGCATTGCAGGAAGTGTTGTAATAGGGGATTATTGCGTTATCCCCGATTTGCCACGTTTCGTCAATCGATTCGACCGATACGTCCATGTCGCAGTTAATGGTTGAAGAGAGACCGTCGTTGCTGTCCGACAAAATTTCATCGGGGATAACGTAAACCACGTTTCTGCCGTCCAGTCCGTCCAACCCGTCCAGTCCGTCGCTACCTTTGTCGCCTTTATCTCCCTTGTCTCCCTTGTCTCCCTTGTCTCCTTTTTCACCGGCGGCACTTACGCCGAGGTCGGTTGAGCCGAGGTACCAATGGGTGTTTTCTCCGATTTTAGGAATAACGGGTGTTGGCGACGGTACGTCAACACCGTTGTCACTGCGCACCCACGTAAGGTTGCCTTGAGCGTCTACCGAAGGGGTAAACGTAACGCCGTCGACGCCGTCGGCACCGCTTAACCCGTCCGCGCCCTTATCACCTTTGTCCCCCTTGTCCCCCTTGTCCCCCTTGTCTCCTTTATCACCTTTGTCACCTTTTAGCCCGTCTGCGCCGTCGGTGCCGTTTGTTACCGAAAAAGAAAACGATCTGCCGTCGGTCATGTATACGGTGTAAGTGTCGGTTTCGTCAGTCGTGTCGGTTTTTTCGATTTTTTCGATGCCTGCGCCTTTGTCGCCTTTGTCTCCTTTGTCGCCCTTTGGTATGCCAAAGTTAAGGACGGGGTTTGCGTCGGTGCCGCTTTTTGTTACCGTTGCTTGGGTGCCTGCCTCCTGCGTCGTAGTAGTCGTTGAAAAATCGGGATAAGTGCCGTCTTTTCCGTTGTACAGACCGTCTTGCGCATTTTGTTTGATTTCGTCGGCGATAGCCTGTGCTTTTTCAACCGCATTGATGAGGTCGGTCAACGTGTCACGAGGAAAGTACGGGTCCGAGGTATAAATGCCCGGGTTTACCAAAAAACTCGCGTCGGCGGAGTAGTTGGATTTAAAAACCTCGGTCGAGCCGTCGTCGAGTTCTTTTCTTCCGCAAATCTGAATGTACACCCTGCCTCTTTTGCATAGCAGGCTGCGGTCGGGGGAGTAGGTCAACGTGTAGTTGCCGTCGTCGGATAAAAGCGGCAAATACCCCGTCGCGTATACGTTGCCGTCCGGTAAAGAAAACTCGATGTTAAAGTTGTATCCTATCAACCCCGTCGGCACGGATACGACCAACTCCACCGAACGGTGTTCGCCGAGATTGACGGAAACTTCTCGCGTAAAAGCGAGATTTTTTTCTTCGTCCAATTTCGCCAAGATTGTATTAATAGCCATAAAAATCTCTCCTTTTTGATTTTTTCCGTCCCGCTTGCACGCGCGTTTACAAACGGGACGGAGCATGACTTTGCGCATGTATATTAAAGCCGTTTTCGGTTTTGTCAAGTCAAAAGTACGGATAAAAATACGCAAAACCCGACAGTGCCTAAAAACAAAAAGATTTTGAGCGTTTTTCGTATATTTTTTTTGCGATTTCAAACATTAAAAGTATGAAAAAAGGCGTATTTGACAAAATATCTCTGCTTTTAAAAGGGCTGTTTGGGGACGACGTCGGTCGCGGTTCGGTTGTCGACAGATTGAAGCGGGATTTTTCCGAGCAATCGGATTTAAAGCAACGCAGACTCGCGCCGGGTGACGGCGAAAACGTTTTTTTGCTCCTTTACCTCGAAAGCATGTCGGACGGAAAACTGATAGCCGACAATCTCGTCAAGCCTCTACTCGAGGAGACGGCGGGCAACGTGTCGCTAAAAACGTTGCAAAGAGCCGTCAGCATCAGTGCCGAAACGTTGTTGATTGACGATTACGACGAGATGGTAAAAAAACTGATTAACGGATACTGTTTGCTGTTTGACGAAAAAAAAGACGGCGAATGTATGTGTTGCGACGTGCGTCTCAATATGGGGCGCAATATTTCCGAGCCGCCGACGGGCGGGGTTTCTAAAGGCCCGCGCGAGGGATTTGTCGAAGATGCAAAAACCAATATTTCGTTGCTTAAAAAGAGGCTGAAACATCCTTCTTTCGTTGTAAACGATATGACGGTGGGCAGATATACGCAGACGAGTGTTTACGTGTGCTATATCGGCGAAATAGCGGATAAAAAGATTGTCAACCGAATAAAAAGCGTTTTGTCCGAGATAGATATAGACGGAGTGGTGGACAGCAGTTATCTGGCGCGTTTTCTCGACACCGACAAAAGCGGTTTTTTTAAAACCGTGGGCAGTACCGAAAAACCCGATATAGCGGTGTCTAAACTATTGGAAGGGCGCGTCTGCGTGGTCGCCGACGGAAGTCCCATGGTACTGACGCTTCCTTATATCTTTTTTGAGGATATGCAGTCCCCCGAGGACTATTACATGTCATCGCGAACGGCGACTACGGGGCGTGTATTGAGGGGATTTTCCGTCGGGTTGGCTGTGTTTATTCCGTCGCTGTACGTGGCGTTGCAAACCTTTAATTACCAGATACTTCCCGCAAAGTTTTTGATAACGATACTGACGTCTACGCAATCCATACCTTTTAAACCGTTTGAAGAAATGTTGCTCGTGCTCATACTCTTTGACATTTTGCGCGAGGCAAATTTTCGCATGCCCCAATTTGCGGGTATCAGCTTGTCCGTGGTCGGCGCGGTCGTATTGGGCGACGCCGCGGTAAAGGCGGGATTGTTGGGTGCTCCTGCCGTGGTTATCGGAGCGTTGAGCGGGATAGGGCTATACGCCATGCCCGACAATACTCTGTTGTTCAGCTTTTTACGGCTCGTATTTTTGGTCGTGGGCAGTCTTGCGGGATTGCTCGGACTTTGTCTCGTCGCGCTTTGTCTCGTCGGTTACGTCGTCAGTCTTGACTCTTACGGCTCGCCGTACGCGGCGCCTTACGCTCCCGACGTAAAAAACGACAAGCAGGACGCGATAAACAAACAACCGTTAGAAAAAATGATAAAACGACCTGAAAGTATTAAAAACGTCAATGAGGTACGCCAAAAATGATAAAAAACGATAAAATTAAGTATTCGCAAACGGCGTTGTTGCTTTGCGTAATCGTTTCCGCCGAAAAAATTCTCGGATTGCCGTCGGCGAGTTTCAAGTACGGCGGGCGGGACTTTTGGGCGGCATTGGCGATAGATTTTTTGTTGGATTTCGTTCTTTTGATACCCGTCCTCGTCGGTTTGAAAAATAACAAAAACAACATGTCGGCGTATGAGATAACCCGCAGTGCGGTGGGGACTGTCTTTGCAAAAGTCGTTTTCGCCTTGCTGGGGCTTGTGTTTCTTGCCAAGTTTCTCGTGGTTTTTCTCGATACGCTGTCGCTGTTTTTCAATACTTTCGTTTTTAAAAGCAATTGGGTGGCGTTTGCCGCAGTCGCGTTACTTGCCGGCGTTTTTTTGCTTTCGCGCGGGTTTAAGACGGTTGCGCGGCTGTGTGAGTTGTATTTCATACCCGTGGTGGTTTGTCTCGTGGCGATTATCGCTTTTTCGATTAAAGATTGCAATTTTAACAATCTCATTCCGTTTGCCGACGACGGCGGAGTCAATATAGCAAAGACATGTCTGTTTTCGTCTTTTTATTTTAGCGATTTTATCGTCGTATGGTTGTTGTGCGGCGACCTTTGCGAGGGGGACGACAAAAAACAACGGGGACGGGTAGCAATAGGCTTTGCAATCGGGGGTTTGCTTGCGACAGCCTTGTCTGTCGTTTACGTCGCGTTGTTTGGCGAATTGTCCCATTACGGCGACGTCGCCATCGCTCGCGTCAGTCAGTTTAATCTCAATTTGCTTAACGTCGGCAGACTCGATTGGATATTGATTGCCGTTTTGGTCAACGCCGTATTCTTTTTGTTGTTTACCTACATGCATTGTTTCGTAAAATGTGCCGAAACCGTATTTTTAAGGGACACGGGTAGGGATGAAAAAAGCAAAAAACGCTGTTTTATAGTTGCATGCGTCGTGTTTGCCGCGGTAGTCGTCGCGTTGCCGTTGTTTGTTGACGTGAGACTTAACGTGACGGAAACGATGATGTACGGGTGGGGTAAATATCCGTATATCGCGCTGGTGGCGGTAGTTGCGATATCTTTTCCGTTTTTCGCGGCAAAAGCCAACAGAAAACAACGCTCGGTCTCGCATATACGCGGTATGGCGGCAAAAATAACGGAGGTTTAATAAATGTCCAAGGGTGTAAAAATTTTGATTTTTATCGGCATAGTCGCATTGTACGTAGCAATAAGGGTGAGTTTTGTTCCGATAGAGCTTAACAATCGTGCCATTATTCTCGGAGTGGGGATAGATTTTGACGAAAAAAACAAAAATTTTGTTTTATCGACCGAAATTATTACGCCAAAAACGTCCGGTACGGTGAGCGAAACGGATACTCAATCCAACGGGCAAAAAATCGTCAGGGGCGAGGGCGTTTCGGTACCTCTTGCGGTAAGGGATCTTTACAACTGTTTCGGAAAAACTCCGAGTTTCGGCGAGTGTTGCATTATTCTCATCGGCGAAGACTGCGTCAGACAAAACTCGCTTAAAGACGTTCTCGATTATTTTTTCGCGAGCAACGCGTTCAGAGACGGCACCGTGGTTGCGGTTTGCAAAGGCGAAGCGCGTGAAATGTTGATGAAAAAAAGCCAGATAGACGAGTACGTCAGTTTTGCCTTGCAAACCTTGCTGGTGGACAGCGACGGCAAGGCGCAGACGAGCTACACTACGCTCAACGACGTCGCGCAAAGTTTTTTTAACAGCGCCAACAGTTGTTACGTAAATTATATCGAGTTTTTACCGAGAGAAGGCTCCGAGCAAGACGATTCGTCTTCATCGTCGTCGGGGGTTACCGAGCAGGGCAGGTTTTTTACCGGTCAGGCGGCGTTGTTCAGCGACGCCAAGTACGTCGGCAAACTTGACAGGCAGGAACTCGACGGACTAAATCTCGGGACGGACGAAAATATTTTTTGCACTTTTACGGACGTAACGCGCCCCGACGGATACGCGTTGGGCATGACGAAAAAGAAGGGCGGCATGACGGTATCGATGGAGGACGGAAAGGTTTTCGTTTCTTTAAAACTGACGCTCACCGTGTGCGAGCTGCTGACCGACACGACGGGCGAGGTGGTCCCCTTGCAGGCGAAACAAAGCGACAAGCTCAGCGACACTCAAAAAAAAGGCGCGGCGAAACAAGCAAAATCCGCGATTTTTGCCGCATATAAAAAATCCGTCGACTGCAATTGCGACGTCTGGAAAATAAAAAACACTTTGTACGCCCGATACGGCAAACAAGCCGTAGAAACGATACAAAGCAGGGACTTTTGGCAAAAAGTCGATTTTTCGGTACAAGTCGATTGCGTAGGTTAGTCGGCAAGTATAAAAAAGTTTTTTGCGTCAAAAATACTTTCCGAAAGGAGAATGATAAATGGAAAGTACTACTGTTTTCAGAAACGACGCTGCCGAAATCATCGCAAATAAAATAACTCGCATCGCGGGTGCGGCGGAGGATTTCGTGTTTTTGTGTATAGGCTCGTCCGAAGTGGTGAGCGATAGTCTCGGTCCTCAGGTTGGCAGCCTTTTGACCTCAAACCCGCAAGTCGGCGTCGTAATTTACGGAACTAACGACGTCAACGTCAATGCGAGCAATTTGCCCGACGCCTTGAATTTCGTCGGGACAATGCACCCCGACAAAAAGATTTTCATTATCGACGCGGCAGTGGGCGACGCCTCCGAGGTGGGGTGCGTTCAGCTCGTGGACGGCGGCATAGTGCCCGGTGCGGCTACCGACAGAAATTTGCCCAAGGTAGGAGATTTGTCCCTTATCGGAGTCGTAAGCATGCGCGGTGCGAAAAATTTTTACGCCTCGCACTTTGACAGAGTGACCTTGGTAAAGAAAATGGCAGAGGTTGTAGCGGGCGCAGTCGTCAAAGCGTTCGGACGTGGCGCGTCGTAAAACGGACGGCGGTAGCGACGTTTTTTTTCGAGCCGTTTTTTATAGTTTCGGTCGCTTAAAAATTACTGCGTTTAACTTGACGGATAAGAAATAAACTCGGAGCAAAAAAGCATAATTCAATTGTTTGTCAATAAAACTAAGATATAATGCGAAAAAAAAGGGACTTTATTTAAAGGTTCGCTTTTTTAAACGGTGCGATATCGGAGTCGGCGTTTACTAAAAATGGGCGCGTTTTATTGACAAAGCGTTTTTTTTATGTTACGATTGCCTAAACTTAAAATGTGATATTGCACGTTTGTAGAGAAATCAGCAAGGAGGACATAATGAATCGCAAAAATCACAATTGGATATGGTGGATGATAATCATTCTCGTCATATTCGGCGTGGCGGTTTACGCCGTCTCGTCGCAGAGGGCAGCCAGCAAACTTTCGTCTTTGACGCAGTTTCAACAAGATTTGCAAGAAGGCAAAGTGACGGCTGTATACGGAGTCTCGGGGTATCGTTTTAACGTAGTGCTTGCGGGTACGGGCGGAAACGGAGAAAAAACCTACGACTATTATTTTTACGGCAGCGTGGGCATCCATGACCAGATAATAGAAATGGTGGACGACTACAACTCCGACGAGGCGCACACGACGGTAGAGCTGACTTTTGCCAATCCCGTCACCACCGATTACGGCACGATTATTTATTACGTAGTGATGGCTGTGCTGATGGTCGGTCTCGGCATCATACTCATCCGCAGTATACGCGCTCAGGGCATGCAAGCCACCAATATAGGCAAGAGCAGCGCGCGCGTTTCGCAAAACATAAAGACGCGCTTTAGCGACGTTGCCGGTGCCGAAGAAGAAAAAGAAGAACTCGTAGAGGTCATCGATTTTCTCAAAAATCCGACTAAATACACCGAAATGGGGGCGAAAATTCCCAAAGGCATTTTGCTCGTAGGGCCTCCGGGTACCGGCAAAACCTTGTTTGCCAAAGCCGTAGCGGGAGAGGCGGGGGTTCCGTTCTTTTCTATCAGCGGCAGCGATTTTGTCGAAATGTACGTCGGCGTCGGCGCGAGCAGAGTGCGTAGTTTGTTTGATCAGGCGAAAAAGAACATGCCATGCATTATCTTTATCGACGAAATCGACGCGGTCGGTCGTCATCGCGGCGCGGGACTCGGCGGCGGAAACGACGAGAGAGAGCAGACGTTAAACCAATTGCTCGTCGAGCTTGACGGATTTGAGGTCAACGGCGGCATAATCGTCATGGCGGCTACCAACCGTAGCGATATTCTCGATCCGGCGCTCACCCGTCCCGGGAGATTTGACCGTCAGATTTTCGTCAATCGTCCCGACGTCCGCGGGAGAGAAGCCATACTCAAGGTCCATTCCCGCAACAAACCCCTTGCCAACGACGTAGATTTTAGCGTGCTTGCTCGTATTACTTCGGGGTGCACGGGTGCGGATTTGGCAAATATACTCAACGAAGGCGCCATTCTCGCCGTGAGAAAGGGACACAAGCTTATCTTTATGGACGACATCAACGAAGGGCTTGAAAAAGTCGCGATGGGCCCCGCCAAACGCAGCAGAGTCGTGACGGAAAAAGACAAGCGTCTGACGGCTTACCACGAGAGCGGACACGCTTTGCTCGGCAAACTCCTGCCCGACTACGACGACGATATCCACGAGGTCACCATTATTCCCCGCGGACATGCGGGCGGTTATACCCTGTCACGCGCGAAAAACGACAATTCCTGCGTGGCTAAATCCAAGTTTATCGCCGATATCACCATGTGCCTCGGCGGACGTATTGCCGAAGAAATAATAATAGGCGACGTCACCACGGGTGCCAGCGGAGACATCAAACAAGCCACCAAACTCGCCCGCGACATGGTCACGGTCTACGGTATGACGGACGAGATGGGTATGGTTTATCTCGGCGGCGACCAGGAGGTTTTCGTCGGCAGAGATTACGGCGCGGTCAAAGATTACAGCGAAGAAACCGCCTTTAAGGTGGATCAGGAGATAAGCAGGATTATCCGCGAATGTTACGTTGCGGGCAAGCGTCTGTTGTCCGAAAACATTGACAAACTCCATACTATGGCTCAGGTTCTTATTGAAAAAGAAACTATCTTTGAGGAAGAAGTCGACCTTATCGTAGAGGGCAAGACAGTAGACGAAGTTTGCGAGTTTATCGACAAACGTCGTACGGCGAAAGAGGTCGAAAACGCAAAGAGGATTCAACAACGTCTCGAGGCGCTTTCGGCTTCGGGCAACTCGTCGCGCCCGACTCGCACCGAAAAAAATCCGTTTGACGACGGCGATCCTCTCGGCGGCGATTCCGACGGTACTAAAGAATAAAACGAAAAAGGACGGGGTGCGCGCTTTATCCGTTTCGGATGGCTTGCGCGGCGTTTCCGTCCTTTTTTTATCGGGAGAAAATAAAATGTTAAAAAGGGTAAAGATTTTGATAATAGTCGGTGCCGTGGTGCTGGTTTTGGCAATAGCTCTCGGCGTGTGGTATTTCGGTGCCGCCTACCCCGATTTCCCCGCAAAGGACAGGTTTAAAATACCGGGGTTGGACGTCGATTTTATGCCGCAGGGTATTTGTCGCGTGGACGCCAAGGGCGTGTGGCTGGTCAGCGGATATATGTGGAAAGGCGGCGCGAGCAGGATTTACGTCGTGGACGAAATATCGGGTGAAGCCAAAAAGTATTTCACCCTCACCGACGTCGACGGCTCCACTAAACTCACAGGGCATTTAGGCGGCATCGCCAGCAGCGGAAACGAACTTTGGGTGGCGTCCGAAGGTTACGTTTATCACTTTTATTACCCGTCGGTTTCCGCTATTCATGACGGCGGTACGATAAATGTGGTCGACAAATTTGACAGCGGTACTCAAGCGTCATTTTGTTTTTGCAACGACGAAGTATTGATAGTGGGCGAGTTTTATCGCGAAAAAAAATACGCGGTAAAAGGTCACGAGTTGACGCGCGACGACGGCGAAATAAATCATGCTTATGCGTTGGCGTTTAAACTCGGCGACGGCAAGTACGGTCTCGATACCGACTCTACGGGTGCGATAAAACCCGTTATCGCGTACTCGTTGCCCGACCTCGTGCAGGGTTTTTGTATTACGGTGGACAATAAAATAGTTTTGTCGACGAGTTACTCTTTGCCGAGTAGCAACCTTTACGTATTTGACATGAATCTGACTTCGTACACTCGTCCTGCGGGCAAAATCACCATTCTCGATACGGAAGTCAACCTCGTTGCTCTTTGGGCGGACAAGGCGACTCAGACCGTCAAAGTGTCCAATATGAGCGAGGGACTGGAGTTTTACAACGGCGAGGTTTACGTACTGTACGAATCGGCTGCGCATTTTTACCGCAACTTTACGCGGACTCGCAACGAGTACGTTCAGTCGTTTAAATTATCCGATTTAAAAGATTAAGCGACAGGCACAATGCGCGATTGCCGCTTGAGAGCGGTTGTCGGGGCGTAAAGTTAAAGTCTCAACGGATAAAGAATAATCGGCAATGTCGGGCGCGAGACCGCGAGAAATACTTAAACTTAAAATAAAAAGAGCTGACTAAAATGAAATGCACCCCAAAAGTTAGACACTTTTAGGAGGTGCATTTTTTATGGC
>CAZTCB010000017.1:0-28755 GCA_964612455.1 uncultured Subdoligranulum sp. | reverse complement strand
TTAACATCTTGTTGGTTCTTTTCATAATGTCCTCCTTGTTCTTTGAGTGTTTGTTTTTGTTGTACTTTCCGATATTCAACCTCTTAAAACAACGTAAAAAAGGCAAATATCTCCGAAAACCCGCCAACGGCAGGTCTTTGCCACACGGCGTCAACCGCCGAGTGTGTAGACTACTCCCATTGTCGTGTCATTTTATTCTACACTCGCATTGTGCAATTTATTTTGCATTGTTGAGAAATTTTGTTAACTAATGTGTGTCTTTCCCTTTTTTCGCAACCTTTTGTCGGTTTTTGCGCGTTTTTAAAAGGATTGGTTCCTGTCGACGGGAGTTTTATCGGCGGTCGCCTCGCAAGAAACCCCGCAACGAAAAAAACGCAAATATCGCACGAATATGTTTGCGAATATATTTACATGTGTAACTGTCGCCGATTTTTTTACGATATCGATTGACAAAAAAATACTTTTGACATATAATACCGTTGTTTTAAAAAACATCGTTCGCTTTTAGCGACGCCAAACCGTCGGCAACAAGATAAAAGCGACCTTTTTTGCTTTTTTAAAAAACTAAACGACTATACGTCGGACAGATTCGGAGCACGGACATGAACAATAAAGTCAAGATTTTCGGCGATACCACGTTGGACCTCGGCGCAGAGGTTTGCGAAAGATACGACGTCAGCCTTATTCCCCTCACCGTTCTCGTGGGAGGCACGAGCTACAAAGACGGCGAAGAAATCCAACCGGCACAGATTTTTGAGTACGTCGACAAGACGGGCGAGTTGCCAAAAACTGCCGCCGTCAATACGGAAACGTACAAAGAGTGCTGGCAACGATACCTTGACCAAGGTTACGACATCGTCCACTTCAATATCGGTAGCACGATGTCTACCTGCCACCAAAACGCATGTGCCGCCGCGAAAGAACTCGCACCCGACCGCGTCTTTGTAGTAGATACCGCCAACCTCAGCACGGGTAGCGGTCTGCTCGCGCTCTACGCCTCGGATCTCGCCCGCCAAGGTTTCTCCGCAAGAGAAATCGCGGACAAATGCAACCGTCGCGTACCGAGCGTACAGGCGAGTTTTATACTCGACAGACTCAATTATCTCCACAAAGGCGGCAGATGCAGCAGTATTTCGTTGTTGGCGGCGTCCGCGTTGAGTATAAAACCGAGTATCCGCGTCAAAAACGGGCAAATGGGTGCGTCCAAAAAGTATATAGGCAAATTTTCCTCGTGCACCGAAAAATACGTCCGCGATCTCCTCGACGACTTTGACAACCCCGACTATACCCGCGTATTTATTACCCACACCGCCGTCCCCGACGAAGTAACGGCAAAAGTAAGGGCAATAGTAGAAACCCGTCCCTTTAAAGAAATATTGGAAACAAACGCCGGTTGCACCGTCAGCAGTCACTGCGGTCCATGCTGCATAGGCGTGCTGTTTATCAACGACGGCGGCGAAAACGCCTGATTGCCTTTCTCCCGTTTAGTCGTTGCGCTTAACACCGAGCCTGCGACTTTACGTGCGTTTTTACGTATTTTTATCACCCGTCCCCGTTTTTCTCGGGGACTTTTTTGTCGCAAAAATTTTTTTGCCCATTGTCCCGCGCCCGTTTCGTACCGTTCGTGCCGTTATTTTACCGTCATTCGGGTGTCTCTATATACATGACAATTCACGACTACGAAGTAAGTGAACGTTTTCTAAAAAGATTATAAATTTTTGGCAATATCAGCCAAAAGCACACGCTCGCCGTGTTTTTTCGCAAAACGATTTTTTATCAAAACAACCGAAATTTAAGCCAAATTATTGTCGACTCGCTCTTTTTGTGGTACGATAAGGTACACGGAGGTTATTTGCGATGATTTACAATGATTTTTGCGGTTTAAAACTCTCGGCGTTGGGCATGGGGTGCATGCGCCTGCCTACGGACGACACCAAAAAAATCGACGAAACACAAGTCGGACAAATGGTAAAATACGCGATGGACAACGGCGTCAATTATTTCGACACGGCATGGGGCTACCACGACGGCGAGTCCGAACGCGTAACGGGCAGAGTATTGGCGGATTATCCTCGCGACTCCTTTTATCTCGCGACAAAATTCCCCGGATACGACGTCAACAATATCGGCAAACAAGAAACGATTTTTGCGGAACAACTAAAAAAATGTCGCGTGGACTACTTTGATTTCTATCTCATCCACAACGTTTGCGAAACCAATATAGACGGCTATCTCGACGAAACGAAAGGCGTCGTCGAGTATTTTGTCGAGCAAAAGCGACTCGGCAAGATAAAACACCTCGGTTGCTCGGTACACGGCAACATCGATACGATGCGGCGTTTTTTTGACAAATGGGGCAAATATATGGAGTTTTGCCAGATACAGCTCAACTACGTCGACTACTTTTTTCAAGACGCACGGCTAAAACTCGCCCTTTTGGAGCAATACGAGATACCCGTGTGGGTTATGGAGCCGTTAAGGGGCGGCAAACTCGCCAATCTCCCCGAGCGTATCGCAGGCAAACTCGACGCCTTGCGCGACGACGAGGACTGCGTCGGTATCGCGCTGAGATACCTTCAGAGTTTTCCGCAGGTTAAAGTGGTTTTGTCGGGCATGAGCGATATCGAGCAACTAAAACGCAATATCGCGACTTTTTCGACCTACCGCCCGACCACCGAGCAGGAAAACCAATCGCTGTACCTCATCGCGGGAGAATTAACCGACAAAAACTCTTTACCTTGCACGGGGTGCGCTTATTGCACGGAGTATTGCCCTAAAAAACTCAATATTCCCGAACTGATAAAACTCTACAACGAGTATCGCGTCACCGAGGGCGGTTTCCTCGCGCCGATGGCGATAAGCGCAATGCCCGACGACAAAAAACCCTCCTCCTGCATCGGTTGTCGCAGTTGCGAGGCGGTATGTCCGCAAGGAATAAAAATTTCTCAGGCTTTCGCCGATTTTTCCGAAAAACTCGGATTAAAAAAATAAACCCCCGTCGAAAAAAACCGAAGTCTCCTACCGATTAAACGCGACGCGGTTTTTCGACGGCAAAAACCATGCAAACGGATAGTTTTCTCATACGTGACTTTGGTGAAGGCAAAAACGGAAAAATCTCGTTTTTGGGCGGGATTTCGGTAAACAAAAATTTAATAAACCTTAGTAAAAAAGCCACGTTGAGGTTAAACTCGGCGTGGCTTTTTATATTGTGAAAATTAAGAGAAACTTGTAGACAGAATACACATTCTGTCACCTTTCTTCGGGCAGTAAAAAGACGTAGGAAAACGAAAACCGACTAAAACTAACGATAACGCCAAAGACAACGGTATTTTTACGGGAAAAAGATTTAAAGAAAAGACGGAAAAACGACAAAACAAAACGGAAACAAGGCAAATTTCGATTATTTTTGATTTTTTTGTACTCGTCCGCTTGACTATCTCGTAAAATAGGCTTATAATTTCTCCGATAAGAATAAAAAAAGGTGACAGAATGTGTATTCTGTCTACAAAAAATTCTCTCGGTTTTTCGACGGAAATACCGACGGAAACAGGCTGAAAACAACGGATTTTACGTCACGAAAAAGGTGACGAAAACAATAATAATATTTTTCAAAAAGGAGAAAAGAAAAATGAAAAGAAACAACCAAAAACGCGGCTTTACCATCATCGAATTGGTTATAGTCATCGCAGTCATCGCTATATTGGCGGCTGTACTCATCCCCACTTTTAGCGGCGTAGTAGAAAAAGCAAAAAAATCCAAAGCTTTGCAAGAAGCTCAATCTCTTTATACTGCAGCCCTCGCTCTCGATCTCGCCGACGGCAAACAAGACGGCATGGATGGAACCACTACTATTGCCACAGTTGAAGACAAAACAGTAACTTATACCGTTACCGACGGCAAATTTGTTGAATTCTCTTATACCGATTCTAACGATTACACTGCTAAAACGACTGACGGCACTACTTGGACTGTGGAGAAGAAATCTTCCACTTAATCATTAATTAAATCGAATAAAACTAAAACAAGGCTGTTTATGCAGTAAACCCCGCACGGGGCAATGCGTAACAGCCTTTTTTTGACGCCTTTTTACGATATTTAAAGCTAATGTTTTCAATTCGCTCGCACCCGTCGGCGTCAAGACGCCCTTTTTACCTTTCCGTCCGCGCAGGACTGAAGAATGAGACAAAACTTTATTTTCTCCGTCCCGTCCTCCACCGTCAGCACGAGAGAGCCGTCCTCGACGGGCGTCGTGCGTGGCAACGCGTAACAGATATAATCGCCCCCGTTGCCTTCATGCACCAGTCCGAGCGCGAAAAAACGCCCTTTTTTGTCGGCAATCTTAACAAAAAAACTGTTTTCTATTTTTTTCATCAACGGCAAATAAGGCAAGTAACTTTCAAAAACTTTTTCCAACTCCTTGCCGACGCTTTCTACGTAACTCCCCCTATGCGGCGAGGAATAAAACTTTTTTAACGCCTTTGCATATTCCGCAAGATTAACCCTTGCCTCGGGTGGCGGATCGGGCAAGACGGGTGTCGGCTCGTAAAAGTTTTCGGTCGCGACGACAAAGTCGTCGTATCTGCCGTTTTCGCTCGTTTTCTCCGCGGACAAGCCCTGACGGGTAGCAATCGACTCTTTTTTTATTTCTTCCGTTTCGCGTTTTTCGTCGCCGAACACCCCCTTGGGACCTTTTGGCGGCAATCTCGTCTCATGCTCCTCGCCCGCAGGTTGCGGCGGCGTATCGCCTGCCGAAAAAGCCTCTTTTATCTCCTGTAAAAAATCCCGCGTTAAAAAACCCCCTCGCCCGTCGCCGTAAGACAAAGGCGCAAGGTTTTCGTCCAATAGGCAGCACCGCACGTGCTCCAACAGAGACGGTCGGATAAAAAAACACACCCCGTTGGCGTTTTGCAATCGCCTTACGACCATGACGTCGTCCGTCTTGACGGCAAAAAAACACCCCGCTCGCCATGTGTCGTTGATACTTGCCCTCACCGAAGTTTTTACCCCGTCGCTTATTACCACCGCTATCCCGACGGGTTTTTTAGATGGGTTTGAAACCGAAGACAACAAAACCGTTCTTTTCCTGTACATACGTCGATATTAACGCTTTTTTTCTTAAAAAAAATCCCTCTTTTTGGCTAAAAAGAGGGATTTTTAATATAACCGTTTTTTCGTTCTTTTCGTTTCGGTTTTACCCGTTAAAACTGATATTTAAGCACGGGCTGACGCGCGGCGCGGACTTCGTCCACTCTCCCGATAATCGTCTTGCGCGGACTGTCGTGCAAAATCTCGGGGTTCTCCACCGCGGTTTTCTTGAGCGTCTTGAGTACCTCTACCGCCTGATCGAGAGTTTCTTTCGTCTCCGTCTCGGTCGGCTCGAGCATCAACGCCTCGTGTACGATGAGCGGGAAATACATCGTCGGCGGGTGCATGCCCCAATCCAACATTCCTTTCGCAACGTCCATTGCCGAGATACCCGTCTCGTCTTTAAGCCCCTGCAAAGTGAGCACAAACTCGTGCATGCAAATGCGGTCGTACGCTACGTCGTAATCGCCCTTGACCTTAGCCAGCAGGTAGTTGGCGTTAAGAACGGCTTTTTGCGCGGCGTCCTTGATGCCCTCGGCGCCCAACGTATCTATATACGCCGCACCTCTCACCAATACCGAGAAATTACCGTAAAAAGTCTTGACCTTGCCGATAGACTTTTTGGGATTGTATCCCTTGGGCAAAGTACCGTACACGGGTACGGGCAAAAAGCTCGCAAGGAAAGCCTTGCATCCTACGGGACCGGCACCGGGACCGCCGCCGCCGTGAGGAGTGGAAAAAGTCTTGTGGATATTGAGGTGCATGCAGTCAAAGCCCATGTCCCCCGGTCTGACGACGCCCATTACCGCATTGAGGTTGGCTCCGTCGTAGTAGCAAAGCCCGCCTGCGTTGTGGACGATTTCCGTAATTTTAAGAATGCTTTTGTCAAACAACCCGAGAGTGTTGGGGTTGGTCAGCATCAAACCGGCAGTGTCGTCGCCGACAACCTTTTTAAGCTCTTCTATATCGACTCCGCCTTCCGCATTGCTGGGTACGCTGACGATATCGAAACCGCACATGTGCGCGCTGGCGGGGTTGGTGCCGTGTGCGCTGTCGGGGACGATTATCTTGGTTCTCTTTGCGTCCTTGCGGCTCATGTGATACGCTTTGATGAGCATGATGCCGGTAAACTCGCCGTGTGCGCCCGCCGCGGGTTGAAGCGTCATCGCGTCCATACCCGTTATCGCGCAGAGTTTGTCGGTCAGCGAGTCCATCAACTCCGTGCAACCCTTGACGGTCGATTTGTCCTGCAAGGGGTGGATTTTCGTAAAGCCGTCAAAACCGCTGATTTTTTCGTTGAGACGGGGGTTGTATTTCATCGTGCAACTGCCCAAAGGATAAAAACCGTCGTCTACGCCGTGAGCCTTTTTGGACAACGCCGTGTAGTGACGAACAACGTCTATCTCGGACACTTCGGGCAAACGCGCCTCTTGCGCGCGCTTTTCCGCCTTGAGCTCGTAGCTCGGCACGTCGAGTTTGTCGAGGGTGACAGCCGTGCGTCCCTGTTGGGATTTTTCAAAAATCAACATATTATTTACCCTCCTTAAAAACCGCTACTACTTGATCGAGCACTTCTTTGGTGGCTTTTTCGGTCACGCACCAGATACTGTCGGTTGCATTGACTTTGTATCCGCCGAGTATCCCCGCTTTGTCGAGTTTTCTTTCCACCGCTTTGGTATATTTGTCGGTTTCCAACGTAAACTCGTGGAAAAACTCGCCTTTATACTTGAGTTTTACGCCGTCTATTGCCGTCAACTCTTTTGCAAGGTAATGCGACTTGGATACGCAAGCCTCTGCCACTTGTTTCATACCCGTCTTGCCCATCATAGCAAGATAAACGACGGCTGTCGTCGCGCAGAGCGCCTGATTGGAGCAGATACTCGACAAGGCTTTTTCTCTCCTTATATGCTGTTCTCTCGCCTGCAAAGTCAATACGTAGGCGGTCTTGCCGTTTTTATCTACGGTCTGACCGACCACTCTGCCCGGCATGCGCCTGCTCATTTTGGCGTCGCAGGTCAGTATACCAAGATACGCTCCGCCGTACGACAGAGGCATACCGAGGGGTTGACCTTCCGCAACCGCGATATCGGCACCGCACTCTTTGGGCGTCTTTAATACCGTTGCGGCAACGGGGTTGAAGATATAAACGAATTTTGCGCCCTTGGCGTGAGCCGTTTCCGCAATTTTCGTCATGTCTTCTATCAATCCGAAATAGTTGGGGCACTGCGCGATAACGCACGCGGTGTCGTCGTCTATGGCGACTTCTAACGCACCCATATCCGCCAAACCGTCTTTATCGGGAGCAATCTCAACCAGTTTTTCGTTGCCCGCGTTGCAGTAAGTCTTGGCTACGGCTATCGTCTGAGGATTGACCGCACCGACGATAACGGCTTTGTTTTTGCGCTCGGCGCACATCTTGACCGCCTCGCCCACCGCGGTACCCACGTCGTAAACGCTCGCGTTGGAAACTTCCATTCCCGACAGCTCGCACATCAACGTCTGATACTCAAAAATGCATTGCAATACGCCTTGCGAAATCTCGGGTTGATACGGAGTGTACGCCGTAACGAACTCACTGCGATTTACCAACGCGGTGACTGCCGCGGGTATATAGTGGTCGTACGCGCCGCATCCGCGCAAAACGGTATCGTAAATTTTGTTTTTTCCCGCAAGCGCCGCAAAGTCTTTTTCAACCTGCATCTGGCTCTTGCCCTCGGGGATATTGATTTTATCGACTTTCAAGCCCTTGGGAGCGTCCGCATACAGGTCGTCGAGTTTCTTGACGCCCACTGCCGCCAACATTTCCGCAAGGTCTTTGTCGGTATGAGGTGTATAAATGCTCATATTTCTCCTTTTATATCGCGACCGAACAATCAAATCCGCCGTCGGACGCAAGACAAACTCCCGTCCCGTACTTGCCGCAAAAAAATAATCGTTCGTTTCGCCAAAAAAAAGGCAGTTTTACTGCCTTTTTCGGTTATTGTTTGCAGAATTCTTCGTATTCTTTTTCGTTCATGAGGTCACCGTAAGCGTCAACCTGCACTTCGATAATCCAAGCGTCGTACGGAGCGTTGTTAATCATCTCGGGAGCGTCCGTCAGTTCTTCGTTGACGGCGACGACCGTACCGGACACGGGGGAGAAAACCTCGCTGACGGCTTTGACGGACTCTACGTCGGTAAACGCCTCTTCTATCTCGACCTTTGCGCCGACCTCGGGGAGGTTAACGTAAACGATATCGCCAAGCTCGTTTTGCGCGTAATCGCTCAAACCGATTTTTGCCGTGTTGCCTTCTACCTTTACCCATTCGTGGGATTTGCTGAATTTAATTTCCATAATATTTTTCTCCTATCGAAAGAATTTTTATTTTTTAGCCTCTTTTATAAAAAGGCATTTTGACTACTTTTGCCTTGAGCTTTCTGCCGCGGACGTCTATCATCAACTCCTCGCCCATATAGGACTTGGGAATGCGCACCATCGCGATAGCCTTTTTAAACAACGGACTCATAGTGCCGGTAGTAACCTTTCCGATAAGGTTGCCGTCCATGTCGTACACGTCGCAACCCTCTCTCGCTATGCCCTTGTCTACTATTTCAACGCCCTTGCGCTTAAACATCGGGGTTTTTTCCGCCAAAGCCTGTTTACCGATAAAGTTGGGTTTATCCATCTTGATAAAGATATTGAGACCTACTTCCGTCGCCAAAAAGTCCTCGTTAAGCTCGTGTCCGTACAAAGGCATGCACGCCTCGAAACGCAACGTATCGCGCGCGCCGAGACCGCAAGGTACGAGTCCGTCCTCTGCGCCGACCTCGAGCAGTTTTTCAAAAATCTCACCGATTTTTTCGGCGGGGCTGTAGATTTCAAATCCGTCTTCTCCGGTGTAACCCGTACGACTGATTATACAATTGATGCCCATGAGCGCCGAGTTTTCGACGAAGGTGTAGTACTTGGCGGGGATTGCGTCCTGCGGAACGAGTTTCAACAGGATTTTTTCAGCCAGAGGTCCTTGCAAAGCAACCTGCCCTATCGTATCCGAAAGATTACGGAAGGTGGCGTTGGGAAGCATGCGACTCTCTACCCATTTGGCGTCTTTTTCGCAATTGCCCGCGTTGACGACGAGATAATAGTGGTTTTCGTTAAAACGATATACAAGCAAATCGTCCACGATACCGCCGTTTTCGTTAAGCATCATAGTATATCTGACCTGCCCGTCGTACATATCCGAGATATCGTTGGACATGAGCAACTGAATGGTCTCCGTAGCCGCCGTACCTTTGATTTCAAACTCTCCCATGTGCGAAACGTCAAACAAACCGCACTTGGTACGAACCGCCATGTGTTCCGCCGTGAGACGAGTTGCCTCGTACTCTACGGGCAGCTCGAAACCGCCGAACTCGACTATTTTGCCGCCGTGGGCAACGTGATTTTCATAAAGTGGTGTTCTCTTTCCCATAAAAACTCTCCTCAGGCTGAAAAACTCAACCTTTGCTTATTTTCGCCTTTTATTATACCAAACATAATAAAAAAGTACAAACACTTTTTGATAGTTTGCGATTTTTTTTTGCCGTTTTAAGTCCGATATCCGGATTGCGTACAAACCCGCAAACCGACGGTGCATGCAGACGGACAAAAGACGCGCTCGCCCCTATCTCTTCGTATGCGTCGCTTTGTGTTGTGCCGCTTTGTGTTGTGCCGCTTTGTGTTCCGTCGCTTTTTTATGAACGAAAGCGACGACGCCGTTTATATCGCCTTTGGTGAGCAGATTTTTTTGACATGCCACGACGCCGCGTCTTGTCTCGTACGAGTCAAAACTGTTGCCCGACTCTTTAAGTATCGCTTTGCGCTCTTTTTTCTTTGCCTGAGTGTCGTAAAAAACGAGTACCACGTCGTCGTATTCTTTCGCGTCGGTTATCGCGTCGGCAGACAGCACCAACGCGCCGCTGTTTCTTACTATCGCCATGGTGTTGTCCGCAAAGTCAAACACGACGGATTGCTGACCTACGCGTTCGTAAGTCTTTTTTCCCGAGCAACCGACGCGCAACGCGACGGCTATCAAAACAAGAACAACGACCAAAACCGCGGCGCACGCAAGCACGACGCCGTCAATCAACCCTTTCAGTTTAAGCAATACGAAAAAAACGGCAACGACTACGGCGATTAAAAAAACGATTATCGCTTTAATGCGATTTTTTGCCGTTTGCCTCTTAAAATTGGCGTGGGACATGGCTCCGCTAAAAATCGCTCGCGTCTTTTGGTTAAACTGCGGCTGATATCCCGTCGGTTCTCCGTCAAAAAAAACCATGCTCTCCTCCTTTTCGCGACAGACCGCTTGCGGTTTGCCCCGTCGCGTTTATTTTACCAAAAATATCATCCGTTGTCAATATCGGACGCAACAAAGCCCGCTCGTTTTTATCCCTCAAACGGTTTTTTGAAAAAAAACAAAGAAAACGCTTGACAAGCGAAAAAACAAAATGATATCATTTTGATATCATCAACAAGGAGGAAAACATTGATGGAAGAAAAATTAATCGGACAAAAACAAAACGGAATGAAAGCTCTCGTATTGCTCGTATTGTCATATATCGCGGCAATCGCCCTCGTATCGTACTGCGGTGACCAACTGGACACCGAAACGTACGGCGCGATACACGTCGTTTTATTCGTAATAGGCATGGCATGGTGCTGCATAGGTTGGATTTTAGGGCTGGGGCTCAAAGTGCTCCGCCCGCAAGAAGCGCTCGTTCTCACCCTTTTCGGCAAATACGTCGGCACTATTAAAAAAGAAGGTTTCTACTTTGTCAACCCGTTTTGCACGGCAATCAACCCCGCCGCGACGACCAAACTCAACCAAAGCGGAGACGTGGCAAGCGCAGGCGATACCGTCGTCGCACTAAACGAAAACTCAAAGTCGTACTCGACAAAAAACAAAATCTCTTTAAAAATCATGACCTTAAACAACAATCGCCAGAAAGTCAACGATTGTCTCGGCAACCCCGTAGAAATCGGCATCGCGGTCATGTGGAGAGTGGTAGACACCGCCAAAGCCGTCTTTAACGTCGACAACTATAAAGAGTACCTTTCTCTCCAATGCGACAGCGCGTTGCGCAACGTAGTCCGCATTTACCCTTACGACGTCGCTCCCAACGTAGATACGACGGGGGACGGGATAGCGGATGACGGTAGTTTAAGAGGCTCGAGCGAAATCGTTGCCAATCGCATTAAAGACGAAATACAAGCAAAAGTCTCCAACGCCGGTATAGAGATAATAGAAGCCCGCATCACCTACCTCGCTTACGCGCAAGAAATCGCCGCCGTCATGCTCCAACGTCAACAGGCGTCCGCTATCGTCGACGCAAGAAAAATGATTGTGGACGGCGCCGTCGGTATGGTAGAAATGGCACTTGAAAAACTTAAAGAAGACTCGGTGATAGAACTCGACGAAGAAAGAAAAGCCCAAATGGTATCCAACTTGCTCGTCGTCCTCTGCGGCAACAAAGACGCTCAACCCATAGTCAACAGCGGAAGCATTTATTAATATGAACAAGACGGAAAAAATCGATACGGAAAAAGGCAAAAAACAAGTGCCCCTTCGCCTCTCGGCGGATCTGTACGCAAAACTCGCCCGTTGGGCGGAAGACGATTTTCGCTCCGTCAACGGGCAAATAGAGTATCTCCTCACCCAATGCGTCAACAAACACTACGGCAAAAAATCCGTAACCGCATCCGACGGAGAACTCCCCGTGTAACTACCACCTAAAAAAGGAAGAAAAGAAATGACTAAATCGACAAAATTAACATGTTTACTACTCACAACAATGATTCTGGCTACTTGTTGCTTTACTCTGTGTTTCTCCGTACATGCCAAAAAAGTACGCGCAGAAGAAACGTTTGAATTATCCGAAGACTACGAACAGTACCTGACGGGGTACGATATTTCCGAAAGCACTATGGACGGCGTCGAAAACGACGTGGCTGACAAATATTGGGATTACATTTATTTTGAAGACGACCGTATTTACATGAATAACACGGAAATAGAAGAAAAATACGGCGCCAACATTTACGACTATACACTCGATACCGAAACGTACGTCACCGACGAAGAAGATTATTACGAAATCGCAGCGGTGAGAATGATACGCCGCAACCTCGATATCATGAATGAGCTCGTCGACGAGAGTTACGGCGAAATAACCGAAGACGGCGAATTTGTCTTTTTTGAATCTGCCGAAACTCTCGCAAGATGGCGAGCATGGGACTTTAAACTCTGGTGGAACAAACTCGAAGCGAAATTCGACTCGGATTGGACTATTTTACTTAGTATCTTTTTTCTGGGTGTACATATATCTGAGCTATCCAAAGAAATGATGCTAAATCAACCCGAAACTTTATTTGGGAACGAAGAAACCCTGCAAGACCTAATAGGTAGGGCTTGCGGTGTTGTTGGAACCACGCTCGCACAAGACATACTTTCCAATATTAGCATTATAATATCAACAGCATTAACGATCATAAGTATTGCCGACTTAATTTTATCCAATGGTTCCGTTGTATACAAGGTGGTTCAAATTATATTGAAATATATGATTCCCTCTCTATATGATACTTTAATCGTTCTTTCAGCCGCCATAGCCTGCTATAAGGGCATGCATCTGCGTCTATGTTGGATACCGACAAGAAAAGATTCATGGGGATGTGCTATTGAAACTATATGAAACGGATACTGATTTGCGACACCTTTATGTTTGTCGCCTATGCGGTTAATATCATTTGCCTTGCGTTGTTTGTTATTAATCTGCCCCAAAAAGCGAGAGAAGTACGAGATGGTTGCGTGGGGTTGTCTAAAGCAGAAACCTCAAAAATACACTCAAGGTGTATTGCCAATTACTCGGCTAAACCGACTATCGCGACTATTGCGTCCTTGGTGATTTCTATTGCCATGAGTATCTTGGACGGTATTTCGGGAGATCCCGACAACATGACTCCGCCTTTTGTCGTTTTATTTATCATGGCGGCGGTACTACTCCCGATTTGTCGTATTTTTTATTCGATACTCAAAAAAAAGTACAATTTACTTCTCTATTACGTGCCTTCCGGACCTCTTTCTCCGTATTTAAAAAACACCATTAGATGCATCCCGGAAACGTTACTCATATGGATAGGTACTTCTCTACTCTTTTCTATCAACACGTCCATCGTAGTGCAAACGATACTTATACTTACAGGTTGCTACGCTTAACAACAAAAAGAAAAAAACAAAATCATGAAACGGATACTGATTTGCGACACCTTTATGTTTGTCGCCTACGCGATTAATATCATTTGCCTTGTATTGTTTATAAAAAACATTCCTGAAAAAGCAAGGGAATGGAGCGAACTCGGCAAAGACTTGCCGTTTGAAAAAAAAGCAAAATTGCACGACGACAAGTTGGCAAAATACCAACTGAAATTGTTTCTCCCGCAGCTTTTTTTGTGCATCATAATCGTGTTGATGTCTATCTTTGACGGCATATCGGGTGATCCCGACAACAAGATCATGAACGTCCCGTTTGTGATTTGTTTGATTGTGTGGTTTGGCATGACGTTGCTCGGTATGATAGCTTATCGTCGTCTGCTCAAAAAAAAATACAAGCTCATTCTTGATTACGAACCTCCTCTTCCGACTTGGCGGAAACTCATACGAGCAAGAAGCGTCAACGGCACCGGACAAATACTGGTTTGGTTTGTCGATATGGCAGGCTTTGCCGCCAACACGTCCATCGTAGTGCAAACGATACTTATACTTACAGGTTGCTACGCTTAGTAGCGCAACAATGTCTCCCTTAAAAAAAGAAAACGCATGTCTGAATAAACATGCGTTTTCTTTTTATTTTGATTTAATGCCCGCACGACACCGCGCGGTGAGACTCGTTTACCTCGAGCCTTTGTCGTAAGGTATTCCCTCCGCTTTGGGGACACCCGATTTTTTGGCGGTAATAGCCAATACCACCAGCACCACGAAATACGGAATAATGTTATAAAAATACATCGGCAAATTGATGCTGTTTAATATATCTATAGACGAGCTGACCGCCCCGAGACATTTCAAAAAGCCGAACAACAATGCGCCGAGAGCTATCCCGAGCGGTTTCCAGTTGCCGAAAATCATGATAGCCAACGCAAGAAAACCCATACCCGCGACGCCGCTCTCCGCCGTTCCGCCCGACGTGGTGGCGATATAAACGTAACCGCCCATACCTGCCAAAAAGCCGCTGATGGTCGTGCCGAGATAGCGCATTTTATAAACGTTGATACCGACGCTGTCCGCCGCCTGAGGATGCTCTCCGCAAGCGCGCATACGCGTACCCGTCTTGGTTTTAAATATCCAAATCGACAACAGGACAAAAATCGCTATCATGAGATAGGTCGATATATACGCTTTATCGATAAAAATTCTCAAAAAAGCCGGCGCGTCCTCGTTGATGATAGCGTAGTTGGTCGACAAAGGCATCGTTATCTTTTCGCCGTTAAAAAAGGCAAGACCTACCGTGCACACTATCGCGGGAGCGAGCATGTTGAGCGCCGTCCCGCCTATCGTCTGGTCGGCTTTGAGGTTGATTGCCGAAAAAGACAAAAGGAGCGAAAACAACGCGCCGCTTACGCCGCCCACGAGTATCGCCAATATAAACATCAATTGAGGAGCGTTTTGGAGATATCCCGCTTTTTGCATAGAGTAAACAAACATCGCGCCGACAAACGCGCCGAAAATCATTTCGCCTTCCAACGCAAGGTTTATTACGCCGCTTCGCTCGGCAAACATTCCGCCGAGAGCCACTATCAACAAAGGTATAGCGTAAATGAGAGTTTTTTGCAACACCAATACGTACATTATTTATCTCCCTCCTTTGCTTCTGTTTTTTCCGTTGCGTCTTTGTCAGTTACCGACACCCACGGCTTGTCCGTATTTACGGGCGAAGCGTCCGTTTCTTGTTTTGCGGTCTGCGCGATTTTTGCAAGCACGCCTTCCGTCCGTTTCTTTTGCCTGTTTATCAAAACGTCTCTGATTAACTTTGAGAAACCGGCAAAGTAAATAATGAGCGCCACTACGACGTCCGCTATATACTGGTTAAAGCCGTACTGCGAAAGGTTGCCGCCGCCCTGACTGAGATAACGCAACAACAACCCCGTAAAGATTACCCCGATAGGATTGTTACTCGCGAGCAACGCTACGGGGATGCCGTTAAACCCGTTGTCGGGCAACTTTCCGTACGCCGCTTTAAACGCAAACTCTATGCCGGGATTGAGATAATACAGCGCGCCGCCTATCGCGGCAAGCCCTCCCGCAATAGCCATCGACAAAATAATATTGCGTTTCTCGTTCATGCCGGCGTATTTTGCGGCGTTTTTGTTGTTTCCGCACGCCTTTAACTCGTACCCGAAAGTCGTTTTGTTGAGCACTATATACACGACGATTGCCAACGCGATTGCGATAAAAATACCTATATCTATATACGACGTCTGCGTGCCGTTACTAAACAAGTCGCCCAGTCCCAACGAGGGCGTACCCGTATTGGTGACCGACGTTTTTATTAAATAACTCGATTTGCCGCTATCTGTATTGACAAGATGAATAAGCCCGTCGCTGCTGAATATCCAGGACGCCATGTTGGCGGCTATCCAGTTGGTCATGATACACACGATGACCTCGTTTACGCCGAACAACGCCTTAAACAACCCCGGGATACAACCCCAAATCATGCCGAGCACCATGCCCGCCACGAGAGCAAGCAACCAGACGAAAAATCCCGCAACGTTATTACCCGTGCAATCGATGTTGAGCGCGACGAGCAACGAACCGATAACGCCCATGAGGTATTGACCGGGCGCACCGATGTTAAACAAGCCCGTTTTAAAGGCTATCGCCACCGACAAACCCGTCATAATGATGGGTACGGCGTAAAAAATCATGTTGCCGAAACTAAACGCCGCGTTTCCCGATGCGAAAGGTCCCGCCAACATCGTAAACAATCCGCCGAAAGCGTCGCTGAAATAAATCTGATCCTCCGACGACACCAACGCAAGTATCATCATGACGAAAAACCCGACTACGATACCGGCAAGTATACAAACCACCGACGAAATGATACTGCGCGTGCTTTCTTTTTTGGAAAAAGTCAACAAACGCGGCTCTTTACCGTCGTGTATGGCAAAAAGCGACTTAAACCAACTCCCTACGTCGGAAAAAAACTCTTTCATTACTTCTCCTCCTTTGCGTTATCGCGTTTTGCGCCTGCCATATACAGTCCGAGCTCCTGCACGGTGGTGGTCTTGGGATTGAGTTCGCCGACGATTTCGCCCTCGTACATGACAAGGATACGGTCGGCAAGGTTCATTACCTCGTCCAACTCAAACGAAACGAGCAAAACCGCACTGCCCTCGTCGCGTTTGGCAACGATTTGGTTGTGAATATACTCTATCGCGCCCACGTCCAGACCGCGCGTCGGCTGAACGGCAATGAGAAGAGAGTGTTTTCTGTCCATCTCGCGCGCGACTATCGCCTTTTGTTGGTTGCCGCCCGACATACTGCGAGCAACCGTAACAGAGCCTTGTCCGCTACGCACGTCGTATTGGTCTATCAATTGGTCGGAATACTCTCTGACTTTGTTAAACTTGATAAACCCGTGCTGTTGAAACTCAGGCTCGAAATACCGCTGAAGCACCATGTTCTGCTCCAACGTGTAGTCGAGAACGAGACCGTGCTTGTGCCTGTCTTCCGGTATATGGCTCATGCCGTGCGTATTGCGAAACCGTATCGACGAGTGGGTTATATCTACCCCGTCCAGCGTTATCGCGCCCGACGCAATCGACTCCAACCCCGTCAGGCCGTAAATCAACTCCGACTGACCGTTGCCGTCGATACCCGCGATACAGACGATTTCGCCGCTGTGTACCGAAAAAGAAACGTCGTTGACGGCAAGTTTTTTGTGAGTCTTGCTCTTTACCGACATTCCGCTCACGCGCAACACCTCTTCTTTCGGTTGAGCGGGGGACTTTGCCACCACAAACTCTACCGGTCTGCCGACCATCATTTCCGAAAGCTTTTCCTTGGTGGTATCGGCGATATTAACGGTGCCTACGTACTTGCCTTTGCGAAGTACGGTGCACCTGTCGGCAACCGCCATTATCTCGTTGAGTTTGTGCGTGATAAACAATATCGATTTACCCTCCGCCGCGAGGTTGCGCATGATTGTCATCAGCTCGTCTATCTCCTGCGGCGTAAGTACGGCAGTCGGCTCGTCAAAAATGAGTATCTCGTTGTCGCGATACAACATTTTTAAAATCTCGGTACGCTGTTGCATACCTACGGTAATATCTTCGATTTTTTCATCGAGGTCGACGGATAGCCCGTACTTGCGACTGAGCTCGCCGACCTTTTCGCGGGCGGCTTTCTTTTTAACGAAGCCGAGCGTGGTTTCCTCAGCGCCGAGGATGATATTGTCCAGTACGGTAAAACACTCTACGAGTTTAAAGTGCTGGTGCACCATCCCTATCCCGAGCGCGGTGGCGTCGTTGGGGTTGTTGACGTGGACAACCTCTCCGTTTTTAAGGATTTCGCCTTCTTCCGGTTGGTACAAACCGAACAACACGGACATCAACGTAGACTTGCCCGCGCCGTTTTCTCCCAACAAAGCATGGATTTCGCCCCGTTTTAATTGCAACGTTATATTATCGTTGGCTTTTATCCCCGGAAACTCCTTTGTAATGTTTCTCATTTCTATGACGTATTCGCTTTCGCCCGTTTTATGAGAATGGTTTTTGTTTTCGTTCAGAACTGTCATTGCTGCGTTCTCCTGTTTTGTTAAAAAAAGGGCAAATTGCTTTGCCCTTTTTGTTTTTTCACTGCGTTTTAATTATTCGTAAATAACGTTAACGGCATCGGTCTTAAGCGCCGACCAAACGTCTGCACTTGCACAGTTGCCAAGGCAAGGCTCTGTAGAAATAACAACCGTGCCGGCCTTGATGGACGCGAGCAACGTATTGTAAGCGTCAACGGTGTAGTTGGTCATCTTCCACGTTGCGGTGGGGAGATAGGTTGCGTTTTCGGCTGCGCCGAGGTTGCTCGTCTTGTCTGCGAGTTTGGTATCCCATTCGCCGTCGTAAAACTCTTTAAGAATGAGTTGTACGGATTCGCTCAAGCCTTTTGCCGCAGAGGTAATAACTCTTTCGCTCAAAGAAGACTGGTCGACGTCAACGCCGATGATTTTGCCGTTGGTCGTTTCTTCCGCTGCCGCTTTAACGGATTGGAACATAGAACCGCCGCAAGCAAATACTACTTCGGTACCTGCCGCATACCAACCGGAGATTTGAGTCTGGAGTTCCGTCGATGCGGAGAAGTTGTCGCCGTATTGGAAGCTGACCTTTACCTCTACGTCGGAAACGCCTTTAGCCGCCGCTGCCGCGACGATGCCTTGGACGTAACCGTAACCGAATCTGCTGCAAGCAGGGTTGGTGCCGCCGCCGCCGAGAGTGGCGCCGAGCTTGGTGTAGCCTTCCATAACGGCTGCATAACCCGCCATATAGCCGGCTTCTTCTTCTTTATAAGAAACTGCCGTTACGTTGGCAAGACCGAGGTTCCAACCGTCGATAAAGACGAATTTGACGTCGGGGTTAGCCGTAGCAACGCTCGTCATCGCGTCGGCTTGCAAGAAACCGGGGGCGACGATGATTTTAGCGCCGTTGGTAATCGCCTTGTTCATGGCTTCGATACGGTCGTTGTCCGTCGCGTCGGAGCCGTTAGCGGGCTGATAGTACTGATAGGTCTTGTTGTTTGCCTCTGCGTACGCTTTGGCTCCCTCGTAAGTACCTTGGTTGAAACCGCCGTCCATCAATTGACCTACGTCGGTTACGACTGCGATTTCGTACGTCTTTTTCTGGCAGGCTGCCAAGCAGGCGATGCAAGAAACGACCATTACGAATGCTACGATAATGGTAACGAGTTTTTTCATTTTCATAGATATACCTCCATATTTTTAGCGCTTTTCGCGCCTATTTACATTAAAACAACCGAAAAACTTTCGGCGACTCGGGGATTTTTAACGTCGACGACGATTTATTGCCACTCGCGTCCGTCCCGCCCCGAGAGAGACGACGAAAGACGGTGCGACAAAAAAATCGATTGCGATTTCCCTTTCTTTTATAATTATATCACCCGTTGCAGATAAAGTCAACGGAAAAAATCGTTTATTTTTTATTTTATTTTTTTATTTTTGTTTTCGCCCCGTTCCGACGCGTTTTTCCGTTTACGACTATACGACGACGTATTTTCTTTCCTTTAAAACGACCGCGACGGCGCGACGCGTCAAAAAATTATCACAAAAAAGCTTTGTCGAAAGACAACGGCAATATTTCGGACAGCTTGTACTCCTTGTATCCGAGGTTTTTATCGCCGAGTATGACGATAAAATCGTCCCGACAAAACTCTCTCATGACCTGCCTGCAAACGCCGCACGGCGGGCAAAAATCGGTACAGTCGCCGTCCTTGCCGCCTACGATGGCAATAGCTTTAAAATCGATATCCCCGAGACTCACGGCTTTAAATATCGCTACCCGTTCCGCACAAATCGTGGGGGTAAAAGTCGCGTTTTCTATATTGCAACCCATATAAACCTTGCCGTCCGCGGTGAGTAAAGCCGCACCCACCGCAAAGCGAGAGTACGGCGAGTAACTGTTTTTACACGCCAACAGAGCCTGTTCTATCAATTCTTTTTTTTCGGATTCCTGCATTGTTAGTCTCCTTTTGTTTTTTCGGACTTTTCGCCGACTCGTCAATCGTTTACGCCGAGGATTTTTCGTACTGCGGCGGCGATAAAGAAAAAGCCGTCTTTAGTACCGAGATTGACACCCGTGCCCTTTTGTTTGTTATAAATCAACAGCGGAACGTACTCTCTCGAGTGGTCGGTGGACGGCGTTGCGGGATCACACCCGTGGTCGGCGGTCACCATCAACGTGTCGTTTTCGCCCATGAGGGGGACAAACTCGCCCAGCCAGTCGTCAAACTCCGCAACCGCTCGCGCGTACCCGTCGACGTCGTTTCTATGTCCGTAGAGAGCGTCAAAGTCGACGAGATTGACAAAACACAATCCGTTAAAGTCCCTGTCGAGCAACGCTTTGGTTTTTTTCAACCCGTCGGTATTGCCGGCTGTCCTGATACTCTCGCCTATACCTTTCATGCTGAATATGTCGCCGATTTTTCCCACGCCTATCGTGTCGAAACCTTTTGTTTTAAGGTCGTCGAGCAACGTATCCTCCGGCGGCTCCAAAGAATAATCGTGGCGGTTGGTCGTGCGGGTAAAATCGGGATATTCTCCGACGAAAGGACGCGCGATAATGCGCCCTACCGCGTTTTTACCCTGCATTATCTTGCGCACTTTTTTACAGATATCGTACAGTTCTTCTATCGGCACGACCTTTTCGTGCGCCGCTATCTGCAATACGCTGTCTGCGGACGTATACACGATGAGGTCGCCCGTCGCCATGTGTTGCCTGCCGTAGTCGAGTATCACCTGCGTGCCGGAATACGGTTTGTTGCACAGTATCCCTCTACCCGTCGCGGCTGAAATCGCCTCCAGCACCTCGTCGTCGAAACCGTCGGGAAAAGTAGGCATCGGACTCTTTGAAACGACTCCAGTCATCTCCCAGTGCCCCGTCACCGTATCTTTGCCGGCGGAAAGTTCTTTCAGCCGACAATAGTCACCCATGGGGTGCGCCGTTTTTTTACCGCAATCCACGCCGTCGATATTTAACAAACCGAGTTTTGACAGATTGTCCGATTTAAAAAATTTGCTTTCGGATATTGATTTTAAAGTATTGCTCCCTTCGTCGCCGAAACGCGCGGCATCCGGCATTTCGCCGATACCGAGGCTGTCGAGAACAATCAAAAATACGCGTTTTTTCATCGTTTTTTGCCCTTTTTTTATCGTTTTTTTTGCCGTTTTTTTCGGCTCGTGTTTGTACTCGTCCTACCTATCGTTTAACGATTGCGTTTTACTCCGCCGTCTCGAGCGCGAGTTTTATCATTTGCGAAAAACCCGTCTGTCTCTCGTCGGCAGACAAACTCTCACCCGTCAGGGGGCAATCGCTCACGGTGCAAATACAAAGAGCGCGTTTTTTAAGTCGCGCCGCCAAGGCGTACAACGCCGCACACTCCATTTCTACCGCAAGCACGCCCATATCGCGCCATGCAAGGTGTTCTTTGCGGTCGCAGTAAAACACGTCGCTGCTCATGACGTTGCCTACACAGACGTTGGCACCCGCTTTTCTGCCGATTTCCGCCGCTTTTTCTATCAAATCGAAACTGCCTATCGGCGCAAAAGTCCCGTGCAGTCCGTATTGCGAAACGATATTGCTGTCGGTACATGCCGCCTGAGCGATGACGATGTCTTTCGTCTTGATTTGCTCCGCGAGTCCGCCCGCGCTGCCCACTCTGATGATGGCGTCGACGTCGTACTCGGTGTAGAGTTCGTAAGCGTATATGGAGATGCTCGGCATACCCATTCCGCTCGCCATGACAGACACGCGCTTGCCGTTATAATACCCCGTGTACCCTTGTACGCCCCTCACGTTGTTGACGAGGACTGCATCGGTCAAAAAGTTGTCCGCAATAAACTTTGCGCGGAGAGGGTCTCCCGGCATCAGTACCGTTTTTGCAAAATCGCCTTTTTTTGCGCTGTTGTGTGGTGTCGACATATATTTTTTCTCCTTTTTTTATTTTAAAACGTATATCTCTTTTTATTTTTAGACGTGTTTAACGACGTCTTATTGTTCTTTAACCGCCTTGACGATACTGCTCGTGCCGAGTCTGTCGCAACCGAGGTTGATAAAGTCCTCCGCGTCTTTGAGATTTTTTATCCCGCCTGCGGCTTTCATCTTTACGTTTTTACCCACGTGTTCGCCAAACAGACGGATATCTTCTCTCGTCGCCCCGCCTCCTCCGAAACCGGTACTCGTCTTGATAAAGTCCGCGCCGGATTGCGTCACGACCTCGCACATCTTTATCTTTTGCTCGTCGGACAAAAAGCACGTTTCGATTATTACCTTTAAAATCTTTCCTTTCGTCGCCTCTCTGAGTGCTTTGATTTCGTCAAGTACCGCGGCGTAATTGCCCTCCTGTATCCAACCCATGTTGACGACCATATCTATTTCGTCCGCGCCGTCCGCTATCGCCTGACGCGCCTCGAAAACCTTGACGGCGGTGGTGTTGTATCCGTTGGGAAAGCCTATTACGGTGCAAACGGTCAGTTTGTCGCCGTATTCTTTTTTCGCTCTCGAGACGAAACTCGGCGGAATACACGCGCTCGCGGTGTTAAACCTGACGGCGTCGTCGCAAACCGCCTTTATCTGCTCCCAAGTGGAAGCCTGCTTTAAGAGAGTGTGGTCTACCTTTTTTAAAATTTCCTGATTGGTCATATCGTTCACCTCAAAAAAATTATACCCCATTTATATGATAATGTCAACCGTAAAAATCCGTAAACAGTCTTTTTAACGGCAGAAAAAAGCCAAGAAAAAAATAAATCGACTTTATTATCGCCAAAATACGAATTTTCACAAACAAATCGGAAAAAATATGTTATACTTGTTGCGGAGGTAAATAAATGAGAATATACGATATTATTAAATCCAAGCGCGACGGCAACGCGCTCACGAAAGAAGAAATCGACTTTTTCGTCAAAGGCGCGGCGGACGGTTCTATCCCGGACTACCAACTTTCCGCACTGCTGATGGCAATTTTTCTTAACGGTATGAATTTTACCGAGACGGCAAATCTCACGCTCGCAATGGCCCACAGCGGCGAAGTCGTCGACCTGTCTCCGATAAAAGGCAAAAAAGTAGATAAACACAGTACCGGCGGCGTAGGCGACAAAACATCGCTCGTCGTCGTTCCCATCGTAGCGGCATGCGGCGCAAAGGTCGCAAAAATGAGCGGACGCGGATTGGGACACACGGGCGGCACGATAGACAAACTCGAATCTATAGACGGATTTAAAACCGACCTTAATCGTCAAGAGTTTTTTAAGGTAGTAAACGAAACGGGCGCGAGCATCATCGGGCAATCGGGCAACCTCGATCCCGCAGATAAAAAACTTTACTCTCTGCGCGACGTCACTGCCACGGTGGAAAGCCTGCCTTTAATGGTATCCAGCATCATGAGCAAAAAAATAGCAAGCGGCGCGGACGGTATCGTACTCGACGTAAAAGTCGGTAGCGGTAGTTTCAATAAAGACGTAACCGTTGCTACCCGTCTGGCAAAAACAATGGTCGCGATAGGCGAACACGTCGGCAGGAGAGTCACCGCCGTACTGACCGACATGGACGTTCCTCTCGGCAACGCGATAGGCAACTCGCTCGAAGTGGCAGAAGCGGCAAAAACGTTGCAAGGCAGCGGTCCCAAAGACCTGCAAGAAGTATGCCTGACTCTGGCGGCTCACATGCTGACCATAGCAACCGACGAACCTTACCCCGTTTGCCGTCAAAAGGCGGAAAGAGCCATCGCCGACGGCAGTGCGCTAAACACACTCGTCAACATGATAAAGGCTCACGGCGGAAACCCGTGCTGGGTAATAGACGACACGCAAAGACCTCGCGCAAAATACTCTTTCGATATTCTTTCGCCTGACGACGGCTATATCGTCCACATGCAAACCGACAAACTCGGACTGGCAAGCATGCTCCTCGGCGCGGGACGCGCGAAAAAAGAAGACGCTATAGACTACACCGCAGGGATAGTACTGCACGCCAAGACAAACGACAAGGTGCAAAAAGGTCAGTTGTTGGCTACGCTCTACGCCAACAACGAAAGTTTGTTTGAGCAATCTGCAAAAACCTTTGTCGACGCCCTCGTTTTCGGCAACAAAAAACCCGAAAAGCGTCAAAACGTATTAAAAATCATTACTAAAGAGGATATCGACGATGGCGAAACTTTACTTTAAATACGGCACGATGGGTAGCAGCAAAACCGCTCAAGCCCTGATTACGAAATTTAATTACGAAGAACGCGGAATGAAAACCGTCCTCCTCAAGCCATCCGTCGACACCCGTGACGGCAAGGATGTTTGCAGGAGTCGCATAGGGCTGTCCGCCGCGGCGCTGGTCGTCGACAAAACCGTCGACCTCTTTGCCTTAATAAAAAACATGACGGTAGACGTCGTCATCGTGGACGAATGTCAGTTTTTGACCGAAAAACAAGTCGACCAACTTGCCGACGTCGTAATGGACATGAACATACCGGTGCTGTGCTTCGGTCTGCGCGCCGACTTTTTAACCCACCTTTTTCCGGGGAGTAAACGATTGTTTGAAATCGCAGACAGTATAACGGAGATAAAATACATCTGCGAATGCGGCAACAAAGCCGTTGTCAACGCTCGCCTCGACGAAAACGGTTGCGTCGTGACCGAAGGCAATCAGGTCTTAATCGGCGGCAACGACCGTTACGTCGCCATGTGTCGCAAATGCTGGCTGAAAAAAATCAAAGAACGGCAAAATTGCCGCAAAAATCCGCAATAACGCATCTCACGTTTATTGACGCATAGTTTGGTTTTGCGGCTCAATTGTCGAATAAAGTACCGTTTAAAAATAAACGTCCCGCCGTAAACGGGGGACGTTTATTTTTTTGTTTGTAGTAAATATCTCGGTTTTAACTGTTTTATAGGCTTTCCGCCGTCAAAAAGTCTTTAAATCCGATATGCTTTACAACGCTCGTCGAATAGTCAATATCGTCGTTTGTGATAATGATTTTTTGAGAAAGGTTGTCTATGTTCTTAAATGCGTTAAACTCTCGTTGATACGCCTTTTCTTCTGCTACGCTATACGCCACTTGCACGTAGTATTGCTTAGCGCCTTTAGTCGCCAAAAAATCTATTTCCTTGCCGTTATTGTTATATACATATACCTCATATCCCATATAAATCAACTCGTTGTAAACGATATTTTCAAGATTATGTGTAAGGTCAAAACGGTTATTAATACAACGGATAGAATTGAAACAAACGTCTGCATTGTATATTTTTGAATAGTAGGAAAGCTCTTTTTTGGTTTTAGGGGAATATTGTTTAACCGACTCGATGATATACGCCTCTTGCAGGTAGCCGAGATATTTCATTATCGTGTTTACGGAGCAACCCGTATGTTCTTGCTTGATATAATCACGAATGGAGCTTGCAGAGAAAATACGGCTATTGCTACGCAAAATGAAATTTACCAAGCTCTTAAACAAACTTTCTTTACGTATCTTGTATCGTCTGATTAAGTCGTTGATAACGATTGTATCGTCCAAATCATTCAAATATCTGCTTTGCGCTTCGGGAGAATCAAACTCAAACCGTTTAGGAAAACCACCCCAAACAAGATAGTCCGTAACAGAGGCTTCTTTACCGAGCTCTTTGCAATACTCTGCAATTTCCTTGTAAATAAAAGGTCTGATACGAAATGCAACGTATCTTCCCGATAATTCTTTTGTAAATTCGCCCGATAAAAGTTTGGAGTTTGAACCTGTGATAAACAAAGAATAATTATATAATCTCAACGTTTTGCAAGCGTCCTGCCAACCGTCGAGCGTTTGGATTTCATCAAAGAACAAATAACATTTTCCGTCTTTTTTATTTTCTTCTACGTAAGAAATCAACTTGTCGGCATTTGTTATATTGGCAGATACTTTTTTATCCTCAAAATTAAGATAAAGGATATTATCCGTCTTTTCTGCTATTTCCTTGATGATTTGCTCCATAATGACCGATTTACCGCACCTACGGATTCCCGTAATGATTTTGATTAAATCGGATTCATAAAAAGGGCGAACTTGCTCGATATAGTGTTCTCTCTGTATCATCTTTGTTACCTCACCCATGTTATACTGCAAAATTTTTCATTTGTCAACGGTTTTATTCAGTACTACTGAAAGATTTTTGCGTTTTATTAAAAATCGTTCAGTAATAGTTTAAAAATAAACGTCCCGCCTTAAACGGGGGGACGTTTATTTTTTTGTTTAGTTGTAAATATCTCGGTTTTATTCGTCAAACTCCCAAACGGTAGGCTTGCCGTCCGCATAGTGCCAATAAAATCCGCTTGTCGTCGGCTCGGTTTCGCTATAATAGTACCGTGTAGCAAATTCAAGGTCGTCGTATGCCGTACTGATATTGATTTTCTGCCAATCCGCAATAGTACCCTTGTAATATACCGTCTCCAACCGGAAACAATTATAAAACGCATCGTTGCCTATACGCGTGACGCCGTTGCCCATAGTTATACTCGTCAATGAAGTGCAACCGGAGAACGAACTTTCACCTATACTCGTGACGCTGTCGGGTATCGTTACACTTGTTAACGAGGTGCAACCGAAGAACGCATATTTGTAGATTTGAGTAATACCGCTTGGCAGCGTTAAATCCGTCGCCTTACCCGTGTACCCCATTAAGATTTTATTTATGCCGTCGTCGTAGATAATAAATCCGTCTTTATCGATAGATAAGTAACTTTCTCCTTGCGTATATACTCTCTTTGCGTAATAACATACGTAGCCGTTGTACGTTGACCCCATGTTGATATTGCGCGATGACGTATTTTTGACTTCTATCAATTTGTAGCAATTATAAAACGCCTCGTTGCCTATGCTCGTGACGCTCTTTCCTATCGTAACGCTCGTTAACGAGGTACACCCGTAGAACGCATAATCACCTATACTCGTCACACTGTCAGGAATAATAACGCTTATTAACGAGATGCAAGACGAAAACGCAGAATCACCTATATCCGTGACGCCGTTGCCTATCGTTAAACTCGTTAACGAAGTACACCCGTAAAACGCATAAGCGTTGATTTGAGTAATACCGCTTGGCAGCGTTAAATCCGTTGCCTTGCCCGTGTTCCCCATTAAGATTTTATTTATGCCGTCGTCGTAGATAATAAATCCGTCTTTATCGGTAGATAAGTAACTTTCTCCTTGTGCGTACACTCTCTTTGCGTAATAACATACGTAGCCGTAATCGCTCGAACCTGCCGTAATACTAAGAGAGGAGAGATTGTAAACTTCTATAAGTTTATAGCAATCGGAGAATGCACCGTTACCTATACCCGCGACGCTCTTTCCTATCGTTAAACTCGTTAACGAAGTGCACTTGGCAAACGCCCAAGCGCCTATACTTGTCACGCTGTCGGGGATAATCACGCTTGTTAAACCGGCGCAACCGCGAAACGCAGAATCACCAATACCCGTCACGCTCTTTCCTATCGTTAAACTCGTTAACGAAGTGCAATTACAGAACGCATAAGTACCTATACTTTTTACGCTGTCGGAGATAGTTACGCTTGTTAACCCGATACAACCACGGAACGCAGAATTATCTATACTCGTCACGCTGTCGGGTATCGTTATGCTGGTCAATGAAGTACACTCGTTAAACGCCCAAGCACCTATACTCGTCACGCTGTCGGGTATCGTTATGCTTGTCAGCAAGGACCACTCATAGAACGCATATTCGTAGATTTGAGTAATACCGATTGGCAGCGTTAAATCCGTCGCCTTACCCGTATAAAGTACCAATATTTTATCCGTGCCGTCGTCGTAAATAATAAATCCGTCTTTATCGGCAGATAAATAACTTTCTCCTTGTGCATATACTCTCTTTGCGTAATAACCCACGTAATCGTAATCAAACAAACCTGCCGCAATAGAAAGCGTTGACAAGTTTTTGACTTCTATTAATCTATAGCAATTATAAAACGCCCCGTTACCTATGCTCGTGACGCACTTTCCTATCGTTATGCTTGTCAACGAAGTGCAGTCGTCGAACGCATACTCACCTATATCCGTTACACTGTCGGATATCGTAACGCTTGTTAACGATGTACAACCGGAGAACGCATACTCACCTATACTTTCACATACGGAACCTTCTTCAAATACCACTTCCGTTATTTTAGCAGGACACAAAGAAATATCAAAGAACAAATAGGCGGGTATTTTCTTTACGTTTTTTCCTATCGTTAATTTTATTCCGTCTCCGTTTTTCCCTGCGTTGGAGAATGCGTAATTATTGAAAATTAAATCGGCACATTCCGTTGCATTGTAGTTTATTTCCGTCAATGCCGTGCAAAGATAGAACGCCCACGTATCTATTCTCTTTACGCCCTTTCCTATCGTTAAACTCGTCAACGAACGGCATCCATAAAACGCATGCCGCCCTATACTCGTGACGCCGTTGCCTATCGTTACACTTGTTAACGAAGTGCAATTATGGAACGCATCATCACTTATCCTCGTGACACGCACGCCGTTATAAAAAGCGGCAATCTTCACGTTGGATTCCGTACCGGTATATCCTGTTACCTCTGCATAAGAACAACCGTGTGATACGTATACGACGCCTTCCGTACCGACTATCTGTTGCTTACATATCGTACATTCCCCGTCGTCATCGAGTGTATGTTTAACGTAATCCGGCTCGATATTGCAACCGCAAATAACGGCTTTCCAATGATAGGTACTGTCAAAACTCCACTCGTCGGAATACGTATGCGCTACGTCGCCGTACCTTGCGTTACAAACTTCGCAAATCGCTCGTTCCGTACAATTTGCAGTGCCGCCGCCACAGTTTTCGGTAATTTTATGCGTGGCGTCGTTGGCGCAAGTCTTGGTGTGAGTG
>CAZTCB010000016.1:0-30521 GCA_964612455.1 uncultured Subdoligranulum sp. | reverse complement strand
TTTGCCATAAAAAATGCACCTCCTAAAAGTGTCTAACTTTTGGGGTGCATTTCAAGCCGTCAGGCCTTTTCATTTTATTCACTAACACAACGAGTTGAAATTGACACTCACAAAATTGGACGTGAACCGATAGTGACGAACTACGAAATAAACCTTTTTATTTGATTATTACGGGAGTATGAAATGTGCATTTTTTGCAGTAACGGCAATAGAAAAATTAGCAAGTTAATATATACAAAGTATATATTAAAATTCTTAAAAATGTGGTGTTCAGTTGGGGTTCGGTCGGTTCCGCCAAGAGGAATCGCGTTTGAACACGCGGTTCCTTTACTTTTGTCTTAAAAGCGTTGCCTGTATTATCGTAAAAAGCAAAAAAGCCGAAGTTAAACGCTCCGACCATTATTTAGCGCAAAAGCGAGATAACCACGGCAACTTTACAAAATGATACCATAACCACGATTAAAGGCGGTAGACTCAACATTCTACCGCCCTTTTATATGGTTTTATTTTATTTATTTAGCCTCTCGTCGGCGGCGATTTTTGTTGAGTAGTATCACTAACCGAAAGACGCCTATTGTTCGGCGCGAGAAACACGCGCGTTGCAATAAGCGTCTTTGTTAAGACAATATTCGGTTGTACATTAAAGCCTTTACTTAAAAACCAACTCTATTTCGGACCATTCCAACGTAAGAGCCTCTTCGCCGTCCGTTCTGCTACCGTTTGCTTTAAACGAAAATTTAAACTCTTTTAAACGCTTGTTGGCGTTTTCGGTCGAAATGACAAACGTCTTAGACGCGTAATTTTCTTGAGAGAATCCCGCATTAGTGGTACTAAATATCGTTTCCCATTCCCCCGTATCGGCGTTAGTGCCGCTTATGGTGAATTGTTTAGGTATGCGCCCCGATTTGTCGGCGCCCCTGCCTATCGTCAAGATGAACTGCTTGAGCGCAACGGGAGTCGACGGCGTTATAATGATTTCCACCGTGCCGAATGTATGCGCCGCAGCATATATATTACCCTTGTTTCCGTCTATTAAATTTCCGCAGGTGTTTTCCATATTCTTTAAACCGCTTGTCGATATGGATAAAGTAACGACGTCGTAATTCCAAGGTTCGGGATCGCCGAATTTGTTGTAATACCAATGATCGCCCACGTACGAACCGACACGAGTAATATATCCATTGTCTTTTAATACAGGGCGCGCTTTACGGTTTCGCGAGGACGAACATTCTGTCGCTACTGTGCCGCAAAACCGCCTTTACGTCAAGCCCCATGCGTTTAATAACCGTTATTTTAACGGACACAATGACCGATAACTGCCGGTTGATTTAAAGCGGCAAATCTTTTTTGGTAAACCTCAAAGCGCCTATTACGTAACCGACAACGCCCGCAACGGCAAGTATTGCAAATTTCCAACCGAACACGCCCGTCCCGTCCATAATAGAAATAACGTCAAACAGCGAAATAATAGTTGCGTAATTAAAGTAATTTAAAGCACTGAGTCTGACGACGGAAGGAATCACCGGGCTTCCGAACAACCCGAGCATTGCGGCGACAAGCGCAAATATACTAAGCCCGCCGCCGAGCGCCATAGAACGTTTACTCCTATCGAACACGCAAGAAGTAAAGAAACATAGCCCCGAAAGCGCAAACAATACGAGAAACGCGCCGACGTTTAATAAAATCAAATTTCCGTACGTCAAAGCGACTTCTTCCGAAACAAAGGACAGGCATACGCATCCGGTCGCGGTCGTAAAGCAAAACATACAAAACAAAGAACCGATTAAATACACCGCTTGCGTAAATACTACCGTGCTTCTCTTGGTCGACGTGGAAAGGACGTACGCCATAGAACCGCTGTCAACCTGCCCTGCTATCAGGTTGTTGGACGCCATAATCATGTAAATAATCGGAAGCAACAAGCCTGCCAACTTGTAAAAAATCGAGCCTACTACCAAGGTATACAAGTCCATCTGACCGATTTCTTCCAGCGCCTCCGAAACGGCTTGCGGTAAAGTGGATAAAAAGCTCAAAGAAACCTCAGCACCGAGTTCTTGCTTTTTCGTCGCAACGGCATTTTTATACTCGCTCTCGCTTGAAAATTCTCCGTTGGCAAATTTTTCGCTCAATATTTCCGACTCGTATTCGAGCCGCCCGCGATACGTGACGATTGCCGTACTTGACACATGTTTGATATAGTCGTAAGTATAACCGAAAGAATCGTATTTTTCTTTGCTGACGCCGTAGGACGAAAGCGCGTCAATCATGTCGTTTACGTTTTCCGCCTTGACCATATTCCCCGCAATAAAAATCGCCGCGCCGTCTGCCGCCCTGTCCTCCCTATAATCGACACGCTCCGAGGAAAAAAGGTACTCTGCCGCATCCCCCGAAGCGATACGGGCGATTAAGGACAAAATATCGTAGTCGCCGAAAGCCGTTTCGCCGTTTTCGATATAAAAATCGTCAAACATTCCGTCGGGGTTAAGCGCGTATATAACGCTGCCGAGCATTTCCTGTGCCTCCGTCGAATCCTCGTCGATACCCGATGCCACCGCCTTTTTTTTGACATAAGTTTGCAGGTCTGAGCACGCAAACGTGTACGCCGTCGCAACCGCCCTTTCTTGCGTTGCGGGCGACTGACTTTGCCATGTTTGCATTGCGGCGACATACTCGGTATCGTCGTTAAAACTTTCTCTTTTAGGCATAGCGTTTTGCCAGTCCGAAACGAGCGAAACGTAGTTTTCGCCCGCCGTCGTTTTCATAATCGGCATTGTATCCTGCCATGCGCCGACGGCTGCCATGTACTCGTTAAATTCGGTAAAATTATCCTGCGACGGCATGTTTAAGAGCCAAACGAGATAACGAAAGGTATCCGTTGCGTTTTCGGAAAAAAACGTATCGAATTTTTCAAAACCGTCGTTTGCGTTTTCGTAATAGGAAAGCGCACGTTTTTGCATTTGCGAGTCAACCTCTTTGGTAATAATCGTATCCTGAATAGAATTTTTCACCGCGCCTATATTACCGTTTCCGGAAATAAGCATAACGCACGCGAGCATAAAGCAAGTAGCAACGGTGATGATTGACCACATCGTTCCGTTAGCTTTGCAAGACTGTTTAAATAAAGCTTTACTGAACATAACTATCGGCTCCTTTCTTGATTTGATTTTGAAAACAAAATATTTTTGAAATGCTTTTCGAGCGTATAGGGCAACTCCGAAATAAACTTTACGTCGTAGTTGCTCAATACGTTGAGGAGCGTTGTCGTATCCCGCGCGTCTATACGAATAGTGACTTGATTATACTGCTCCTGCAAACGTATTTTTTCGTAATTTTCCTGCAAAAACCGACGATAATCGGCTGTCGGACGAAACTCGATTTTAAAGTCTTTCGTCGGGCGATTTCGTATTTCGTCCATATCGCATACGTCCACTATGCGTCCGTCGTTGATGAGGGCGACCTTGTCGCATGTTTTTTCCAGCTCGTCAAAGCTGTGACTGCTCATAAAAATCGTTTTACCCTTTTGATGTTCTTTTCGGATAATATCCAAAAAAGTAGCGCGCATCAGCGGGTCCAACCCCGTCGTGGGTTCATCGAGCAAAATAACGGGCGCATCGTTCATAAGCGCGGCGACAAGCGCTGTTTTTTGTTTCATGCCTTTGCTCATGCGTTTTAAATTGGCGCGAGGATCGAGTTGTAACCTTTCGATTAGTTCGTTGGAGTAAGACATATCCTTAATCCCCAAAAAATCCGCCTGACACTTTAAAAAATCGATACCTGTTTTTAAATCGGGAAAGGCAATTTCGCCGGGGACGTACCCTATTTTTTTTACAATCTCGCTCGAATGTTTCCACGAGGACAATCCGTTAACAAAAACCTCGCCGGACGTCGGCTTTAAAAAGCCCATGATATGACGTATCGTCGTGGTTTTTCCGCTCCCGTTGGTACCGACGTAACCGACCATTTCGCCTTCGTTGACCGACAAATCGAGACCGAAAACCCCGCGACCGTTTCCGTAATCTTTCGTCAGTTTTTTTATTTCGATAACGCTCACGATAATGCCCCTCCGAAATCTTTATCTTCTCGGTAAAACTTCATAAAATAATCCTCCAGGGTTTCTTTACGGTTGCTGAAAGACGAAACGGAAAGTCGGGACAACAACGCGACCAGCACATTTAAATCTTTATCGTCTACGGAAACGTAAACCTCGTTTTTCTCCTCGGTATTGACGACAAAAGAATCGATTGTCTCGGCTTTCGTCAAAAACTCTTGCTTTGCGCCGCTCGACTTAAAGCCAATCGTATAGTACTTTCGAGAGGCATGTTTCAAGTCGTCCGCGACAAACTCCGAAACAATTTTGCCGTCTTTAATGATGGCTATTCTATCGCACGTAGAATCTATCTCCGAAAAAATATGACTGGACAATAAAACCGTCTTTCCCCGTTTTTTTTCTTTGAGAATGAATTGAATAAAGTTTTCCTGCATGACGGGATCGAGTCCGCTGGTCGGCTCATCCAAAATCAACACGTCGGGGTCGGACATAAACGCCGTGACGACTGCGAGCTTACGTTTTACCCCAAGACTCATTCGCTTGGTTTCGCCGATTAAAACGTTGTTTTTTAACTCAAACAAGTCAAGCATATCGTTTAATCTTGCCTCGTTGTGCGCGTTTTGCATGTCTTGCATCATACGAATAAACTCCCATCCGGTCAATCCGGCAGGCAAAGCAATTTCGCCCGGGATATAGCCGACCCGATTTAAAACTTTGGCGTAATTTTCAAAAGTTTCGAGTCCGAGTATTTTCGCACTACCGAAATCGGGTTTTGAAAATCCCATTAAATGCCGTATCGTCGTTGATTTACCCGCTCCGTTCGGTCCTAAAAAACCAAATACTTCCCCTTTGTTAACGTGAATATTTACGTCGAAAACACCTCTCCCGAATCCGTAATCTTTTGTCAGATGCGTCGTCTCTATTACGTATCGGGTTTCGGTTTGAAAATCCTTTTTCTCTTGCAATTAATTATTCCTCCCGTAAACAGTGTTGACATTTAAACCGTGTTGCAGTATAATGGATTTGCAACAAAAATGAAAGCACAAAAGCTTTATCGGTGAAAACATATATACAATATCGATAACGTTGTTTATTTTAAGGAGAAACATGAAAGCGAGAAATCTGAATAATTCGTCCAAAAAAACAAAACGCCTCATCAAAAAGGTGTTTGCCGAAATGCTGTCGGAAAAACAAAATTTGTCAAACATTTCGGTCAGCGAGTTGTGCAATCGAGCAGAACTCAGCAGGGGCGCGTTTTATTCGCACTACGACGACATTTACGGCGTTGCGGAAGAATACGAAAACGAGTTGATAGATGCCTTTTTCGACAAAGCGCGGTTGGTAAACTCAAAAAGCATCCTACAGTTTATCGATTCTATTTTTGAATATATTCGTCAAAACGATACCAACTATCGATTGCTTTGCAGGTCAAACGAAAGCATTTTTGCCGCAAAAAAACTGACTGCGATTGCCTCTAAAAAATTGACTGAATTGTGCAAAAACGACGACCGAATCAAAAACAACGACTATATCGAAATAGAAATACAGATTTTTTTAGAGGGTTTGTTTTGCGAGTACATGAAATATTGTCGAGAGTATTCGACGACGACGTTGGACGATTTGTACTCGTATACGAAATTTTGGGTTGAAAAATTCCTTTCTTTCAGAACAGTTTGATTTAAGATAAATTACAAAAACAAAACGCCGTAATCCCGAGAGAAATCCGAGGGGTTACGGCTTGTTTAGTGTATCCGAGAAAAAACAACCCCGACCGAAGGTGACCTGTCGGCCAGAGCTTTGTCGGGGTTGTTTTTTTCTCTAAAGATACTTTTATTTTCGGTTATTTGGCTTAATTTTCTCTTTACTTGACCTATTTAAATTAAAATTATAAATCGTAATAAAGCTCAAACTCTGCCGGATTGGGGATCGCGTTGACCTTGGCAACGTCGGCTTTCCTTCTCTTTATCCACAAATCGATAAGGCGTTTGGGAAATACGCCGCCTACCTGCAAGTACTCGTTGTCGTCTTCCAACGCCTTCAAAGCCTCCGGCAAAGACGTGGGCAATCCCTGAACTTTTTTCTTTTCCTCATCGGACAAATCAAAGAGGTTAAAGTCAAAAGGTCCCCAACCGTTTTTAGCGGGATCGATTTTGTTTTTAATACCGTCTATACCCGCCATAAGGATAGCGGCGTAGGCGTAGTAGGGGTTGCACGTCGCGTCGGGGTTGCGAAGCTCGAAACGCTTTGACTCGGGAGACTTTGCGTAAGCGGGGATTCTTATTACCGCGCTGCGATTGCTGGTAGCGTAACCTATGGTAACGGGCGCTTCAAAACCCGGTACGAGACGTTTAAAGGAGTTGGTGCTGGGGTTGGTAAACGCGCAGATAGACGGACAGTGCTTTAAGATACCGCCCATAAACCACAACGCCTCGTCGCTCAACGTCGCGTAGTTTTTACCGCTGTAATCGTAGAAAATCGATTTGCCGTCTTTTTTCAACAGCATATGTACGTGCATACCGTTGCCTGCCTCTGCCATTACGGGTTTGGGCATTAAAGTCGCGGTCTTGCCGTAAGCGTTTGCGAGGTTTTTGATGATATATTTGATAATCATCGTGTTATCTGCCATCTTTACGAGATCGCCAAGCTCTACTTCTATCTCTTGTTGAGCGGGGCCGCCTACTTCGTGATGATGATATTTGACTTCTACTCCCCATTTTTTCATGAGGTTGCACATTTCGGATCTGAGGTCAAAGTTGACGTCGTTGGGCAAAGAGCAGTGATATCCCGCCTTGTGACGTACCTGATAACCGTTGTTTTCGTCGCGTTGGACGCCGCTGTTCCACTCCGCCTGCACGGCGTCGATGGTATAACCGACGTAATCGGGCGTCGTATTGTAGCTGACGTTGTCAAAAATATGAAACTCAAACTCGGGAGCGATAAACATGTCGTCGGCAATCTTTTGCTCGCGCAGGTAGTCCACCGCCGACAACGCTACGTTGCGGGGATATTGGTCAAAACGCGTGTTTTCCTCTTTGCCGATGACGCAGACGTTGCCCATCATGGTAAGAGTCGGAGTCGTGGTAAAGGGTTCGATAAACGCGGTGTCCATATCGGGGATAAACACCATATCGCTTTTTTCTACCGCGGCATAGCCGTAGTTGCTACCGTCAAAACCTATACCGTATTTAAGCGTATCCTCGGTAAATCTCTCGACAGGGATAGAAAGATGGCGCCATCTGCCGTCGATGTCGACCATTTTAAAATCGATGATTTCGATATCGTTTTCTTTGCAAAGTTCATGAATTTGTTGGATTGTTTTAGACATAATTCCTCCTTATTTTTGCCTGCATGTAAATTATACACTTTTCGTATATTTAGTCAACCGAAATTGCGGATTTTGCACGGCTTTTATTTTGTTTGGTTTTTCAAAAGCAAGACGGCTCCTTTGTTTACAGCGGCAACTCAAAGAAAAAGTCGCTGCCTTTGTTTAGCTCGCTGTTGACGCCGTATTTGCCGTCGTGGCGAGTTATTATCGTCTTGGCGATAGACAATCCGATTCCGTTGCTGTCACCCGTCTGGTGTTTAAGACTGGCTTTGGTATACCTGTCCCAGACGTACGGCAACTCTTCGGCGGATATACCTATGCCGCGGTCGACCACGTCCACGCGGACGGTATTTTTACCTTGCGCGAGCACTACGCGGATAAACCGACTGTCCCCGCTGTATTTAAAAGCGTTGGACAAAAAGTTGATGAGCACGCGGCTGATTTTTTCCTTGTCGGCGGTAACAAAAACGTTAGGCTCGATATCGCACTCCACGACAAACCCTTTTTCGTCGCCCACTTTCATCATCTCGACTATTTCGTTGACCTGTCGGGAAATATCGTACCTTTCGGTCTTTAACTCCATACGTTGCTCGGTCTTGGACAGTTTTAAGATGTCGTTGACCATATTGGTCAACCTATCCGTTTCGCCGATAATGGCGTCGAGCTGTTTGTCGCGTTTTTCCTTGATGTCGCCCGTGAGATCTTTTATCATTTCGGCGTACGACCTGATGAGCGTGAGCGGCGTACGAAGGTCATGGCTCACGTTTGCCATTATATCCTTTCGGACGGTTTCGGCTCTCGCCAACTCTCTCGTGGCAAAGTTTAAACTGTCGGACAAATCGTCGATTTCGACGTACCCGTTCCCCTCAAAGTGCACGTCGTAATTGCCTTTCGCCAGTATCGACGCCGTCCTGGACATCTTTTCTATCGGTTTGGACAACTGCCATGATACGAGCCAGCCGACGATAAAGGTGAGCACGAAAGCGACTACCGTCGCAACCGACATCTGCGCAGTGAGCGTGTCCATCGTGGTGGCGACGGAGTACACCGGAGCGTAAACGAAAATCAAAACGTTTATCTGATTGTGGCTGAAATACTTGGTATAGACTATCGCTCTGCTTTTTTCCGCACGCTGGGACTGCGACGCGTCCGTTTCGTCGTCCTCCGCTCCTTCGCCGTCACCCGTCTCGGTCAAAGCTTGTCTTGCGTCGGAGGCGATATACTCGTCCGCCGAAACGATTTTACAAAAACCTAAATTTTCGTCCGCCTTGACTTCGCTAAACAAGTCTTTCATCCTGTCCTTTACGTCGGACGCCGTCCAGCCGAGAGCGGAAACGGTCTTGTCTTCCTGCCCGTTGCTGTCGTAACCCTGAAGGCATTGAAAATACTCGTCGTTAAACATATAGACATTAAAGCCGTTTACCCTCGCGATGCTTTTTAACGTGCTTCCGTCGTCAAAATCGTCGTTAGACGACGCGTCGACGTATACCTGAGCCATGTCGTCGCAAATCTCCCTGACGTCTTTCAGCTTCACCTCGTCGTAGTAGGACTTTGCGAAAACAAACTGATACAACCACATGGCAATGATGACGCACATGGTAAACAGCATAAAGTACATCCATATGCCAAACCGCATGCCGTTGATTTGAGATTTTTTTACAGACAAAATACCGCCGTGCTTGACGGCGGAATTTTTTTTCTTTTTATTAAACGACGAACCGTTAGTCTTCCGGTTGCTCATACTCAAACTTATAGCCGAGTCCGCGCAAAGTCACGATGCAGTTTCTGTACGGACCGAGGTTGCTGCGCAACATCTTGATGTGCGTGTCTACCGTGCGGTCGTCGCCGTAAAAGTCAAACCCCCATACGTTGGAAAGGAGCTTTTCTCTGCTGACGGCTTTACCTTCGTTGCGTACCAGGAAAAACAGCACTTCGTACTCTTTCGGCGTCATGTCGACCTTTTTCTTGTCGACTACGACGTTGCGCCCCTCAAAATCTATGACGAGCCCGCCGTACGTACGTGTGTCGCGGTCTTTCTCCACGCGGCGATTAAAACGATTGAGAACGGCTTTGACGCGCGCTACTACTTCTTTCGCACTGAAAGGCTTGGTGACGTAGTCGTCTGCGCCCATTTCAAAGCAGAAAAGCTTGTCGTACTCCTCGCCTCTGGCGGAAAGAACGATAACGGGAACGTCTTGCATCTTTCTGATTTCTCTCAACGCAGTCATTCCGTCCATTTTGGGCATCATGATATCCATAATAACAAGGTCAAAAGTCTGGTTTTCGCAAAGCTTGACGGCTTCTAACCCATCGGATGCGCAAGTGACCTCGAAACCGTCGTTCTCGTTAAATTCAAGATACATTTTCAGGTTTTCGCGTATCCCTTGCTCGTCGTCGACAATCAAAATCTTTTTCATAAGTTTACTCCTTTTTACGTTTTCTTTTTAACTGAATTTTGTTTGTTTCTCGGTACGGCAACAACCGTCCGTTGCGCCCGTTTTCTATTGGCTGAGCCACAACGTCACCACCGCGATGGCGACGCCAAAGCCGAACAGCACGCACAGCAGAGGCTTGAGATAATGTAAAAAAGCGGCGCGACGCAGCGCTCTCATTTCTTTTTTGGTCATCTGCAAGTCAAGGCGGGCAGTACGCTTTTGGGCATGCACGGGGCGCGTGAGGTCCATATCGGCAAAACTGACCTGACCGTCGTCTTCCCAGACACGGTCGGGACCGAAGTCGTCGTCAAACACCGGATATTTGTCTTTTTCTTCGGAGACGTCGGTTTTGTTTTTTTCGGTATCCTGTTGCTCTAAATCCTTGTCGCTCATTGCCGCTCCCCATTATTTTTACCGTTTTTCGTCAAATAATTCGCATTTTGCCGAAAACTATCTTTCACGCGTATATATATTAACATTTTTTTTCCGCAATTGCAACAATTTTACAACATTTATCAAGAAAAATCTTTAACCATCTCTCGTTGCAAAAAAAGCTACGCCTTTTTTCGACGAAACGCGCCTGCACGAGCGATTTTTTTTTCGACTCGATATCAATTTTTAACCGATTATATTTTCGTCGCCGTTGACATAGCCGTTTATTATCCCCGACATGTCCGAACCGTACGCGGTAGAAAAACTGTTTATCAAATCGTCGGGGGACGCGATAGTCAATCGGCATGTTTCAAAATAGTTTTTCAATGCGGCGTTAAATTTCGTTTTTCCCATCAGCGTTTTCAGGTCGTCAAACATTATCATCGACTTGACGTAACACATATACGCGTACTCCGTCTCGTTGCGATACTCGCCAAGAGGGCGATTGATACTCGTGTCTATATTTTTAAAATAGTTACCCGTTATATCCAAAAAAGCGTTTAAATTGGCTTTTGCCGCCTCCATTTCGCCCGCCGCATCCACACCGAAAGAGGGGTTGTCGGCAAAAAACGCGTTGGTGCAATACTCCGCAAGCCCCTCGTCCATCCAAGCGTTTCGGATTTGGTCGTTACCAACCAGACAGCACCACCATTGGTGGGCTATTTCGTGCACGACGGCGTTGTTATACGACTTTTTCTCGAGATCCGACCTTATCATGACGAGACGCGGATACTCCATTCCTCCTTCGCAAAAGTCGCTGTCTACCACGGATAACGAAGCGTACGGGTAGCGACCGTAAGTGTCCGAAAAATATCCGAGCGCCGACAACGCGAGATTTAATACATCGTCGGGCGTCTCGTGACTCAAGTGGTAATAATTGATTGTCACGCCGTTGACGGACTTGGACAGCAACTCAAAGTTTTTGCTCGCGACAATGGCAAAATCCCTCACCGCACGTGCCGAAAACTCGTATCTCGTACCCCCGTCCCCTTGCGTTTTTTCAACGAGGTCCCCACCCGCGGAAACGACGTATTCGCTCGACAAAGTAATCGCCACGTTAAAGTTTGCCGTATTCATGACAAAAGGATCGCCGTAGGCGACGTACGTATCCTGCAAAAATTCGCCTTTTTCAGCGTCGTAGGCACAAAGAACGGGAAACCAATCGGTCAGATTGACGGTATCGTCGCCGTACCCCAGCCTATGCCATACGTTGGCGAGGGTAGTATCGAAGGATATCTCCACTTGCGTTTTTTGACCGTCTTTTACCGCCGACGAAAGCGGAACGACGAGGATATTGCCGTCGTCGCCGCCGATAGAATACGCCACGTCGGTGCCGTTTTTGACGTAATCGACGGTAATACCCCCGTAACTATAACCGTTTTTATACGCCTGGGCTTTTTTTGCCGCACTGACTATCTCCGCCTTTGCGTTTTCGCGGTAGGCGTTGGGGTACAAATGAAACCTCAGCTCCTTCAATTCTCTACCCGTGTCGTTTAAAAAATCAAAAACCATCACGCCGCTCACGACGTGCGCCGTTTCGTCGTACCCCGCCTCCACGGTATACGTCGATAGGTTTTTTGCCGTCTTTGTTATATAATCGCCCTCGCACCCCGAAAAACAAAAACAACATGTCGCCGCGATAAAGACCAACACCATACCGACTACAACGGTTTTTTTAAACTTTTTTTCTTTCATACTTTCACCTCGACGTATTGTATGAAAGAGAAGAAACGGCAATGCCAAAATACAAAAAAAACACGGCGTCGCCGTGTTTTTGATATTGTTTGTCGTTCATGGCAAAAAACCGAAGACTTTTTCGCTCAACCCCGCGCACGGGTGCAAATTGCGCCGTCAGGCAGCCTCGTATTGCTCGTCGGCGTCCGTTTCTTTCGATAGAGAAAAATCCGCGTCTGCCGCGGTTGTGTCCGTTGCGGCTTTGCGCGCGTTTTCGCGATAGGTCTTTATCATGCCTCCGATAATGGCGCACAATACTATTATCTCGCGGACGATACCTATGACGTCCCACGCAAAGACGTTAAATCCGATGCTGAGAAACTGCTTTATCCCGCACGCGCCTTTAAACAAAAAATAACTGTCGAGGTGGTTGGCAAGCATAAAGCCCGCCGTACCGATAAGCGGCATGACTCCGTACCATTTTTCCGCCGTCAAAGTGGGCAAACCTATACCGAGGACGGCTGCCACAAATATCGCCGTAATCCAAAGCGGCATTTTTTTGTTTTTGTTGTCGTAAATAATCTGGACGACGTTTCGCGCGATAGACACGCCGTAACTCACGCAAATGCTGTACTGTTGCAGTATAAGGTACTCTATAACGCACACGAGCAAAGCTATAGACAGCAACCACATGTATTTTTTCCTACCGACGTAGTAGCAGGCTATCATGAGTATGGTCGCCACGAGACTAAAAACCTGATTAAAGACGTTGACCGTCGTTCCGAACAATTCTATTTCGGTATTTATCAATACATCCCACATACCGTTAGAGTTTAACACAACGGTTGAAAATTTGCAATCAAAAACGCGCTTTTCGCGTATTTTTGCCCCGCATTAAAAAAAACGCCGCCAAAAACCTTGAAAACAAAAGTATTGTATGATATAATCGCGTCATGAAAATATTAACGCTCGACAAACTAAACAACTTTCGGGATATCGCAAACGACTCGGTACGCGAGGGCGTCTTGCTGCGCAGCGCAAAGATAGACGACCTCTCCGACGAGGGGAGAAAAATCCTCGTCGACGACTTTAACGTCAGGACGATTATCGATTTGCGCACCCTTGCCGAAACAAAAAAACGCATTGCCCCCGACGGGGTACGCTTTTTTAACGTTCAGCTGACCAAAAAACCTCTCTTTGGCATTACCAAATACAAAAAAGGGTTTGTCAATTTTAAAAACATTCTCAACATGTTGTTTGTCGTACGACACGTGCCGAGCATCCCGGAGCTGTACGAAAGCCTTATTTCGCCCGATACCGCCGACGCTTGGCAAAGTCTCTTTGACATACTGCTCGACGCCCCCGACGGCGCGATACTGACCTACTGCGAACAAGGCAAAGACCGCACGGGATTGTTTTGCGCGTTTGTAGAGTACTGTCTCGGTTACTCGGAGCGCGAAATCATCGCGGATTACGTCGAAACTCAAAAGTTTACCGCCCCGCGCGGGGAGCGTACCTATAAAAAAACCCGCTTTCTCGGCAAAAGTTTTGCGTCAAAACTGAGAGACGTTTACCGCGCCGACGAAAACGATTTGCGAATGGTTTTTGAAAACGTAAAAACCCGTTACGGCAGCATCGACGAATTTTTGCGCACGGTGTGCGGTATGACGGCAGAAAAAATCGACGCTCTCAACCGAAAATTTAAAAAACACCCTTAAAAAAACAAAAGGGGTAAAACCGTCCGGTTTTAACCGCCGTGTGTCGCTTTAATAAACCGACTTTATCCTTAATACCGACAAAACAACGATATTACAAGCAAAGACGCCCCCGTGCGGGGGCGTCTTTGCTAACCTTGCCAAAACTCAAACGCCGAAAGCAATACTTTAATCGTTTCGATATGTACTTTTTCGTCCGCGATTATCCTTTCCAAAATCGGTATTAACGATTTGTTGCCGACGTTGTCTATGGTATACTCGTACCCCTCTATCGCACGTTGCTCCGCCGCTATATCGTCGACAAGCATTTTTTTAAAGTTAGAAGAATAATCGACGTTTCTCCCGCTCCAAAACTCGTCGCGCGCGCCGATGACGGGATTTCCTCCGACGGCGACAATAAGCCCGGCCAATATCTCGTGATGGTGCATTTCGGAAACGGCTATTTTTTCGAGAAGATTGGCCGCTTGCTCGTTATACGGTCGGACGATATAACTCTGATAAGCGTACGTCATGATTGCCGTCGTTTCGCTCGTACCGCCTGCGTAATTCGTCTGCAACAGATAAGCGTCCCGTGTGTTTTTTACGACGGCGTCGGGCATAACGTACTCCCCGTCCGCGCGTGTTTTTAAATCTTTAATATCCATTTTTACCTCCGAAATAACTTATGCGCCGATTGGCTTTATTGCAACCCGAAGGTGATTTTTCGGACGTCGCCACCCGTCCTCTTCAAAAAATATTCATCGTCTCCCGTGTGCCGCCGTTTTTCGCAGATAAAACAAAAAAACGCCTTGCAAACTCAGATATGCGAACGGACACTCGACACCCGTCCGCACGCTAATGCAAAGCGTTTCATTTTCTTTGGTTGTTTTTACCACTTATTAAAAACTTTTTCGGCAAAACCGACCTTGCCGTTAAGGCTGATTTTTAACGACTCGTCTATGACGAGGTCGCCGTAAAACCTACCGAATACCTGATGCTGATCGCTTGAAAGCACTATGGCGTTTAGTTTGTCGGCGCGGTCGAGTATTGGTTTAAATACGAGATTTATTTTGCCGTCGTTTGAAACGACAGTCCACTCGTCGAGGTACTTTTCTTTACCGTTTTCGTCAAGAGGAATATTAAAAACCACTTCGTCCACCTTGGTGGCAATCCCGTCGAAAAATATCATGTTTTCCGTCGCTTTGCTCGTGTCGCCAAATCCGTAACCGAGGTTAAAGCCGACCTTGTGCCTGCCGACGGTCGTGTTGAGACTGCTCCAGTACCAAGTGTTTTTATACGTCCAGACACCCCTGCCCCAATCGAGAACCGCGCACCCGTCTATATGCTTTTTCTCTCCGTCAATATCCAAATCGGCACTCGCCGTCATACAATTAATCTTTTGGTTGTAATAAAAATACCGCGGTTTAAAAAAAGGCGTCGCGATTACCATGCTGTCTCGCGGCTCGTCGGTCAAAATGGCGGTCACGCCAAAAGACTGTTCTTTTTTACCCCAACGCTTGAAATAACATTTCAGCTCCCGTGCGCCGTCTTTGTGACAAAAAGACATCTCTACGCGATTGCTTTCGTAAACGAGGTCACCCTCCGATGAAGAAGAAGGAAGTCCGAGTTTTCCGAACGTAAAGGCACGCATCTCGCTGTCGGTGACGAACGTTTTGGCGGCAAAATCGAGAAACGACGCCGAAACAAGACTCATGTATCCGTTGTCGGCAATAGTCAGCGCAATCCCGTAGTCGTCGTTGCCCACGTAGTAATAATCCCACTCTTTTATCCGCATCGCATTGACTTTTATCGCGTTGCGATCGTATTTTTTTACCTGACCGAAAGCGTATCCCGCCTCGACGAGATTGCCGTTTTCGTCCAACAGATTGCCGGGAGACAACAAGTTTTGGTCTGCCATTTTTAAATCTCCTTTTAGTATTTTTTCCTTCGTCGTCGGTTTCGTTTTAACCGCCGCATCGGCATCAAGCCGCACGGGGCGCGTCAATTGACGTTTTTCGGTTTGAGCGGACGCTTGTTTCCGTTTTCGTCGACCACCACGATACTGTCGAGCTGAGCAGTCAGACTCGCCTTGTAGGCGTCTATATATTCGCGCCTGAGTTTTGCCTGTTCTTCCGCCTCCTCGGGAGTAAGCCCCTCGGTGCGACTTTTTTTTGCAAGAAAATTTATCCTGTCTACGTCTATCATTTTTTCCTTTAAACCTTTTTACAATATTTCGCGCAATCTCGCGAGGTCGGCTATCTCGATATCCACGCGTACTTCCCTGTCTTTTTTTAATCCCGCGGGGTTAAACCAGCAGCAATCGACGCCCGCGTTGTTTGCGCCTTGTATATCGCTTGACAAACTGTCGCCTATCACCATCGCGCGAGTACGGTCAAAACCTTCTATCGCCGAAAACGCAACGTCGAAAAACTCCTTTTGCGGCTTGTTAAAACCTATTTCGTCGCTGATAAAAACCTTTTCAAAATACTCCTCGATACCGCTGGCTTTCAATCTCAAATGTTGCGTCTTTTTTATTCCGTTGGTGATTATAAACAGACGATATCTGTTTTTCAGGTATTTCAAAATTTCTATCGCGCCGTCCATGGCGAAAGCCTGTTCGCCGAGTCGGTTGCGATAGCGGTTTTCGACGAGGACGGGATCGGCGGTCAAACCGATTTTTTCAAAAGTAACGGCAAATCTGAGCGTCAAAAGTTTTTCACGCGTGATTTTTCCGTCGTCGTAGTCGTGCCACAGCCTTTTGTTGACGGCGTTAAAAACCGAATGAACGCCGTCGTCGAAAGGCAAGCCGAGTTCTGAAAACGCCAGCCTCAACCCTTCGTACTCGCATTTGTCGAAATCGAGCAACGTGCCGTCGGCATCGAACAGTAAAAAAGAATATTTTTTCATTTACCAGTCCTCGGTGACGTAATCGCTCGGTTGCTTTACGTCGTCGTAAAACTCCTTATACTTGCTTTTTTTGCTCATAGGCAATTCTTCAAAATCCCGCGTCTCAAACGCCTCGCAATCCTGCTCCTCTGCCAGACGCATCAAATCCCAATTGCTCGTACCTTTTTTTGCGACGGCGGCGGCACGCGGCTTGACGTCGGTTTTCGTTTCGTTCTCTTTTTTTTCGGTCATTTATAAGCCTCCGATAAAAAACAATTCCGTCAGTTTGTTTTATTATACACCGTCGCTTGTTTTTTGGCAAGCACAGCCGACGGTATGCATATACTTTTTTTGAGGTGAAACATGACCGATATAACGATATTATCTCTCGTCGCGGGCGTCGTAGGTACGGGTATAGGCGGCTTAATCGGCACTTTTTTTGCAGACAAAAACGACAAATGCGTTTCATGCGTTTTAAATTTTGCAGCGGGAATAATGCTTGCAATGGTGTTTTTAAGTCTAATCCCGACTGCGTTAAATCAACAATCCTCCACCGACGTCAGGTGGGTGGTTTTGGCGGGGATAGCCGTAGGCGGAACGGTAATATATCTGCTTGACAAGCTGATTAACGACGCAAACACGGGACTTCACGACAAAAACAAGGCACATGAGCAAAAAAGTTACCTAAAAAGCGGCATTGTATTATTTCTCGCCATTGGCTTGCACAACATCCCCGAGGGACTTGCGTTGGGGTGTTTCGGCGCCATAGACAAAGGGAACGCGATAGTGTTTGCTTCTCTACTCGCATTGCACAATCTGCCGGAAGGAATGGCGATTTCGCTGCCGTTAAAAAAAGGCGGAAAGAGTCGACTAAAAAGCTTCGTCGCGTCGATAGCGGGAGGCGCGACGACGGTAGCGGGAGCAATCGTCGGATTTCTGGCGGGCAACGTAGCGCCCGTGACAAACTCGTTTTTTCTCTCCGTTGCGGCGGGAGCGATGCTGACCGTCACTTTTTCGGAAATAATCCCGCAGGCATTAAAAAACGCGGACGATGCCGCTTCGTCGATTTTTGTTTTTATCGGAACGTTGACGGGAGCGATTTTTATATTTTTCCTTTGAGATTGCACTCTCTCTGCCGTCGCGACCGAGTTTGAGCGGCATTAAAAAAGTTGCCGAAAAAAAACTTCGGCAACTTTTTCGTTTTTTAAAACAACGCCTTTCGTCGCTATATCATATATGCGTCGTGCGTCTCTTGCGTTATCAATCCTTTGGCAAGCAAGTCGTCAAGCGAGCTTTTCATCGTATGCATTCCGTCGGCAATCGACGTCTGTAAAACGCTCGCGCCCATGTGCAGTCGGTTTTCGCGGATAAAAGATTTGACGGGATTGGTCGCAACCAAAACCTCCGTGGCGAGGCAACGCGTATTGGGTTTCGTACTCGGCACGAGTTGCTGCGAAACGATACCGAGCAACGCCGTGGCAAGCTGAGAACGTATCTGGTCCTGTTGGTCAGCCGAAAAAGCGTCGACTATGCGAGATACCGAGTTTATCGTACCGCGAGTGTGCAACGTAGACAACACGAGATGTCCCGTCTCCGCCGCGCGCACCGCCGCCTGAATACTTTCTTTCGTGCTCATTTCGCCCACCATTATTATATCGGGATCCTCGCGCATCGATTCGGTCACGGCGACGTCAAAACTCTCGGTATCTCTGCCGACTTCTCTTTGCGTGACCACGCAACACTTGTTTCGGTGTATATACTCTATCGGGTCCTCTACCGTCAAAATATGCGCAAACTGCGTCCCGTTGATATAATCGAGCAAACAAGTCAAAGTCGTGGTTTTACCGCTACCCGTCGGCCCCGTAACGAGCAACAACCCACTGCGACGATTTGCAAGCGTTTTTAAAATTTCGGGTATGCCGAGTGCGGCAAAATCGGTAGTGACGATACTCAGCGCCCTCAACGCCATGCCTATTCCGTTGTTATCCTTGTACAGGTTGCCCCTGATACGCACGTCCCCGCGCGAAAAGCAAAAATTGACCGCTTTTTTACCGCGCTCAAACTCGTCGATATCGACGTCGGTATATCTCTTTAAGACGTAAAAAATATCCTCCTTGTCTATCGTCGTTTCTTCGAGGATAGCAAGGTCGCCCGCCACCCGTACCACCGGATAAGCATTAAGGTTGAGGTGAAGGTCGGACGCGTTGAGCGCCAACGCGCAATCGATATAATACTCCGCGCCGCAATCGTAACCGCTTCTTTCGGGAAAACCCTCTCCGCGCGCCACTACGGGCATTTTGTCCGCGGTTTTTACCTGACGATTATAAATTTCCGCACCGACAGGCGTCATATCCGACGCTCCGCCCGATTTTTTATTGCCTTTTTTTTCGTTGTTAAGGCACTCGACACACACTACCCCCTCATCGGGAAGGCGTTTGTAAGTCTGCTTAAATCCTTTCGGGACTATTTCGCGCCCGCATCTTGCGCAACTCATTTTGTCGAAACCTTTTTCACTCATCGTCAGTTCACCTTACCTTATTTTGCGTTATTGCCCGTAGGCAAAAAAGCACCCGCACGGGTGCTTTATTTGTCGTAAATTTAGTCTGCGACTCTCTCTTTAAGAGCGGCAAGTTCTTCTCTGAGCTCTTTCGGCAGTCTGTCGCCAAACTTTTCGTAGTGCGTCTCGATGGACTCCGCCTCTGCCTGCCATTGTTTTTTATCGACGGTCAGCAAGCCTTCCAGCGTTTCGCGAGAGAGATCCGTACCCTCGAGATTGATGTCCCTTGCGTACGGAACGTACCCGATAGGCGTTTCTTGCGCGTCTATGGCGTCCTCGCACCTGTCGATAATCCAGTCGAGCACGCGAAGGTTGTCGCCAAACCCCGGCCATATAAATTTGCCGTTTTCGTCGGTACGGAACCAGTTGACGTTAAAAATCTTAGGCGCGTCGGTAAGTTTTTTACCCATATCGAGCCAATGTTGAAAATAATCGCTCATATTGTACCCGCAGAAAGGCAACATCGCCATAGGATCTCTGCGCAATACGCCGACCGCACCCGTAGCCGCCGCGGTAGTTTCGCTCGCCATTACGCTGCCGACGAAAACGCCGTGCTGCCAACTGCGCGACTGATAAACCAACGGAACGGTCTTTGCGCGTCTGCCGCCGAAAATAAAGGCGGAAATCTTGACGCCCTCACCCGTGGCAAACTTTTCGCTCAGGCACGGACAATTGACGGTAGGCGCGGTAAAACGACTGTTGGGATGCGCGCCTTTTTCGCCGCTTGCCGCAGTCCACGGCTGACCTTTCCAGTTGATTGCGTGTTCGGGAGCTTCGCCGAGTCCCTCCCACCAGACCGTGTTGTTGTCGGTATTAAGCACCACGTTGGTAAAAATCGTGCCTTTTTTGGTAGTGGCAAGCGCGTTGGGGTTGCTCTTGCTGTTGGTGCCGGGCGCCACGCCGAAGAAACCGTTTTCGGGGTTGACCGCGTACAGACTGCCGTCTTTGCCGGGACGTATCCATGCGATATCGTCGCCGACGGTCTCGACCTTGTACCCTCTGTGTCTGTATCCCTCGGGCGGAATAAGCATAGCGAGGTTGGTTTTTCCGCAAGCGGACGGGAAAGCGGCGCATATATAACGCGTCTGTCCGTCGGGTTTAGTCAATCCGAGTATGAGCATATGCTCCGCCAGCCAACCTTCGTCGCGGGCAAGACAACTCGCTATGCGCAAAGCAAAGCATTTTTTACCGAGCAAAACGTTTCCGCCGTAACCGCTGTTGACAGACCAGATGGCGTTGTCCTGCGGGAAATGGCATATATATCTTTTTTCTTCGTCCAACTCCGCTTTAGAGTGAAGTCCGCGGACAAAATCGTTGCTGTTGCCGAGCGCGTCGAGAATCTCTTTGCCCACCCTCGTCATAATGCGCATGCTGAGTACCACGTAGATGCTGTCGGTAATCTCGATACCGATTTTTGCAAACGGCGTGCCCGTTTTGCCCATGCTGTAGGGTATGACGTACATCGTACGACCTTTCATGCAGCCGTCGAATATTCCTTCCAGTTTTTTATACGCTTCGGCAGGTGCCATCCAGTTGTTGGTAGGACCTGCGTCGTCTTTTTGCTCGCAACAAATAAAAGTACGCCCCTCTACGCGCGCCACGTCGTTGAGCGCGGAGCGGTGAAGATAACAATCGGGCAAAAGCTCCTGATTGAGCTTGATAAACTCGCCCGTACCGAGAGCTTCGGCAAGAAGCTCGTCGTATAGCTCGCGGCTGCCGTCAATCCAGACGACCTTGTCCGGCTTGCAAAGCGCAACCGATTGGTCAACAAACTTGAGAACGTTGGTATTCATCGTGATACTTTTCATTTTCTCCTCCAAATCCCCCGAAAACACAGGGTTTTACGAAACGATTTTAATACAAACGCTCGTCCGTGTCAACCTTTTTGCCGCACCCGATACAAATAAATGCCTTTTTATACCCTTCCGCGCACCCCGTGTCAAATCGTTTTCCCTTTATCTCAGCCGCCGCAACGTCGCGCGCGGCACAAAGAGCGTTTAACGCGTCCGTCAGTCTCAACTCGCCGTCGACGTACCCCGTCAAAGCCAGACAGTCAAAAATATCGCCGTCCAAAAGGTACCGTCCCGCCAAAACCAAAGGGCTGACGCCGGCGTGTTTTTTCGGCTTTTCTTCCGTTTTTATTAAAAAACCGTTGCGGACGCAAGCGACGCCGTACTTGTCGCTATCCTTTGCCGATACGGCGGTCAATCCTACGCAGTTGCCACCCGTCTCAACCAAAACCTTGCACGCGTTGTATTCAAACAGGTCGTCGCAGTTGGCAAGCAAAAAACTTTCTTTTTCGCAAAAACCCCTCGCGACGTACAAAGCGTGACCGCTGCCACGAGGCTCGGATTGCTCGATAAACGTAAATCGCGCGTTTTTAAACTCCGTTTTCGCCAAAAACTCCATATAACGGCGCACGGGTGAGTTGTTTGACACGACAAAAGCTATTTCCTCCACCCCCGCCTCCATCATTTCTTCCGTTATCGTCTGTACCGCGGTTTTCATGCCTATCGGCAACAACGCTTTGGGAACGGCGATAGTCAGAGGCAACATTCTTTTACCCTCGCCCGCCGTCAATATAACGCCTTTTTTTACTTTCATTTTTTTACCAGATATTTATTGGCGGTGTTTGGTTTTACCGTCTCGCGGGAGCGCCCGATGACGAAATCGTCCCTGTCGGTATCTTTGGTTACGGTAGTGCCGCACGCGATAAAACAGTCGTTTGCTATGCGCACGGGTGCCACGAGATTGCAATTGCACCCGATAAAAACGTTGTCCCCCACCTCGGTACGATGTTTCGTTTTGCCGTCGTAATTTACGAATACCGCTCCGCAACCGACGTTGCACCCTTTACCCACCTCCGCGTCTCCGACGTAGGCGAGATGGCTTGCCTTGCTGCCTTGTCCGAGCGAGCTGTTTTTTAATTCTACGAAATTTCCCACGCGGCAGTCGTCGCCCACAGCCGCGTTTTGCCGCAAATGCGCGTTGGGGCCGACGGTAGTGTTTTGCCCGACGGTACTGTCCGTCACCCTGCTCGACCTTATCTCCGCCCCGTCGAGTATCTTCGCGTTTTTGAGATAACTGAAACTGCCCACGACGCAATTGCAACCCACCGTGGTGGCTCCCGTCAACACGCAAAACGGCTCGATGGTCGTTCCGCTCCCGACGGAAACCGAGTCCGATATAAAGACGCTGTCTCCGTCTTCTATTACGACTCCTTTTTTGATTAATTCCTCGTATCTTTGTTTGTCCATTTAAACGTTTTTTTAAACCCCCTTGCAAACAATATATGCCGCAAAGAAAGTTATTTTTGACAAATTAATTGCTTTTTACGTTTTTTGGTGTATAATAAAAATGCGGGGGTTTGTTCTTCGTCGGACGACGGATTTGCGTCCGACGAAAAACTGCGTTAACATGAGAGATTATAAAAAAGAAACCGAAAAAAGGGTAGAATGGCTCAAAAATAAACTGAAATCGGCACACGCGGAGGGATTTGTTTACGGCAACAGCGGCGGCAAAGACTGCACTCTCGTCGGCATCCTCTGCAAGTTGGCGAGCGACAAGACGATAGGCGTAATAATGCCTTGTCAGAGCAAACAAAACTACGGCTCGGACACCGACGACGCACTCGCCGCCGCACGCAAGTACGATATCGAAACACGCACCGTCGACCTATCCGACGCCAAACGGGCGTTGACGACCGCACTCGACGGCAAAACCAACCCCGACTACCGCGGCATGACGGCTTTCGCAAATATCAATCCTCGGTTGAGAATGACGGTACTCTACACCGTTGCTCAAACCGAAAACTGTCTCGTCGCAGGGACGGGCAACCGTAGCGAAATGTCCCTCGGTTACTTTACCAAATGGGGGGACGGGGGCTACGACCTCAACCCCATCGGCGACCTCACGGTGAGAGAAGTCTACGAGTTTTTGGCGTACTTTGACGCACCCGAAAGCATCCGCACGAAAAAACCTTCCGCCGGACTGTGGGAAGGTCAGACGGACGAGCAGGAACTCGGCGTGACCTACGACGAGGTGGACGACTACCTCCTCGAAGGAAAAGCCACCGCGGAGCTAAAAGCGCGCGTGGATCGCAGCATAGCCAACTCCGCACACAAAAAATCGCTTACCGTTTATCCCGATTGACATGAAAAATCATTATTCCCTCGTTATCGTCGGCGCAGGTCCCGCGGGGCTTTCCGCCGCTTTAAACGCAAAAATTCTTAATATAGACGCGTTGCTCGTCGGCGACGCGTACTCTTCGGCAAAAACGAGCCTTGCGCCGCGCGTTTTCAATTATCTGGGCGTAAACGACGTGACGGGTGCCGATTTGGGAGGATTGTTTCGCTCCCATGCCGAAAAAGTCGGCGTTGAGTTTTTAGAAAAAAAGATATTTGCGATATACCCGAGCAGTCGCGGGTTTACGCTGGACGTCGGCGGCGATTTTTTGACTGCCGATTGCGTTATTCTGTCGACGGGCGTCGGTTCAACCGCCGTGATAAAGGGCGAAACGGAGTTTTTGGGGCGCGGCGTGAGCTATTGCGCCACCTGCGACGCTCCTCTGCTTAAGGGAAAGCGAGCGGTCGTGGTGGGTTACGACGAGGACAGCGTGAGAGAAACCGCGTATATCTCCGAGATTTGTTCTTCCGTAACCTTTATCCCGATGAAAAAGTTTTCCTCTCCTCTGCCCGACGGAGTAAAGGTCGCGGACGTTTTACCCGTGGCTTTTTCGGACCCCGACGGTATCGGTAAAGCGACCGTCCTCGAAACCACCGACGGAAACTACGAGGCTGACGGATTTTTCGTCCTGAAAACGTTGACCGCGGACAATCTCGTCCACGGATTGAAAACCACCGACGGAATCGTTTCGACCGCAAAGGATTGCTCGACAAATATCAACGGATTGTTTGCGGCGGGCGACGTCACGGGTAAACCGTTTAAATACCAAAAAGCAACGGGAGAAGGTCAGATTGCCGCTTTTTCGGCGTACGACTACCTCAATGCCAAAAAAGCCGACCGAAACCCGTCCTCCGCCAAGACCGATTAAAACGGTCAACCGAAAGACATGAAAAAAGACAACGAAAAAAAGTATTTATTGGCAGTATCCGGCGGCATCGACAGCATGGTTTTGTTGCATGTGTTTATCTCAACCATGTCGGTTAAAAATTTTGCCGTCGTGACCGTCAACCACAATCTCCGCGCGGAAAGCGCGTTTGACTGCCATTTTGTCAAACAATACTGCACCGAAAACGACGTCGCCTGTTTCGTAAAAAGCGTAGACGTCAAGGGGTACGCGCTCGCCACGCACCAAAGCATAGAGACGGCTGCGCGCCGCCTCCGCTATAAAGCCATCGACGAGGTTGCCGACACGTACGGTTACGACGTCGTGTGCCTTGCGCATCACGCCGACGACAATGCCGAAACGGTACTCATGCACGTCACGCGCGGCGGCGGTTTGCGAGGCGCAACGGGAATGAAACGCAATCAAGGCAGGTATTTTCGTCCGCTACTGAAAATGACGCGAGACGAGATAGCCGCTTACGCCGTTTCGCACCGAGTCCCCTACGTCGAGGACGCAACAAACGCCGACGTCGCCTACAAACGCAACCTTGTCCGACACAAAGTTTTGCCGGCGCTCAAAGAAATCAATCCCGACGCGGTCAGAGCAATCAACTCTTTCGCCGCGCTTGCGGAAAAAGAGGACGCTTATCTCGACTCCCTCGCCGACGACGGTTTCGTCACGATAAAAGACGGCGTTGCGTCGCTGTCCGTGTCCGTACTCAACGATTTTCACCCCGTCCTTAAAGCGCGCATACTGCGAAAGACGATGCGCGCGCTCGGCTACCACAAAGACATCGAGCAGTCCCACGTATCGGCGATAATCGACCTTTGCAAAACGACTGAGGGCGAAAAAAAACTCGACCTTCCGTTTTCGCTCCGAGCAAGACGAAGTTACGACACGCTGACGATATACCCTAAAAGCGAAACGCCGCACACGGGTGACAGCGTCTTTCCGTTCGTCGAAGGAGTATTTGACTTTTTGGGAAAAAAACTCGTCGTTTCCGACCAACCTCCCGAAAACGATTTTTACCTCCTGGCGGATAAAGACAAGTTTCCGCCCGACTGCGTAATCCGCACGCGAAAAAACGGCGACCTTTTCGCTAAGTTCGGCTGCGGCGAAAAAAAATTGAAAGACTATCTCATCGACGTCAAATATCCCCAAAGCGAGAGAGACTCGCTCCCCGTGGTGGCGAGCGGAAATCGGGTTTTTGCCGTATTCGGCTTGCAAATCGGCGAAAAAGTAAAAATAACGCCCGAAACCGAACACAAAATATTTTTATACGTCGCAGACGACACGACAAAGCTTTGATTGCGACGGCTTTAAAGCCGCCCGTACTAACGAAAACAAAAAAAATAAATATCAACAAGGAGAAACGTCATGACAAACACCAAACAAGCCAAAAAAGATCCCTTCGGTTTTAAAAACCTCAAATCAAAAAAATGGTACAGCTACATCGGTTCGATATTTGCCGGACTGGTCAACGCCATAGGCGTATCGCTCTTTCTCGTACCGTCCACGATACTCGACAGCGGTCTGTCGGGCACGTCGATTTTTCTCGGGCAAGTTACGGGATTGTCGGTAAGTATTTTTATCGTGATACTCAACGTTCCCTTCTTTTTGTTTGCGCTCAAACAAAGCGGCGCCACTTTTATCGTATCGTCGTTGGTCACCATTTTGTCTTACTCTTTGTTCAACTTTGTTTTTGCGGATCTCGCCCTTATCGGCGACCTGTCGATTGCCCAGTGGATGTTTAATTCGCTCGAAGCCGACGTATTTCTCTGCGCGGTTTTCGGCGGGCTGATCAGCGGTATCGGCAGCGGTCTCGCCATTCGTTTCGGCGGAGCGATGGACGGCGTAGAAGTAATGGCGGTCAATTTTTCAAAACGCCTTAACCTAACGGTCGGACAATTCGTCATGGTCTACAACGTCGTACTGTACGTCATAGCATGTATCGTCACCGGCGGAATAAAAATCGGCTTGTACTCGATCATCACGTACGCCGTCGGACTCAACGCCGTGGACTTTGTCGTCGAAGGTCTCGACAAAGGCAAAGCCGTCAATATCGTCACGGACAAAGGCGACGCAGTATCAAAGGCAATCAGCCAGCAAATGAAACGCAGCGTCACGGTGCTCAACGCCAAAGGCTACTACAGCAACAGCGAACGCTCGATGTTGTACGTGGTCGTCAACCGTTTTGAAATCGGCACGATAACCAAAATCGTAAAAAGCGTAGACGACGTGGCGTTTTTGACCGTCACCGACGTATCCGACGTCATCGCGCAAAACGACGTCAAGTTTAAACTCCGTCGCAAAAAAAACGTTGAGACGACGACCGCGACCGTTTCTCCCGACGAAAAAAACTCGGACGACTGCAGCGAAAAGAAAAACGCCGATTAATCGTGCATTAACTAAAAATCAACGGATAATAAAAAGTTTCCCGACGTGCCGTCGGGAAACTTTTTTTCCGTTTAAAAACTCATTGCATATTTTTTTTCGCTATTGAAATCATCAACTTCAATCTGTTTTCCTGATTGACTCTGCTTGCGGAAGAATCGTAATCGATAGGGACGATATTGCTGTCGGGATAAAGGTTTTTTATCGCGCGCACCATTCCCTTGCCTACGACGTGGTTTGGCAGACAACCGAAAGGCTGAGCGCAAACTACGTTGGGCGTATCCGTAGCGGCAAACGCCGCCATTTCCGCAGGTATAAGCCACCCTTCTCCCATCTTTACCCCTTGATTGATGACCATGTCGGCACACTTGCGAAGATGCTCGAAATCATGGACGGGCGTAAAAACTCCGCTTTCGGACAGTTGTTTTATCACCGACTTTTGAATTTTTCGTATAAAACAATACACCAATTTGTACACGGGATATTTTATCCCCCTGTACCCGTAAAACTTTCGGTCGTTGACGACGTTGACCACGCAGTATAAAATAAAGTCGAGCAACGGAGGCACGACGGGTTCGCACCCATCTGCGAGTAAAAATTTTTCGAGGTCGTTGTTGCCCAACGGCGAGTACTTGACGTAAATCTCGCCGACTATACCGACCTTTGGCTTTTTGACGGACGCGTCGCGCGGCACGCTTTTAAAAAGGTCTATTATCCGTTGATTTATCGCGCGGTGGTTTTTATATCCGCCGTCTTTAAACTTTGCCTTGATAAACTCGTTTGCCTTGTCGCGCATCTCGTCGGTGCTGCCTTTGACTATCTCGTACGGTTTGGTCTGGTTGTAACACCACATCACGGTATCGCAATAGACGATGGAGTACGCAAACTTGGCGAGTAGCTTAAACCCGACTTTCATCTGGTTATCCGACTCGAGTCCGGCAAAATTGAGCGACATCACCGGTACCGTGGGAAACTGTTTTTGCACTGCTTTTACGATAATGGGTATGTAGTTTGACGCACGGCACCCGCCTCCCGACTGAGTAATAATGAGCGCGGTGCGATTGAGGTCGTATTTGCCGCTCTTTAACGCGTCGATAAACTGCCCCGTGACGCACATGCACGGGTAACACGTATCGTTGTGGACGTGTTTAAGCCCTTCGTCGATTACCGAACGGTCGTTTTTCGTAAGGACTTCTATATTGTACCCCTCGTCAGCCAAAAAACTCTTTATGACGTCAAAATGCCATGGCAACATATTTGGCGCGAGGATAGTCCATTCCCTCTTTTGCGAGTCTTTCCACTTGGTACGCTTATCGCGATAGTCGACGGTTGCGGTAGCCGTCGTTTTGTCGATTTTGCTGTTTTTCATTTTTTAAAGTATGATTTTCGTCGTTTTTTCTTGTCGTTTTTTTCGTTTTTTTGCCGTCGACTTTAAACTTTTTTTGCCTTTTCAGCCTCTTCTATCGCCGCCAACATACTGCGGATGCGGATTTTGACGACGCCGAGATTGCTTATTTCGTCTATTTTTATCTGCGTATACAGTTTGCCTTTTTTCTCCGTGATAGAACGGATTTCATCGGTGGTCACCGCGTCTATGCCGCAACCGAAAGACACGAGCTGAACAAGATGCGCGTTTTCGTGCGTACAGACGAAATGCGCCGCCTTGTACAGTCGGGCGTGATACGTCCACTGATTGATAACGTTGACGAGCACGTTTTCCGTCAATGCCGCAGCGCCGTCCTCCGACAACACCGCAAGACCGAGCGACGTAAGCAACTTGTTGATGCCGTGATTGATTTCGCCGTCGACATGATACGGTCTGCCCGCCAATACGACGACGGGTTTGTTTTGCCGTCCGCTTTCAAACAAAACGTATTGCGCACGGTCGCGGATAGCGTCGTGAAAACCGTCCAACGCCGCAAATCCCGCTCTCAACGCTCCCTTTACGTCGTTTTTCTTTACGCCGAAACGCCTCAACGCGCCGTAAAGCGCCTTTACCGCCGACGCCTCTTCGTTAAGGTCGACGTAAGGCATCACCAGATTGTCGCGGGACAGGCGATCGTTGTTGGCAAGCAACGATTCGGAATAATACGCGACGACGGGACAATTGTAGTGATTGACCGAAGAACGTTCGTCTATATTGTAACTTTCGCACGGCAAAAATATAAAATCCACGCCTTTGTCGAGCAAACTCTCTATATGCCCGTGCATCAGCTTGGCAGGGTAACATATCGTATCCGACGCGACGGTGTGCTGTCCCGAAAAATACAACTCGCGCGACGACGCGTCGCTCACTACGGGTTGAAAACCGAGCGTTTTAAAAAACTCCGCCCACAACGGCAACTGCTCGTACATGCCGAGCTGCAACGGCAAGCCCACCTTGGCTTTCGCATCTTTCGTCGGGACGGACGGCACGCACTCGGCGAGGAGGCGTTGTTTAAACGCGTACATATCGAGATCCGACGAGGACGGTTTCATACCCGCTCCCCTCTCGCACTTGTTGCCCGAGACGTGTTTGGTCCCGTCCGAAAAAGTAACGATATTGATATCGCATCTGGACGTACAACCGCCGCAATTGGCGCTCTTTGCCTCGTAAGAAAACTCCGCGAGTTGTTTCGCCGACAAGGTCGACGAGCTCTCCCTTGCGTTTTCTTTGGCGTACAACGCCGCGCCGAAAGCACCCATGAGCCCCGATATGGCGGGGCGAACGACTTTTTTGCCGACTTCTCTCTCGAAAGCGCGCAATACCGCGTCGTTTAAAAAAGTACCGCCCTGCACCACTATGTTTTTGCCGAGTTGCTCGACGTCGGTGGCTCTTATGACTTTATACACGGCGTTTTTTACTATCGACATAGACAGTCCCGCCGAGATATCTTCGACGCTCGCGCCCTCTTTTTGCGCCTGTTTTACCGCGCTGTTCATAAACACGGTACACCTCGAACCGAGTTCTACGGGATGAGGAGCAAACAGCCCGAGTCGGGCAAACGACGCAACGTCGGTATTCATCGCCCGCGCAAACGTTTGTATAAACGAACCGCATCCCGACGAACAAGCCTCGTTGAGCATTATACCGTCAATCGCTTTGTTTTTTATTTTGAAACACTTTATATCCTGACCGCCTATATCGATGATAAAATCGACGTCGGGGTTAAAATACAACGCCGCCTTAAAATGCGCCACCGTCTCCACTACCCCGCAATCGGCGTGAAAGGCGGCTTTCATGAGGTCTTCGCCGTACCCCGTGACGCAACTTGCCTTAATAAACGCCCCCGGCTGCAACGAGTCGTAAATCTTTTTTATCTCGTGCGCGACTATATCCAGCGGTTGTCCGTTGTTGTCCGAGTAACTACTGAAAAGGATTCCGCCGTCCTCGGACAAAAGCACGAGTTTGGTGGTGGTAGAACCCGAGTCTATGCCCAAATAAGCCGCACCCGTGTAGCTTTTTATATCGACACGCGGCACGTCTTTGTCGTGCGCCGCGACAAATTCTTCGTACTCGCGCTCGTTTTTAAACAACGGAGCGGAAGTCATGATTTTGTCCGCAACTCTGCTGCGTGCGACTTTGTTTAAAATCTCGTCTATATCTTGTTCGCCGTTGATTTCCGCCGACAGCGCGGCACCGATAGCCATAAAATACGGCGCGGTCTCGGGAAAAATAGCCGTTTTTTCGTCAAGACCGAGCGTCTTAACGAAAGCCTTGCGCAACCCCTTGAGGTAATACAGCGGACCGCCGAGAAAGAGTACGTTGCCCTTAATGCGTCTGCCCTGAGCCAATCCCGACACGGTCTGGTCCACTACCGCCTGAAAGATGGACGCGGCGATATCTTCTTTTTTCGCGCCCTGATTGATGAGAGGTTGAATGTCCGACTTTGCAAAAACACCGCAACGGGAGGCAATGGGATAAACTTTTTCGGCTTTAAGGGCAAGTTCGTCCATTTTTTCGACGTCGATATCGAGCAACGTCGCCATCTGGTCGATAAACGCGCCCGTACCGCCGGCGCAACTACC
>CAZTCB010000015.1:0-30899 GCA_964612455.1 uncultured Subdoligranulum sp. | reverse complement strand
TTTATCTTGTAGGGTACGGACACCCCGTTTTTAATCTACGATATAAACGATGGATAACGCTCGGGAGGCAACGCTTTTGCAAATAAATTGTTTGAAGCATTTTTAGAAACCGATAAAACGTCGAGTAAGTCGGTAAAGCAAGGTTTTTATCATTTACTTGATAAGTATGGGGGTATCAAGTTTATTCGAGAGAAATTTATCGTTATTAAAAAATATTTTTAAAAAATCTTGACATTTTCGTATTTTATGGTAAAATTAAAAAAAAGAGATGGGGTATTTAAATGAAAAAGGAGCACGAAAGATGAGAAATAAAAAAATCATATTGCGTGTGGCGAGTGCGGTTGCCATTGCTGTCGTTCTGTTTGCCGTTTGCGCCTGCAGCCCAAAAGTTAACGTGCGCGATATGAGCGAAGTCGTTTCCCGCGGGAGTTTTACGTTCTTTATGGGCAATAACGCGGATAAGATAACCGATTTGCAAAAAACATTGGTTTTTGATACTTACGACGAGTTTTGTAACGATGCGATTTCCGAAACCGTTATTTTCAGTCGCAACGAGCACGTAAACAATAAATACACTTTGGTTGAGTATCAGGCGAAAAACGAGCGTTACAACGCCGATTATTTTGAAAACAACAACCTCGTCGTTACTTTTTTGAAACGGAGCTTAACGCAGACAAGTTTATCGTAACCGACGTAGAGTTTGCCGCCGACGAATGTAATATTTCCGTAGCGGCAACGCTGATGAGTAAAGAAAAGCGCGAAACCAAAGTTCCGTACGCTTGCTTTATAGAAACGACAGCCGACGTCGCAAAAGGTTTGTCCGCCAAAGTCAGCGTCGTATATACCTCTTTGCTTTCTTCTACCACGGTTAATTTTTCAGACGCAACGCCTGCGTCGGACGTTGAAAAAGTCAGTGCTTGTCTTTTTAATTCGGTTGACGAGCTTAATCGATACATTGCCGACAGTACGCTTTTTTCGGAAACAAGCTCTTTAAAAAACGTATTGAGTATGCGATATACGGCAGAGTATTTTCAGCAATCGGCATTGTTGCTTGTCGAAACGCCGGGTGAGTTTTACGGTTATTACAATATCGACGGAAACTCCGTTTGCGGTATCCGTCTGGATTCCGACCACTACGATGCCATTAGTTTTGAGGACAGCGTTGCGCCGAGGACTCGTAAAGCCGTTGCGGTATTGCTGTCGGTTCCGTTGGATTTTGATTTTGAGTCTGTTACTTTTTCTTTCCAAAGCTATTGCGAGTGGGAGCAGGGGGTTGACGCTGTCAATACGCGGTCAGGTCAGATTGTCCTCCTTCGCCACGAAAGCGGAACGAGTTACGTATCTTACGTACAGCAGGACGTATAAAATGTTGCAGATAATAGATATTACAAAACAATTTGGGGCTAAATCCGCCGTCAAAAACGTCAGTCTCGCGTTTGACGGCGGATTTGTTGCAATTACGGGGCGTTCGGGCAGCGGTAAAAGCACGCTGTTAAAGATGGCGGGGCTGTTACTTAAACCTACGTCGGGACAAATACTTTTGGACGGCAATGACGTGTGGGCGGTTTCCGAAAAACAAAGGAACGTTTACCGAAACAGTCGTCTCGGGTTTGTTTTTCAGGATTATTCGTTAGAACCGAATTATACCGTTGCGGAAAACGTCGAGCTCCCGCTACTTGTCGGAGGAATGAACGGAAAGGAAAGAAAAGCGCGAGTGGACGAGTGTCTTGCATTTGTGGGTATGGAGTCGATGAAAAAGCAAAGGTCGAGTACGCTTTCCGGCGGAGAGAAGCAACGGGTAGCAGTGGCTCGCGCTATTGCCAATCGGCCTGCTTTTTTGTTTGCGGACGAACCGTGCGGGAATCTGGATAAAGAAAACGGCGACAATATAATAAAACTTTTTCGTTCTCTTGCCCGACAGGGGGTTAACGTGATTATGGTTACTCACAACGAAGAGGACGCCAAAAAGACAGACCGTATCGTGCGGCTTTTGGACGGCAAGGTGGTTTCCGATGAGTTGTGTTGACCTTTGGGTGCTTCTTTTTAAACGTTCTCTCAGGCTGGTTTGGGTTTGCGCGGTATTTGCCATGTTGTTTGCGGTGGTTTTTTTCGTCGGATTTGCCCGCTTAGACATGCTTGCGGGATTGTACGACGATATAATCAAAGACGCGGGTGCGGAATACGTGTCTATGGAGTGCGAGTATTTGTCGACGCTTTCGTCGGGCGATGCCGAAATCGGCATTTATTGCTCGGCTAACGGAAAAACGTACGATGTGACGCTTTTGTTTGGCGACGATGAGTTTTTTGTCGACAGGTACAACCGCGGATTGAACGTTTTAAAAGTACTTTCCGCATGGCAGGACATGACCGTCGGCGAGCCAATCGCTCAATCGGAAAACTCGATATGGATTTTTAGCGACTATGCAAATTCTTGCGGTATTTCCGTGGGGGGACAACTTAACAATCTCCGGAGATTCCGTAAGGAGTTTTCGCGTGGCGGGGACTTATAGTACGGAGTTGGTACGTCATTTAAAAACGGGTTTTACCCCGTCCTTTCTCGTGACTTGCGGGGAAAAGGGAAGCTCCGCGACGCTTGTTTGCACCGTCGATCAGGTTTATTTGTTATATAAAAGTCCGTTTGGAAAAAACGTTACGGAAAGCGACGGAATAATGGATTTGTGCGAGGGCTATCATATCGCGGAAGTTTGCTTTGATGCGCTGTTTTGGTTGTTTGTCGTCGTAGCCGTTTTTTTGCAGATAAAAATGATAAATTTTTTACAAAAAAATCTTTCCGTGCAATCGATGCTGCTTTCGGTGTTTGGCATGTCCGTAAAAAAACAATGGTTTTATACGTTTTCTATACTTGCGGTGTTTGGCGGGATTGCTTTGGGATTGAGTATAGGCGTTTTTTACGCTTTCGTTGCCGTTGCCGAGTCGCTTGCGAGTAGTATCATGAATATGGTGTTTAGTAATATCGCCATAGGCGGGCTTGTTTTTGGCGGGTTTATGGTTTATCTGGCGGTGACGGCGCTGACTTTGGCGTTTTCCGTGGGAAAAAATCGCTTTGAGCACGAAGAAACGTAACATGCTTTCTTTTCGTTTTGCAATGAAAAATCTTTTGCGAAATCGCAAATATACCTTTGGTTTGCTGTTTGTATATTTTGCGGTGTCCGTGCTGTGCCTGAGTTTTTTTCTGTTTACGACTATGGTAAACGACTCTTACGCGGGGATTCTCGCTCGTCGGGCGAGTACGTCGTACGTTTCCGTGGCGTTTGATTACCTTGTCGACGATAATAACCTTTTGGATTTGACCGACGAACAAGCGACGGCTCTCGCGCAAATAAAAGGCGTCGTCGAGACGGAAAAATTTATCTTCAATACCGGTGCGGATTATTTTCAAATCGATGACGGCAGGCAAATAGAGGCGGATATATCCGTGGTTGCCACTCGCTCGCGGACGGTTCCCGCGGCGTATTTAAGAGAATTTGACACCGTCGGCGGCGGTGTCTGGCTTGTCTGCGGAGACCAACCGCAGTCGGATTGTCAGTGCGTCGTGAGTCAAGCCTTTTTATCGCTGATAGGAGAGGAAAAAGCCGAGGATATATTAGGAAAAACCATCAAAACGTCGGATTTTTTTAATAATCCCGTTTCGGGCGAAATGCAAATAGTAGGCGTCGTAGACGTCGGATTTTTTTCCGTATCCGCGCTCGCGGGCGGCAGCAAGTACTTTCTTGTTTGCGGCATGCAGGCATTGCGGGGAGACGCTCGTTGTTTTTACGAATATCGGCTTTTTTCCGATTACTCCAACCTTGAGAAAATCAAGGACGACGTGCAGGAAATCGGAATAAAAAATGCGACCGTTACTCTCGGAAATAACGATTATTCGATAAAAAAATTGTCGCAAACGGCGCGTTTTATTTCCGCCATGCTTGCGTTGACAGCCGTGCTTTGCCTGTTGTCTTGCTCGGTTTACTCTGTCGGTGCGGCATTGTTGAAATTTTATCGTAACAGAGGGTTTTATTACGCGGCTTTTGCCGTCGGGGCGTCAAAACGGAGACTTGCGCTGGGCTTTTTGATAGAGTTTTTGGTTGTGGCGGGCATAGCCTTTTGCTTTGCCGTGCCTGCGTGTATAGGGATAATGCAGGGCGTGTCCCGATTGACGGGATTGTTTACTAACGTTACACTTTCCGCCAAGCCGTACTTTCGGGACGTTGTATCGGCGTTGAGCCCGGTCGTCTTGTCCGCTGTCGTTTCTACGCTTGTCGTGCGGAAAAAAATACGATTTGAAAAAAGTGTTCGTAAAAACACGTGAGCGAGATTGCGGATTTTTACTATAAAAAGCGATTTTTATCGGGGACGGGTGCAAACGAAAATGACGGAGAAAAACTCTTCGTCGTTTTGTTTTAAATCGATTTACTCCAACGCACCGTATACAGCCCTCAAGGCTTGTTCCGCCTTGTCCGCAGAGGAGAGACAAAGGGCAAGACCGTGTTCTTCGCAAAGTGTTCGGGCAAATAAATTTGATTTTTTTAACGCCTTTTTTATTGAGGATAAATAACTCTTTTTGCCGTCGTAAACTACTGAAATCAAAGTTGCCCGCGACATGACCAGTACCCCGTCCCCGTTTATTTGGGCGATATTAAAGTTTTCTTCATCAAAAACGGCAATGCAAAAAGCAGGAGTGGAGAGGTTAAACAGCGGCGGTTGCGAAAAAGCCAACGGAGTTTTAAAGGCGGTTTGTTCTATATAGACGACTTTTTTCGTCGTTATACCTACCACGTCGCCGTTTTTTTTCGTCGTAGGCAGTATTAGCGTTCCGTCGTCGCGGGGGTGGTAAATACTCTTTATGTTGATGGGTATATTTTTTTTAATGGCGGGATAAACGGTTTGCGGGTGCAGTATCTTGGCGCCGAGAGACGCAAGCGTTTTCATTTGAAAAAAACTGAGGCATTTGACGAAGACGGGGTTTAGCACGACGCGCGGATCGCAACAAAAAACACCGCTCACGTCGGTCCAGTTTTCGTATATTTCCGCATCGACGGCCGCCGCGACGATTGCTCCGCTGATATCGCTGCCGCCGCGTTCAAACAGAACGACGTTGCCGTCTTTGTCGCTGCCGTAAAAGCCGCCTATGACCAAGCCGTTTTTGCTTTGCGACAGGGCTTGACGAATGAGCTGAGCGGTTAGTTTTTGGGCGACGTTGCCTTTTTCGTCAAATTTTATTACGTCTGCCGCGTCTAAAAAATCCCTGTTGCCGACAACGGAAAAAAGTTTTGCGCAAAGGTACTCGCCGCGGCTTACGACGTAGGGAGTCGGGGCGTCTGTGAGTTTTAGCGCCGTTTCGTTTAATTCGGCAGAAAAATCGACGCCGAAAAAAGCCGCCGCGTTTTCGTATCGGGCGGCGATTTTTTCCCAGACGATTTTTCGGTGATTTTTGTCGGATTCGGCGTATTTAAACAAGAGGTCGGTTACTTTTTCGTCTCCGACAAACCTTGCGCCCGGCGCGGAAACAACGACGACTCGTTTGTCCCTGTCCGCCGCTATATTCAACACCCGTTGCCAGTTTTCTCCGTCCGCCATTGCGCTCCCGCCGAATTTTGCAACGATCATTTTCGTCACCTCGCTGTTTGGTATGAAATATTTTATTTTTTTGGTAAAAAATATTGCCAAAAAATCGGATAATAATTTATAATAAAAAAAAGGAGTTTTTTTTATGACCAACATAGATAAAATAGATTTGTCGCGCATCACGCCCGACGACTTTATCGCTTTGATAGAAATATCGAAGGGAAGCAAGATGAAGTACGAGCTGGACAAGTCAACGGGGTATATGTTGCTTGACCGAGTATTGTTTACCGCTACCCGTTACCCCGCAAATTACGGGTTGATACCTCGTACTCTTGCCGCCGACGGCGACCATCTGGACGTTTTGGTGCTGTGCAGCGAACCGATAGAGACAAACTGTCTCGTCAGATGCTACCCCATTGGTATGATTAGTATGGTCGACCAGGACTTTTTGGACGAAAAAATCATAGCGGTGCCTTTCGGTGATCCGACGTACAGCAGTTATCGCTCGATAAAGGAGCTTCCGCAACACATCGGCGACGAGATAATGCACTTTTTTTCGGTGTACAAGACGCTCGAAGGTAAAAAAACGGCGGTGGAGAAGGTTTGCGATGCCGACGCCGCCCGCGCAAAGATAAAAGAGTATATGGATTGTTTTAAAACCAAAAGTTAAAGGGCAAAAATCGCAAAACGGAAAAAATTTGCCTAAAAAAGGTTGACGAGTCGAGTCGTCGGTGATATAATCGACTCAATTTGATAGTCCGTTCGGATTGACTGCGTGGCACAGTCATTAACAGAGGGAAGTGCGGTGAAACTCCGTCGCAACAGCCATTACCGTTAAAGTCGGGCAACCTGCCGAACGAGAATCAACCTGTACTGTCCTTGGGCAAAAGAAGGACGAGGGTTTTTTGCGCATGCAAACCTCCGTTCTTTTTTAATACAAACGGAGGTTTTTTTATGAAAAAAATCATCAGATTAGTATCCCTGTTAACCCTTTTGGCACTCATCGTTTGCTGTTTCGTCGCATGTACGCCCGATAAAGAGCCGACGCCGAAAAACATGACGCTGGTAGTCACTACCGATCCGTATACGGTATATACGGTAGACCTGAACAAACTCGAAGAAGGTTGCACGGTACTTGACGTATTTGCTTATCTCGCAGCCAACGAAGGTTTTACTTACACGGCGGAAGACGGACAGTACGGCGCGTTTTTGACGAAAGTGTTGACGCTGGAGCAATCCGAAGACTACAACCCGTACATCAGTTTGTACACGTCGATTGAGTCGGACGGGACTGCGGAGTACGGTACGGTCGTTTACGAAGGCACGACGCTTTACGCCGCGTCCGTAGGCGTCAGTACGATGACGGTTGCGGAAGGCTGCACGATTTATGTAACTCTCATCAGTTATTAACGGCGCAAAAACGCTAAAAAAACGACGGAATGTTTCCGTCGTTTTTTTTGTTAAAAGTTGGTTGTTTTTTAGTTTCTTTGAAAAAATCGTCGCTGAAAACTTCTGCTTTTGCTCGATAGGCAGACGCCCTAAAAGCGTGAAGAAGGCGGCGACGGAAATCAATAGTAAAACTTTTTAAAGATAAAACCGTCACCGTTTTTTCTTAACACAAAGATTAAATCGACCTGCAACTCCGAAAAAATTTTTCTCCCAAGAGGGGACGCAACGTCGCCCATCGTGATATTAAAACGAGTACGGGGCATTTCGTGCGATACTTTGTCGCTGAGATACACCTTGTCGCCCTCCTCGAGCGTAAACCCCTCGGGGTTGTCTATATTGCACTTAAAAGAATAGTGCGGACCGGCAAGGCAGTACTTGTACGTGTCGTTTTCGTCGAGCAGAGATACGTCGAAAATTTTAAAATACAGCATCGTTGCGTATTCCGCATGTTCCTTAAAGTACTCTGCCAGATAGGCGGAGTCTGTGATTTTTTCTTCATTCATCGTAAAACCTCAGTTTGTTTCGGTAGGCGTTTTCGGGCAAGACGACGTTGTCGCCGCAATCGTCGTAGCGGCTCGTGTCGGTAGTCGACAACGTGCGTCCGCCGACGAGTGGTCGATTAACCCAAAAACCTCACGGCGAAAGCGCCGAGCACTGCGTCGCACGGAATTTTGGCTACGTTTTCAGCCGAAAAATCGGTGCCGATATCCGGCATCACTTGCTGCAATGCCCCGCGACGGCGCGGTCTTTTGTCTGACGAACCGGAAGCGTCGCTTTTGCTGAAAGTCCATTTAAACACGCAATCGCAGTATTCTTTGTGGGTGCGGATTGACGGCATCGGTATTAACTCGTCGGGATTGTCGAGAGAAAAATACCCTTCGATATCTTTACCTGCGCGATAATGACCGTTTACGCCGAGTCTTTTAAAAGAAATTTCCAAAAAATCCGTTTTAAACTCGATTACTTTTTCAATGCAGGCGTAGGGAACGTCGTCCCATCGGTCGATGACGAGCCAGCCTCTCTTTCCGTTTCTCACGACGGGCGTGCTTAGCCCTAAGCAACTACTGTGATCCTCTCGTATTTCGGCGTCTATGCGCAACCACGGGCGCAAAGAAGCGTATCCCGCGGGGAGAATAGCGTTGAGTACCTCGGGATTGACGCTATACGCCATGCTAAATTGTTTTATTCTCATTTTAGGTGTCCTTGCGTTCATAATTCTTTTGGTATTATATCACATAACAAAAAATATATCAAGTTATTTTTAGTAAGTATATTATGAAATTTTGATAAAAACAAAAAAATCACGGACGCTGTATCGATTTTTTTCATAAGGCTCGTTTTTTTTAATCAAGAGACGTCGTCGAGAGGTGCGCGCGGGTGTTTTTTACTACGGGTTTCGTCTTTTGGTGCGAAAAAGGGGATTTTTGAATAAAAAAGCGGGTTTTTTGCAAAAAGTTCAAAAACAAAATCTCTTTATTTTGTTGACACGGCTATATCGAAAAAGTATAATTTCAGTAGGAGGAGAACGAAGATGAAAAAGTTTTTTAAAGAATTCGGAGAATTCATTCGTAGGGGCAACGTGATGGACCTTGCCGTAGGCGTCATTATCGGTTCGGCGTTTACCGCCATCGTCACCGCCCTGTCCGACAAGATAATAATGCCGGTTATCAACTGGATATTGACCTTGATCTTGGGCAAAAGCAGCCTTACCGACGTTTTTACTTTTTTAAAAACGGGCTATACGTCGACCGGCGAGGTGGACCTTGCGTCGTCTATTTATATCGATTGGGGTGCGCTTATTAGCGCGGTAATCAACTTTTTGATTATTGCGTTCGTGCTGTTCAGCATAGTAAAGACTATCAACGGCATCGCAAAGAAAAACGAAGAGTTTAAAAACGAGTTGAAGAAAAACGATATTTCTAAGGAAGACAAACTCGAGATGAAAAAAGCGGGGATAAACCTGCGTGACAAAGTTGCCGTCAAGAGGTTTTTGGACGACAAAAAAGCAAGGTCGGACGCCGAGGCCAAGCGCGCGGAGGAAGAGGCAAAACAGAAAGCGGAAGAAGAGCGAAAAGCAAATCCCACTGCGGAAGATTTGCTTAAAGAAATACTCGCGACGCTGAAAAAAGGTTAACTTTGTTTGTTTTCGGTTTTCGGCAAAGAGTGCCGAAAAATATTTTTTGATTAATTTAAAAAAAGACGCAATAAAGCCCCTGTCGATAACCCAATCGACGGGGGCTGTCGACTCGGTGATATCGACGCCTCTGAGGCTCGAGGGATTGACAAAAAGATAATAATGGTTGAAAAAAAGCATACCGCCGATTATTTCGGAAAGGAAAAAGTAAGCAAAATTCTTTTTAAACTGGCGCCGCCCGTGATGCTTGCGCAGTTGATACAGGCGCTTTACAACATTGTCGACAGCGTGTTTGTCGGTAGGTTTTCGGACTCGGGCTTGACCGCGCTGTCCATAGTGTATCCTTTGCAACTGCTGATGATAGCGTTGGCGGTAGGGACGGGTGTCGGGATAAATACCGCAATGGCGGCAAAATTAGGGACGGGGGAGGATAAAGAGGCAAACGAATACGCCGGAGTGGCAACGCCGATAGCGGTGTCGTTGTGGGCGGTGTTTGCAACCGTGTGTTTCTTTCTCATGCCTTCTTTCGCCAAAGCGTCCACTCGGGACGCCGCCGTAATATCCGACGTCGTCGTTTACGGCAGAATAACGTGCGTGTTGAGTTTCGGGGTTTTCCTCGAAAGCGGTTGGTCAAAGATACTTCAGGCGAGAGGGGATATGAAAACGCCTATGATTGCGCAAATATGCGGCGCAGTCACCAACGTCGTTCTCGATCCATTGCTTATCTTCGGGCTGCTCGGTTTTCCGCGCATGGGTATAGCGGGCGCTGCGGCGGCTACGGTGGCGGGACAGATAGTTGCCGCCGTCGTCGTAATGAAAAAGGGGTTTTTCAGGTCTCCTTCCGTAAAACTTTATCCGCGTTACGTCTCAAGGGTTTTTCGTCTCGGATTGCCCAATATTTTAATGCAATCGGCGTATACTTTTTATATCTTCGGATTAAATCTGATACTTTCTACTTTTTCGGACGACGCCGTGACGGTGCTCGGGCTTTATTACAAGTGGCAGACGTTTTTCTTTATCCCGTTGGGCGCGATGCAGACGTGTATCGTCCCCGTGATAAGTTTTAACTACGCGGCGGGCAATATCGACCGTTGCAAAAAGACGCTTAACGTCGCTATTTTGTTCGGTTTTGCGTTGATGTTGCTCGGGACGTTATGTTTCAACGTAGTGCCGGGACCGATGTTGCGTTTTTTCTCGTCAAACGAAAACGTAATTTCCATAGGAAAGACGGCTTTTCGCATTATCGGGTGGAGTTTTGTACCGCTCGTGACGTCGCTGACCTATCCGGTGTTGTTTCAGGCGGTAGGAAAAGGGTTTAGCAGTTCGCTGTTGACGGTCGTGCGTACCGTGTGCCTTTTTGTGCCGCTGGGATATTTGTTTTCGTTGGCAGGGCTCGATTATTTTTGGCTGACGTATCCCGTGACCGACGGTATTACTTCGGTCGTCGGTTTTTTGATGTGCCGCGATTTTTTTAAAAAGGAATATAAAAGGAGACAATCGACGGATTGTTGTTAATAAATCCGCTTTTTAAAAAAAATAAAAAGAAAGTTAACTAAAAAAGGTCGGTAAAACCGTCGGGGTTTTGTCGACCTTTTTGATTGTTTTGAGTGGTACGGGTATCAATTAATCTTTTTTTCTTGCATTAAGATGCGTTGAGTATGCTCTTTTGTGATGCGTTCCAGACGACTTTCGGCGTTGAGTTTGAGGATAATCGTCTGCATTATTTGCTCTATTTCGCTACCCGAGGAGTAGTCTGCGGGGACGAGAAAATCCACGCGGTCGTCTTTTATCAGATATTGATTGGCAACGTGCGGTTTGTACACGCCTATGCTGTGACCGCCGTTGAGACGGGTTAGTTTCATGCAGGGGATATCGGTCATGCCGTCGCCTATGTATATCATGTTTGAAAAAGAAACGTGTTTTTCTTCTTCGGGAGTAAAACTATTTAGCTCGTCGTCTTCGCCGACGTCGAAAACACCTTTGTGGATACGATACAAAAACTGTACTTTACTGGTGTAATTGACGGCTACGGCAGGCCAAAGCGGATACCCGTCTTCGTCATAAATATAATCGCAAGCATAAATCTCTTTAAAAAACCTGCCGATTTTGCTACCCTCTATCATGGGTTTGAGTCCGCTGCTGATGATATAGTGCTCCACTTGCACGCCTTGCTCCGCGGCAAACGAATTGATGCGTTCAAACCATGTTTCGACGCCTTTGCAAAATTCTATGTTTTTGCCGCAGTCTTTAAGGCTCTCGCGGGTGCAGAGGTCGGTGTCTTTTGATTTTTGAAGCATGAGGTACAGGACTGCGAGTATCCCGTCCATGTGTTTTTGTCCGGCGTAGGTGTTTGCCTCGTCCCAAAACTCGTCCGCAGTCATACCGAGACGGGGAATAAAGTCAAATTCCTGCATATCCTTGGTGGACAGCGTGTTGTCAAAGTCGTACATTATCGCGACGATGGGTTTTTCGTTTTTCATAGTTACCTCTCAGTGTATTTTATCACAAAGAAGGCTTTTTTTCAACCGTTTTGCAAAAGAATGGCAAGCGGTATCGAAAATATTTTTTCAAGCCCCCGAAAACGGTTGACAAGTCGGGATTGTTGTGAAAAAATAGTTGGTATGATAAGAAAGGTGTTGTTTTTTAAATCTGATTGTATCGACGCTCGCAAAAATATCGCGAGAGAGTACGGGTTTGTTAAGACATGTCCGTCGGACGCCGTAGTCGTGTACGTCTGGCAAAATGCCGACGCCGTAATCATAGGTAAAAATCAAAACGCTTTTGCGGAAGTCAATTTAGACTTGCTCGCCGAGGACGGGTGCAAGTTGGTGAGGCGTTTTACCGGCGGCGGAGCCGTGTATCACGATATAAAAAATCTCAATTTTTCTTTCGTGGCGACTAAAGAAAACTATAGCGTCGAAAAAAACTTCGAGGTAATAAAGCGGGCTTTGGCGGAGTTTGGCGTGACGGCGGAGGTGTCAGGGCGAAACGATATCTTGACCGACGGCAAAAAGTTTAGCGGCAACGCTTTTTTGACCGAAAACGGCGTGTGTCTGCACCACGGTACTTTGCTTATCGATACCGACGTGACCAAAATGCAAAAGTATCTCAACGTCAACGCGGAAAAACTTGCGTCAAAGGGCGTCAAGAGCGTATCGAGCAGAGTAATTAACCTCGTTTCGGTTTGCCCGAGTATCGATGCGGAAAAACTTGCTGCGGCGATTCGTAACGCAAGCAGTGCGGTGTTTGGCGCGGAATGTGTGGATACGGGTGTCGAGCAATTTGAGTGGGACGGGCATGAAAAAATCGAGAGTCTGCTCGCAAGCGACGAATGGAATCTCGGCAGAATTGCCGACAAAAACTACGTTTTTCGCAACAAAAGGTTTGATTGGGGCACTACGCAGGTCGCCTTTATAAAGGACGGGTGCGGAGTATTGACGGATTTGTTGGTGTTTTCGGATAGTCTTGACGTCGATATAGCAAAGAGGGCGCAAGAGTTTTTTATAGGTAAAAAGATAGACGGGTTGCGTATAGACGACCGAAAGTTGGCAGACGTCGCGAGTTTGTTGAGCGACGCGACGAACGAATAAAGAGTGTTTTGTCGATTGGCGGCGACGATAGACGGCAAAACGATAAAATAAGATAAAACCAAAAAAGTAAACCATTGAGAGGTGAAGAGATGGAATATCAATATGATTTGTTGATTTTGGGCGGCGGTCCCGCGGGGTACTCTGCGGCTATCCGCGCGGCGCAAAACGGTAAAAAAACGGCGCTTGTCGAGCAATGCAAGGTCGGCGGTACTTGTTTAAACCGCGGTTGCATACCGACTAAAGCCTTGCTCCATACGGCGGAAGTGTTAAACTCCGCGAGAGAAGCGGAGACGTACGGCGTCGTAGTGGACGGAAAGATAGGGTACGACATGGCTAAGATTTATGCCCGTCGCGATACCGTGGTTACCAAATTGCGCACGGGCGTGGAGAAACTTTTGGCGGCGAGAAAGGTCGCCGTGTTTAACGGGCAGGGTAGTTTCGTAGACGCGCATACGGTTAGCGTAGGCGACGAAAAAATAACGGCGGAAAATATTCTCGTTTCTACCGGTAGCGTCCCCGCTACTTTAAAAATCCCCGGGATGGAGTATTGCGTCAACAGCGACTTTTTACTCGAGGGCGAAAACGATATCCCCGACGACGTCGTTATCGTCGGCGGCGGCGTAATCGGCGTCGAGTTTGCGGAGTTTTTGTCCGCGCTCGGCAAAAAGGTCACGATAATCGAGTTTATGGATCGTATTCTCGCTACGGTGGACAGGGACGTCAGCTTGCAGCACGCTCTCGCGCTGAAAAAGAAAGGCGTGACTTTAAATCTCAACGCGGCGGTAAAGGGCGTTGAAAAGACAGCGGACGGGTACAGGGTATCGTTTACCGACAAAAAGGGCGACCAAACCGTAGATACGGGGCTTGTTATCGTGAGTACGGGGCGCAGAGCAAATCTCGTCGGGCTTAATCCCGAGGCGGCGGGAGTAGAAGTTACCGAAAGGGGTTGTATTAAGGTCGACGGGCATTTTCGTACTTCAGTCGACAATATATACGCCGTCGGCGATTGCATAGGCGGTATTCAGTTGGCGCACTTTGCGGCGGCACAGGGAGAGTACGTTGCCGATATTTTGTCGGGCAACGCCAATCATACCAACCTAAGCGTCGTGCCGAGTTGCATTTACACGACTCCCGAGATAGCTTGCGTGGGTATGACTCAGGCGCAGGCGACGGAAAAAGGCATCGAGACTGAGGTCGGAAAGTTTCCTATGGGCGCAAACGGCAAGAGCCTTATCGTCGGGCAGGAGAGAGGTTTCGTAAAGACCGTGTTTGAAAAATCGACGGGTAAACTTATCGGTGCGGTGTTGTATTGCGACAGAGCTACCGATATACTCGGGCAGCTTGTTCTTGCCGTGTCAAACGGACTGACTCGCGACCAGATGGAGAGAACAATTCATCCTCATCCCACGGTAGAAGAAAGCGTCGGCGAAAGCGTGATGGCGAGCGTGGGCAAAGCGATACATACGTTGTAAAAAAAAGTATAAAAAACGCTTGACAAAGACAAGCGCGCGTAGTATAAGTTTATCGTAAACTCTATCGAGAGTGTCGGAGGGACGGACCCGTTGAAGACACAGCAACCCTTTGGCGGCTTTTGCCGCGGAGACGGTGCTAAATTCCGCAGACGAAAGTCTGGCAGATGGAGCGGTATTTTTAAGCGATTTAAGAGTTCCGCCCCTTAAGAGGCGGAGCTTTTTTTTTGCGGAACGTAAAAAGCGGCAATCGGTGGCGTTTATTAATTTTACGACGAGAAAAAAAGGAGAAAATATGAGTAAAAGATTTTTTACGAGCGAGAGCGTGACGGAAGGTCATCCCGATAAAGTTTGCGATCAGGTGAGCGACGCCGTGCTGGACGCCATTATCGCAAAAGACAAAAACGCGCGCGTTGCGTGCGAAACGACGTGTTTTACCGGAGGAGTACTGGTGGCGGGAGAGATTACTGCCGACTGTTACGTGGATATCCCCGCAATAGTGCGTGAAACGGTAAAAAATATAGGTTATACGCGCGCCAAGTACGGTTTTGACGGCAACACGTGCGCCGTTTTGACGAGTATCGACGGGCAGAGCAGCGACATTGCTCTCGGTGTGGACAACAGCATGGAGTACAAACAAGGCGGTGACGAGCTTGACAGATTTGGCGCGGGCGATCAGGGCATGATGTTCGGTTTTGCTTGCGACGAGACCAAAGAGTTGATGCCCTTGGCTCATATGCTTGCCAACAGAATTTGCATGAAACTTGCGGAAGTGCGAAAAAACGGACGTTTCGGGTATCTTCGCCCCGACGGAAAGGCACAGGTTACCGTTGAGTACGACGGCGACGAGGTAAAGCGCGTGGATACCGTCGTGTTGTCTACGCAACATGATCCCGACGTCGACAGAGACACTTTGTGTCGCGATATGATAAACGAAGTGATAAAAGCCGTCGTTCCGTCTGATTTGCTCGACGCCGACACCAAGTACTTTATCAATCCGACGGGCAAGTTTGTTATCGGCGGTCCTATGGGCGACACGGGACTGACGGGGAGAAAAATAATAGTAGATACTTACGGCGGTTATTGCGCGCACGGCGGCGGTTGTTTTTCGGGAAAAGACCCCACAAAGGTGGACAGGAGCGCGGCATATATGTGCAGGTATATATGCAAAAACGTCGTTGCGGCGGGGCTGGCGCGAAAGGTTGAGATGCAGGTGAGTTATGCCATAGGTATTGCAAAACCCGTCAGCGTTTTCGTCAATACTTTCGGCACCGGCGTCGTTTCGGATGAAAAACTGTCGGAAATCGTTGCGGAAAACTTTGATTTGCGTCCGCGCGCCATCATAGAAAAGTTTGATTTGCTTCGTCCGATTTATTTTGCAACGGCGTCTTACGGGCATTTCGGTCGCGACGAGTTTCCGTGGGAAAAAACGGATATGGCAAAAATTTTGAAAAAATATATTAAAAACTAAAAAAAAGCACGCAAAAAAGCGTGCTTTTTGATTTATTTATGTTACAATAAAAAAATGATACTAAAAGGGGTAGTAAAAAATATAGTTTTTTACAACAACCAAAACGGCTATTGCGTGCTGTCTTTGTTTGCAACCGACGGGGGCGAGTATACCTGCGTCGGCAACATGCCGGTGGTGACCGTCGGCGAAGAACTGGAGTTGGAGGGCAATGTCGTTTGTCACCCCAAGTTTGGCGAACAGTTTGCCGTGCAAAAAATCGTCGTTTCTACCCCGAGCCGTGCGGGGGATATAAAAAAATACCTTGAAAGCGGACTGATTAAGGGCGTAGGACCAAAGACCGCCGAGGCTATCGTGGACGCTTTCGGCGACAAAACTATGGACGTGTTGCGCGACAACCCGATGGAACTGGTCAAAGTGCGAGGAATAAGCAAAAACAAAGCCGTATCGATAGGCAACGCTTACGCCGAACACATCGACATGCAACAACAGATAATGTTTTTGCAGGGGTACGGCATTACCACCAACATGGCGATAAAGATATACAACGCCTACAAGGGTAACGTGCAACGTATACTTACGAAAAACCCCTACAAACTCATAGACGATATCGACGGCGTGGGTTTTTTGACGGCGGACAGGATAGCGCAGAGCATGGGTATAGCGAGCGACAGCGAGTTTCGCATACGAGCGGGGGTCGTGTATTATCTCAAAGAGGCGGCGGAAAAACTCGGCAATACCTTTTTATTCGTCAAGGACGTCAACGCCGCGCTCAAGGATTTGCTCGGTCTCGAAAAGGACGTTGACGCGGCGATAACGGACGAGGTTTATCAAAACCTTCAGTTTGACCTCGTTTGCAATTGTTTTTATCACGAAGGCGAAAAATGTATCGCTTTGTCAAGATATTTTAAACAAGAAAAAGCCATAGCGGCGCAAATAATCAAGCTCGTCAGGGAGATAAAACCTCTCGGAATAGATACGGACGCGTTGATAGATGAGTTTGAAAAAATCAACGGGATAAAGTTTCACTCGAGTCAGCGCGACGCAATAAACTCGGCGGTAAACGGCGGCGTGACGATAGTGACGGGCGGTCCCGGTACGGGCAAAACGACTATCATCAAGTGCGTGTCTTATATATTCAACAGCCTTAAGCTTAAAGTCGAGTACTGCACCCCCACGGGGCGCGCGGCAAAACGACTGAGCGAGTCTACGGGGCAGGAAGCAAAGACTATACACCGTATGCTCGGTATGGAGTTTAACGACGGCGCGGTGCGTTTCTGTTTTAATAAAAGCAACAAGCTTTCCGCCGACGTCATTATCATAGACGAGTTGTCTATGGCGGACGTGGGTATAATATACAGTCTGGTCAATGCGGTCAGAGATACTTGCCGACTCGTGCTCGTCGGGGACAAAGACCAATTGCCGAGCGTGGGCGCAGGCAACGTGCTGGGCGACCTTATCGCGAGCAAGTTGGTGGACGTCAGGTATCTGACGCACATATATCGGCAGGACGAGGGGAGTTTAATCGTATCTAACGCTCACCTCATCAATCAGGGTAAAATGCCCGTCGCGGACAACACGAGTAAAGATTTTTTTATTGCGTACAAAGACAATCAGACGGACGTGCTTAACACCGTGGTCGACATGGTGAGTCGCAGGTTGCCGTCTTTCGCAAAGGTTTCGCCGCGCGACATTCAGGTGCTTTGCCCGCTTAAAGGCGGCGCGTCGGGGGTAAACAACCTCAACGAAAAACTTCAGGAGATTTTAAATCCCCCCGACAAAAACAAAAGAGAAGTCAAGTACGGCGGCGTCACGTACCGCGAGGGCGACAAAGTGATGCAGATTCGCAACGATTACGAGCAAACATGGAGCAGATTGACCGATACGGGGGTAGAAGAAAGCTCGGGAGTCTTTAACGGCGACATGGGTACGATTACGCGGATTAACCCGTCGGTAAACACGTTGGTCGTCGTTTTTGACGACGGTAGGCAGGCATTGTATCAGGCAAGCGGTCTCGAGGACCTTAAACTCGCATACGCCGTCACCGTTCACAAGAGTCAGGGCAGCGAGTTTGACGTCGTGGTCATTGCGGTAACCAACGGACCGCCCACGATACTTAATAAAAATTTGCTGTATACCGCGGTCACGAGGGCGAAAAAAATAGTCGTGACGGTGTGCGGCAAAAAAACTCTTGCGCTCATGGTTCACAACAATTACGTCAAACAGCGCACGACTATGTTGAAAAAATTTTTGCTTGAGGAGAACAAAAAGTATGACGCCCTTTTCGGCTGAAAAACTGTTTGATTTTCATCGGTACACATGCTGTCGTTGCGGTGCGGACGTTTTTGACGACAGCGGGTTTTGCGATTATTGCAAGACCAAGTTACCGTTAAACGACGGAAAGACATGTGCGCTGTGCGGTGCAAAAATCGAGGGAGATCACGACTATTGCGCGACATGCAAGCCGAGCAAGGTGTTTTTTGACAGGATAATCAGCAGTTTCGATTACACCGACATAGCGGTGACGCTCGTGAGGAGTTTTAAGTACGGCAACGCGACGTACCTTGCGGACGTTTTTGCCGTGTACATGGTAGCGACGTATTTACGCTCGGGGATAGACGTCGACGTGGTCGTGCCTGCGCCGTTGTCCGAAACGTCGTTGGAAAAAAGAGGATACAATCAGTCGTTGTTGCTTGCGCGGGAGTTTTGTCGGTTGACGGGATTGCCTCTCGACGAGGACAACGTAATAAAAATAAAGGATACCGTTCAGCAGGAAAAACTGACTAACGAGGAGAGGCGAAACAACCTTATCGATGCTTTCGCCGTAAAAAACCCCGACGCTTTCGCGGGAAAGAAGGTATTGGTCGTCGACGACGTCAAGACTACGGGCACGACGATTGATAGAATCGCACGGGTGCTGAAAAAGAACAAGGCGATTAAGGTTTTCGGGCTTACGGCGGTATCCGCAAAAGAAAGATTAATTGTAAAACGCGACAAGGAGAATAAAGATGAATAACAAAAAGCAACTTAAACTTCTCGAAAAAACAGCCAAAAAGGTCGAGGCGTTGGCAGATACGTACGCGGCAAAGACCGACGCCGAGCTTAAAGCCGTGACGCCGTGGCTCAAAGAGAGGCTGACTAAAGGCGAAACGTTGGACGACGTACTGCCCGATGCCTTTGCCGCGGTGAGAGAGGCGTCCAGACGCACGCTCAACATGTATCACTTTCACGTGCAGATTCTCGGCGGAATAGCGTTGCATCAGGGGCGGATTTGCCAGATGTCCACGGGCGAGGGCAAAACTCTCGTTTCGACTATGCCTGCGTATCTCAATTCCCTGACGGGAAACGGCGTGCATATAGTTACGGTAAACGATTATCTTGCCAAGCGCGACGCCGAATGGATGGGAAAGATTTACAAGTTTTTGGGCGTGTCGGTGGGCGTTATTTACGCGCAAATGAGCCGTTCGGAAAAACAAGCTGCATACGGCTGCGAGATTACCTACGGGACCAACAACGAGTTCGGTTTCGACTACTTGCGCGACAACATGGTCGTCAGGAAAGAAGACCTCGTACAAAGGGGGCTTAATTTCGTTATCATCGACGAAGTCGACAGTATCCTTATCGACGAGGCACGTACGCCGCTTATTATAAGCGGAGCGGGAACCAAGAGTAACGAAATGTACGTTACCGCCAACAGGTTTGCCAAGGGGTTGAGCCGCGGTTTTGAAAAGTCCGACGACGAAAAGAGCAAGCTCGACCGCTTTAACTCCGAGTACGACGATGAGCTCGAGGACAATTACGACGTGCTGGTCACCGAAAAGGACAAATCCGTCAGGCTGACTCAACGCGGCGTCGAAAAAGCCGAAAGGTTTTTTAACGTAAGCAACCTTTCGGACGTCGAAAATACCGAGCTTAACCATTATGTCAATCAGGCTTTGCGCGCCAATTTTATCATGAAACGCGACATAGACTATATCGTCGAAGGCGGCGAGGTCATCATCGTCGACGAGTTTACGGGGCGCAAGATGATAGGCAGACGGTTTAACGCCGGGTTGCATCAGGCTATCGAGGCGAAAGAAGGCGTCAGGATAAAAGAGGAAAACAAGACGCTCGCGACCGTTACTTTCCAGAATTTGTTCAGAATGTATAAAAAAATGAGCGGTATGACCGGTACCGCCAAGACCGAGGAGGGCGAGTTTAACTCTATATACAACCTCGACGTCGTGGAGATACCTACCAACAAGCCTATGATAAGGACGGATTACAACGACGTGTTGTATACTACTCGTGCCGCCAAGTTGAAACACATCATAGACGACATCGTCGAGTGCCACGAAAAAGGTCAACCCGTGTTGGTCGGTACGATTAGCGTCGAGGCGAGCGAAGAGCTGTCTAAACTTCTCGCGAGGCAAGGCGTCAGGCACAACGTTTTAAACGCCAAAAATCATATGCGCGAGGCGGAGATAGTAGCGCAGGCGGGCAGACTAAACGCCGTCACCATAGCAACCAACATGGCGGGGCGCGGCACGGATATTTTGCTGGGCGGCAACCCCGAGTTTTTGGCGCGACAAAAGATGGTGCAACAAGGCTACACCGACGAGCAAATCGCCGTTGCGACGAGTTACGCGGACGGTACTCCCGAGGAAGAAGGGTGGAAAAAAGCCTATCGTGATTTTTACAACCAATTTAAAGTCGAGACGGATAAAGAAAAAGAAAAGGTCATTGCGGCGGGCGGATTGCATATCATCGGCACGGAGAGGCATGAGAGCCGTCGTATAGACAATCAGTTGAGAGGGCGTAGCGGCCGTCAGGGAGATCCGGGCAGCAGCGTGTTTTTTATCAGTTTAGAGGACGACCTTGCGAGATTGTTCGGCGGCGAAAGGTTGCAGAACATGCTAAAGTTCTTTAAGTGGTCGGACGACGAACCCATTACCCAAAAGATGATGACCAAAGCAATCGAAACCGCGCAAAAAAATCTCGAAAGTCGTTATTTCGGCATGAGAAAGCAGGTTTTGCAATACGACGACGTCAACAATATGCAACGTAACATTATTTACAAGGAACGTCAGCGTATAGTCAACGGCGAGGACGTGCACGACGAAATTCTCGACATGGCGGAGGGGTATTGCCGCAAAGCGTTGGAGGACGCCGTAAACGGCGTTTCGGATAGCCGAAAGTGGGATTTCGCGTCGGCAAACAAAGTGTTGAATCAAAAATACCTGCCGATGGAAGAAGAGTTTTTAAAGTCGGAGCATCATGAAATGTCCGCCAAAGAGATACTCAAAGAGATGACGGCGTACGTCAAGGAGTTGTTAAATCGTCGGGCGGAGCATGTTGCCGACGAGACGGACGGCGAAATCGATTTTAAGGATCTCGAAAGGTACGTTTTGTTAAAAACCATCGACGACAAGTGGATGATGCATATCGACGACATCGACCAGATGCGCAAAGGCGTAGGTCTCGCGGCAATCGGTCAGCAGGATCCCGTCGCGCTGTATAAAAAAGAGGCGTACGACATGTTCGAGACGATGGAGACGGATATACAGTACACGACGGTGAGGGTATTGTTGTTCGGTCAGATAAAAAAGGTCAGCCGAAACAACGTCAAGCAAAAAGAAGGAGTAAACGACAATCCCAATCTGTCGATGAACCGACCTTGTCCGTGCGGCAGCGGTCTCAAATATAAAAACTGTTGCGGCAAAGACGAGGCAAAGCGCCGCAAGCAGGAGTCGATGGATGCCAAAAAGAAAGGGAAACAATAATCGGCGCCGTAGTCGGCGGAGTTGTATCGAAAAAGCAAATTCTTGATAGGGAGAGTGATGAGATTTGATTAATATAGACGAACAAAAACAATTATTGAGAGAGATGAAATCGAAACTCAGCGGGGCGGGTGAGTCACTTTGACTTGCCTAATCTGCGTAAAGAGATAGAGGAGTTAAAAGTTAAGACGCAAGCGGAGGATTTTTGGCAGGACGTGGACAACGCTCAAAAAATCAGCCGCAAGCTTAAACATGACGAAAACAAACTCGCGCAGTACGAAAAACTGTGCGCAAGCGTAGACGGGGCGGCGGAAATCCTCGACCTTGCCGCGGACGACGAGGGAATGTTGCAGGAAACAGCCGCCGAAATCGCCGCGTTGAGGGAAAGCGTCGCGCAATTGCACCTGACCACTTTGTTGAGAGGTAAGTACGACGATTGCGACGCCACGTTGACTTTGCATGCCGGAGCAGGCGGAACCGAGGCAATGGATTGGTGCGCCATGTTGTATCGCATGTATCTGAGATATTGCGAAAGACAGGGGTACACGGTGCGCGAGGAAGACAGGCTTGACGGTGACGAGGCGGGGCTCAAGAGCGTTACGTTTACGGTCGGCGGAGACTACGCTTACGGATATCTCAAAGCCGAAAAAGGCGTTCATAGGCTGGTGCGCATCAGTCCGTTTGACGCCAACAAACGTCGCCATACGAGTTTTGCGTCGCTCGAAGTAATGCCCGTGCTGGACAACGACGAAGAAATCGTTATCGCTGACAAAGACCTCAAAGTGGATACCTATCGCAGCAGCGGAGCGGGCGGACAGCACATCAACAAGACGGAGAGCGCCATACGCATCACCCACCTGCCTACGGGTATAGTGGTCGCGTGTCAGACGCAACGCAGTCAGATTCAAAACAGAGAGTACGCGATGCAGATGTTAAAGAGTCGCCTTGCTGAACTTAAGGAACGCCAGCAGATGGAAGAGGCGGCGTCGATAAAGGGCGAAGTCAAAAAAATCGAATGGGGAAGTCAGATTCGCAGTTATGTATTTTGCCCCTACACTTTGGTCAAAGACCACAGGACGGGGTACGAAAACGCCAACGTAAACGACGTTATGGACGGCAACGTTCAGCCGTTTATCGAGGACTATCTCGGCAAGGCTTTTTGATTTCGGCATATTAAACGGACGAAAGAGTAAAAATAAAAAATGGAAAATTATCGGTCAAACGAAAGAGGCGTCGTAGTCCTCGGGATAGAAAGCAGTTGCGACGAGACGGCATGCGCCGTGGTGGAAGACGGGCGAAAAGTCTTGTCCAACGTAATAGTCAGTCAGATAGACGTGCACAAACTCTACGGCGGAGTCGTGCCGGAGATTGCCAGTCGCAATCACGTAGAGGTTATCGACAAGGTTGTCGCGCTTGCGTTGGAGCAAAGCGGAAAAACGTTAAACGACGTCGACCTCATAGCCGTCACGTACGGAGCGGGGTTGGTGGGCGCGTTGTTGGTAGGAGTGTCTTTCGCAAAAGGATTGAGTCAGGCGACGGGTATACCTCTCGTCGGGGTAAATCACGTGGAGGGGCATATCTGCGCCAACTATCTCAATCATCCCGATCTCGAACCCCCGTATCTGTGTCTTTTGGCGAGCGGCGGTCACACCGCAATCGTCAGGGTAGACGGGTACACGGACTATGCCGTGCTTGCGAGTACGATAGACGACGCCGCGGGAGAAGCTTTCGACAAGGTGGCGAGAGTACTCGGCTACGGATATCCGGGCGGTCCCAATATAGACAAAAACGCAGCTGACGGGCAACCGATTTATAAATTGCCGGGAGTCGTCGTATCCAACGGCAATTTTTCGTACAGCGGTTTAAAAACGGCCGTTATCAACACCGTTCACAATCTTTCGCAACGCGGAGAAGAATTAAACAAAGCCGACATGTGCGCGAGCTTTACCCATGCCGCGATAGACGGGCTGATATCCCGCAGTAAGCGGTTGCTGACGGAAAGCGGATTAAAGCGGTTTGCGGTTGCGGGCGGAGTGGGTGCCAACCGATACCTGCGTGCCGAAGCGGAAAAACTCGGCAAGCAACTCGGCGTCGACGTTTATCTGCCGCAACTCGTTTATTGTACCGACAACGCCGCCATGATAGCAAGTCAGGGTTATTACGTCGCCGCGTACAAAGGCAGGTTTTCGGATATGTCGCTAAACGCATGTCCTACGCTCAAATTGCGCGGCAAAAAGCCGGAATAGGCCATGCGTGACCAAAGTTTTTGCCCGTACGGGGTAACAATCCGTCGCCGCGGTCAAAACCGCAAAAACTGCGATTTAATATTATGCACCGAGATATCGCCTTTCGGTGCATTTTTTATAATCTTTTTGAATAAAAATACAGGTACGAAAAAAGGTCGAAAAAAAACGATTTTTTTGCGCGGTTAGTTTAAAATAGTGCTTGACTAAAACCTTGAGTAGGTATAAAATGAATATATATAACTGAAATTTCGCCGTCGATAGTCGTGCGGCGCGTTTTTGGGAATAAAAAATAAAAACAGAAAGTTTATCTTTTACGGAGGAAATAAAGATGAAATTTATCAAGTGTGACCATCTTAAGCAAAAACCGGACTTTGCCGACCTGCCTTTCGGCAAGTACATGACCGACTACATGTTGGAAATGGATTGGACGAGAGAAGGCGGTTGGGGCGAACTGACCATTAAACCGTACGAAAACTTTTCGCTCAGTCCCGCGGCAATGATTCTGCACTACGGTCAGGGTATTTTCGAGGGTGCGAAAGCCTTTAAAAACGACAAAGGCGAAATCAGCATGTTCCGTATCGAAGGCAATCTCGACCGCATGAACAAATCGGCTTGGCGTATGGGTATGCCCACTTTCGACCTCAACGCGGTTAAAGAAGGCATAGCAAAGCTCGTGTCGATAGAGAAAGATTGGATTCCCGTCGGTGACGGTAAAGCTCTTTATCTCCGTCCGACGATGATTGCTACCGAACCGAAAATCGGCGTTACTTCTTGCAGTATGTTTAAGTTTTACGTCGTGTGCTGCCCCGTATCCAGTTATTTTAAGGCTGGCGCAGGTCTCGTAAAAATCATGATAGAGGACACTTTTGTCCGCGCATGCGCAGGCGGCACGGGCGAGGCAAAGTGCGTAGGCAACTACGGCGCGAGTTTCCTCGCTATGGAAATCGCCAAAAAGAAAGGCTACAATCAGGTTTTGTGGCTGGACGTCAATCACCAGTACGTTGAGGAAGTCGGCACGATGAACGTCATGTTCGTCATCGACGGCGAGGTAGTCACGCCCGCTCTCAGCGGCAGCATCCTCCGCGGCATTACCCGCGACAGCTCCATCATGCTCTTGCGTGAGCTCGGCTATAAAGTCAAGGAAGAAAAAATCGATATCCACGAGCTTATGAAAAAAGTTGCCGAAGGTCGCGTATCCGAAATGTTCGGCGTAGGTACGGCGGCTATCGTCAGTCCCGTAGGTACTCTCGGTTACGAGGGCAAAGACTACATTATCGGCGAAAACAAACCCGGTCCCGTCGGTCAGAAACTTTACGCTGCCATGATGGATATCCAACAGGGCAGAGCTGCGGACAAGTTCGGCTGGGTTACGCACGTTAAACAGGACTAAAACGTAAGGATAAAAACGTAAAAAGAGAAATCCAATTAAAGGAGAACACTATAATGGAAAAAGTTAAAGTTGACTTTGAAGTTTGCAAAGGTTGCGGACTCTGCGTGCTCGCTTGCCCCAAAAAGCTCATGCAGATAGGCAAAAAGAGCAACAACAAGGGGTATTTCGTCGTAGAGTGCACCGATCAGGACGCTTGCGTCAGTTGCGGTTCCTGCGCGCGTATGTGCCCCGACAGCGCATTGGAGGTAAACAGATAATGAGCGAAAAGAAATTGATGAAGGGTAACGAAGCGGTGGCAGAAGGCGCTATCCGCGGCGGTTGCAGATTTTTCTTCGGTTATCCCATCACCCCGCAAAACGAGATTCCCGAGTACATGAGTTGGCGTATCCGTGAAGTAGGCGGTGACTTTATACAGGCAGAGAGCGAGCTGGCAGCCATCAACATGGTTTACGGCGCGGCAGGCGCGGGCGCTCGCGCAATGACGAGCAGCAGTTCCCCGGGCGTGAGCCTTAAGCAGGAAGGTATCAGCTATATCGCCATGGCAGAGCTCCCCTGCGTCATCGTCAACATGACGCGTAGCGGTCCCGGACTGGGCGGTATTCAACCGAGTCAGGGCGACTATTTTCAAGCCACCAAAGGCGGCGGTCATGGCGACTATCGTCTTTTGACCTACGCCCCCAGCACCGTGCAGGAAGCCGTCGATTTGCTGTACGACGCATGGGATAAATCCGAAAAATATCGCGTGCCCGTGTTTATACTCGGCGACGGTATCCTCGGTCAGATTATGGAACCCGTTTCCTTTAAACCGATGAAAGAAATGCCCGATCCCGAGACGAAAGACTACGCAACTACCGGCAAACATCACGGTAAAGACAGACGTATCGTAAACAGTCTCTATATCGAGCCTGAGATTTGCGAGCCGAGAAACATCGAGTTGCAGGAAAAATACAGATTGTTGGCTGAAAACGAAACCATGTGCGAAGAATACCTCTGCGACGACGCCGAGTATATCGTCACTGCTTTCGGCAGCGTCGGCAGAATCGCCCGCACCGCGGTCGACGATTTGCGCGCAAAGGGGCTTAAGGTCGGTATGATAAGACCTATCACCGTTTATCCTTTCCCGAGCGCGGTATACAAAAAGTATGCAGACAAAGCAAGCGTCAAGGGATTCCTCGACGTAGAACTCAACGCAGGTCAGATGATAGAGGACGTCAAACTCTCTGTCGAATGCAAGAAACCCGTTGAATTTTTGGGCAAATTGGGCGGTTACGTCGTATCTCCCGAAGAAATTTGCGAAAAGGTTATGGAGGTCTTGAAATAATGGCAACTGTTTATAAAAAATCCGCTATGTTGACGGACACCCCGTTGCACTACTGCCCGGGTTGCACTCACGGCATCGCTCACAAACTCATCGCCGAAACGGTTGAAGAACTCGGTCTCGTCGACAACGTCGTAGGTATAGCTCCCGTCGGTTGCGGCGTATTTGCCTACAATTACTTCAATTGCGACATGCAGGAAGCGGCACACGGTCGTGCTCCCGCGGTAGCAAGCGCAATCAAGCGCGTTCATAAAAACACCGCCGTGTTCTCGTATCAGGGCGACGGCGACCTCGCAAGTATCGGTATGGCGGAAGTAGTACATGCCGCCGCGAGAGGCGAAAACATCACCGTTATCTTTATCAACAACGCTATCTACGGTATGACCGGCGGTCAGATGGCTCCTACCACTTTGGAAGGGCAAAAAGCGACCACTTGCATTTACGGCAGACAGGTGCGCACCCCCGAGGGCGAAGTCGTCAACGGTAACCCCATACATGTCAGCGAGTTGTTGGCAACCCTCGACGGTCCCGCGTATATCGAGAGAGTTATGTTGACCGATCCCGCAAACGTCATGAAGGCAAAGAGAGCCATTAAAAAGGCTTTTGAATATCAAATGGCAAAGAAAGGCTTTACCTTTGTAGAAATCATGTCGGGTTGCCCCACCAACTGGTATATGTCGCCCGCAGACGCACTCAACTTTGTCAAAAACGAAATGACCAAAAAATATCCTTTGGGCGTATTCAAAGATATCGAGGAGGCAAAATAATGGAAAGCAGAATTGTTATGTCCGGATTTGGCGGACAAGGCGTTTTAACCATCGGCAAGTATATCGTCTACGGCGGTATGCAGGACAATAAAGAAGTTTCTTGGATGCCTTCTTACGGTCCCGAAATGCGCGGCGGCACGGCGAGTTGCTCGGTAGTCGTCAGCGACAGACAGGTCGGTAGCCCCATCGTCACGATGGCGGACGTCGTCATTGCGATGAATAAACCCAGCCTTGCAAAGTTTTTGCCTTGCGTAAAAAAAGGCGGATACATATTCGTCAACAGCAGCCTTATTGACGCCAAAGTTGACAGAGACGATATCAACGTCGTTTACGTCCCCGCCAACGAAATCGCCGAGGCAAACAAAAACGGTCGCAGTGCCAATATCGTTATGTTCGGCGCATACGTCAAACACGCAGGCGTTACTCCGTACGACACGGCAGTATCCGTACTGAAACACATGTTTGAAAAGAAACCCGCCGTATTGGAAAGCGTGTTAAAGTGCTTTGAGGCAGGTTACGCTCTTTAATCGAGGAGAACAATGAAAAACTATCAGGAAAAAATCGTTTCCGTTCAGGACGTATTGGCTATGATAAAGTCCGACTACAAGGTAGCGGTGGGCGACGCAACGGTAGAACCGCAGGGTTTTATGAGTGCGTTGCACACTATTGCCGACCGCGTCAAAAACGTAGAGGTCTGGACGTGTTTGCAGATGCGTAGTTATCCTTTCATGGAGAGTGCCGAGTATAAAGAAAACTTTAAAATCAAGTGTCTTTTTATGAGTAAACCCACTCGCGACGCCGCGAAACTCATTGACGTCAGTTTTGCGCCCACGCACTTGAGACACACCGCGCGTACCATTTGCGCGCAGGGTTTGCCCGATATCTTTATCAGCACCTGCTCTATGCCAAACGAGAAAGGCGAGATGTCTATCAGCATGTCCAATATCTACTCGTCTTCCGTGCTCCGCGAGATGAAAAAGGCGGGCAGAACGGTAGTAATGGAGATTAACAAAAACATGCCTTTTGCTTACGGTGACAATATCATTTCCGTCGACGACGTCGATTATATGGTCCCCGTCGAGTTTGATTTGCCGCAGGATTATCCCGCGCCCGTGACGGAAAAAGACAGCATCATAGGCGGTTATATTGCCGAGTATATCAACGACGGCGATTGTTTGCAAATCGGTATCGGCGGTATCCCCAACAGCGTTACGGGTTTTTTGGCGGGTAAAAAAGACCTCGGTATTCACACCGAGTTGCTTGGCGACGGTATAGTGGAGCTTGCGCAAAAAGGTATCGTCAACGGCAGTAAAAAACAGTTTTTGCCCGGCAAAATCGTTACCAGCATAGTCCTCGGTACCAACAAAACCTACGACTTTGTCAACAACAACCCCGACGTATACGTCATGAGTTGTGAAAAATGCAATGATCCGTACACCATCGCGCAAAACGACAATCAAGTCAGTATCAACACGACTCTCGAGGTCGACCTCACGGGGCAGGCTTGCAGCGAGTCTATCGGCAGCAGACAGTTTAGCGGTACGGGCGGACAGACGGATACCACCGTCGGCGCGCAAATGAGCAAGGGCGGCAAAACTTTCCTCGCTTTGTACTCTACCGCCAACGTCAAAAACCCCGCCACGGGTGAGAGGGAGGAAATATCAAAAATCGTTCCTCAGCTTAAACCCGGCGCGGCAGTATCTCTGTGCCGCAACGACATGATGTATCTCGTCACCGAGTACGGCGCAGTCAATCTGAGAGGACTTACGGTAGAAGAAAGAGCAAAAGCCATTATTTCTATTGCGCATCCCAAGTATCGCGAATGGCTGACCGCCGAAGCGAAAAAACTCGGATTGATTTTAATGGATTAATATTTAAAAACCAAATAAAAAACGCACCCATACGGGTGCGTTTTTTGTCGTAGATTGATAGCTTTTACTCGATGATAAACGAATACGGGCATTTGATTGTAGTGTTACTTGTAGAAGGCTCTTCTGTAATGTTAAGGTAATAATCATTATTGTTTCCGTACTTGATAGATGTGCCGTAAGAATTAGTCTTATACGTTACGTAGCGAATAGTGGCGTAAGCCTTGTCGGAAAATGCATAATAACTATCATTTATTTTTACTACAGTAGTTGTGTCTGTTATAGGAGTGTCATTCGAGTTGATTGTCTTGTACTCATCAAGGGTGTACCAAGCATAGTTTGTATTGCCTTTGACGAGGTTTAAAGTGCAATTGTTGTCTACCCATTCGCTGAATTTTTTGTCGAGCGTTACTCTTGCCACGTTAAATATAGTTCCTATGCATTTGCCGCCAAGCCATATTGTGCAATTGACGTCAACTGATTTTAGCGTGCAATTCTTGATATCGACCTTAGATTGTTGTATTTGACCGATGAGTCCGCCTATATGGTGATCGCCCAAAACGACGGTATTGACCACATGGCAGTTATCAATTTCAACGTTAGTAATTTCGCCTATCACTTCGCCGATGAGACCGCCGCAACAGCCGGTTGAGTAATTGCCGACAGCACTGTCTTTAATTGTTATATTTTTAATCGTATTTGTATAACTATTATTGTTAACGTATAGTTTTGAAATCAAGCCGCAGTCAAAGTCTGCGCCCCACCATGTTTCGTTTTTTTCCAATTGGGCCAACCCTGTGATTGTTGTGCCGTCATTGGCACCCGTAAGGCTAAATCCTTTACAATTAGCGTTTACGTAAAAGTTAACGCTCGCGCCCATGAGATTGATTTCGGTTGCAGTAATGCTAACTTCTATGATTTTGTCATTATTTGTTTTGCTCGAGTTAAATTGCTCTGCAACCCAATACAATTGTTCTGCCGACGTTACCTCATATTTAATAGTCGTTTGATTGTTACTGGTCGATGTTGTCGGCTTAACTTCTTCTGCATTGATTTCGCCGCTCAAAGAATACCATTTATTTGCAGAGGCAAATTTGTTGCCTTTGTACTCGTCGGGGTAAATTACGGTATAAGTATCGTCGGTATAAACTATACGATTGAGCGCGCTGTCCCAAAAGAAGTAAGTATTGCTCGTCAAGGGGTGATAATCTTTCGCCGTCATGCCGCCTTCTTTGAGTGCGTCGTAAACGTCGACTATCGTTTTGTTGCCCGTTACTTCTTCTATTGCGAGATACTTGTTCATCGTGTTGACGGCTTGGATATCTGCCGAAGTGTTGGCTTTCTTGATGATACTGCTAAACGTCGGGATGAGTACCGCCGCCAAAATGGCAATAACCGCGATAACTACTACCAATTCTATGATAGTAAAGCCTTTTTTGTTTCTTTTCATTTTTCTTTTCTCCTTTTTGAAAAATATTTTTTATTTTAAACGTCACTTTTTTCGTGACGATTTTTTTCGTGTTTACCGTCCTTTTCCGCAGGAATTTGTTTGACTTTCAGCCAAAACCGAGAATCGATTTTTTGTAGACAGAATATACATTCTGTCACCTTTTTTAATGGGCAAAATAGCAATCAATAGACGGAAAAAGAGATAAACGGTACTAAAAAGGAAAAACAAAAACTAAAATCTATTAAAAAGGCATCGTTCAATAGGGGAAAAACGCGGTAAAACAAAAAAATTGTCGGATTTTTCCGACAATTTTACTTTTAAGGCTTGTTTTTACTTGACTAACTCGCAAAATAGGCTTATAATTTTTCTTACAAGAGCAAAAAAAGGTGACAGAATGTATATTCTGTCTACAAGTTTCTCTTA
>CAZTCB010000014.1:0-31890 GCA_964612455.1 uncultured Subdoligranulum sp. | reverse complement strand
TCAATTCCAATATATTTAATTTGATTTTTTGTCTAAACTTTTGGGTTCACATCAGATATTTTTCGCCTTTATTATTTAGCTTTTTACCGATGAAAAAATAAAAAACGCACTGTGAAAGTCTGACGTCTCCGCCCGACTTTCACAGTGCGTCTAAATAGTATAATTAACGTTACATAATTTATTTTTTAAATCTTTCTTGCAGTTTCTTTAAAGCCTCATTCAATTGTTGCTCTTCATTGTTTTTCGCAAACGATTTACCGTATTTTTTGCCGTTTTGTCGTTTCTCTGTATCTTTGGGCTTTTTACCGTACGGTGTCTCCGAAGTTTTCATCGTTAAACTTATCTTATTTTTAACGGTATCAACCTCCAACACTTTAACATGTACTTTATCTCCGACACTCAACACGTCTGACGGGTGTTTAATATATCCGTCGGCTATACGACTTACATGAACCAACCCATCCTGATGCACTCCGATATCTACAAATACCCCAAAGTCAATGACATTGCGAACAACGCCGTCAATCTCCATCCCCGGTTTTAAATCTTTGATATCCAATAAATCACTACGCAACACCGGCGTTGGCAAACTGTCACGAATATCTCTGCCCGGCTTTGCAAGTTCAACTACTATATCTTGCATAGTAGGTACACCAATGCCGATAGCATCGGCAACTTTTTCTTCTCCTGCATTTTTAATAAGTCCACTGAGCTCCGTTGCCTTACCGTTGATAACGTCGTTTTTGGTCATTCCAAAGTAGTCCAACAACCTCCCGACAGCATCATATGCCTCAGGGTGCACGGCGGTATTATCAAGAATGTCATCGCCACCGATAACACGCAAGAAACCCGCACATTGCTCGTAAGCTTTTACCCCGAGTTTAGGAACTTTCAACAATTGCCTGCGATTTGTAAAATGGGTCGTCTTGCGGTACTCTACTATGTTTTTAGCGATGCCGCTATTGAGTCCCGCAACGAAGCTAAGCAAACTCGGACTCGCGGTATTTACGTCTACTCCAACCGAGTTAACACAGTCCTCCACGACTCCGTCCAATACTTCCGTCAATCTGTTTTGGGGCATATCATGCTGATATTGTCCGACACCTATACTCTTGACATCAATCTTAATAAGCTCGGCAAGGGGATCTTGCAAACGACGCGCAATAGATACGGCACTACGCAACGAAACGTCAAATTCGGGAAACTCCTCTGCCCCCAACTTGCTGGCAGAATATACGCTCGCGCCTGCCTCGTTTACCACGGCATACGCCACCCGACGATCAAGCCCTTTAATCAAGTCGGCAACAAAAATTTCAGCTTCCTTGCTTGCCGTACCGTTGCCTATACTGATTGCATCGACTTTGTGTTTATAAATGAGATAAGACAACTTTTGCTTTGCTTCTTCCGTCTTATTTTGCGGCGGCGTGGGATACACTACTCCGGTGTCCAACACGTTACCGTTTTTGTCGATAACGGCTATTTTACATCCTGTACGATAAGCGGGATCGACCGCAAGAATAGTCTTGTCCTTGAGCGGCGGTTGCATCAACAACGGTTTTAAATTAACCTTAAACATTTTTATAGCTTGCTCGTTAGCCATGTCGGTCAATTCACTGCGAGCCTCTCTCTCGAGTGACGGAAAAATCAGTCGATTATACGCATCATCACAAGTCGTTTCGACAAGCTGTTTAAGCACGATAGGCGCCGTCTGCTCGACGTACTTGGCTTTTATCTTGTTGACGGCAGTTTCCTCGTCGACTTCTATCCATACTTTCAGACAATCTTCTTTCTCGCCGCGATTTATGGCTAAAACACGATGACTCGGTATCTTTAATACTTTCTCCGAATACTCAGTGTACATGTCGTAAGTTTTATTGTCCGGATGGTCTAATAACTTGGTCTTTATTTCCGCATTCTCTTTAATAAACTCCCTCAAAACCTTTCTCGTTTCGGCGTCATCGGAAATAATTTCGGCAATAATATCACAGGCTCCGCCAATCGCGTCCTGCGCAGTATTAACGCCCTTTTCCACATCTACATATTTTTCCGCCTCAACAAAAATATCACCGTCAAACTCCTGTTTTAAAATAACGAGTGATAGCGGTTCGAGTCCGCGTTCTTTAGCCACACTCGCACGAGTTCTCTTCTTTTGCTTAAACGGACGATAAATATCCTCAACTTCAGTCAAGGTTTTAGCTGTAGACAATGCAAGCGAAATATCTTCCGTCATTTTGCCTTGCTCGGTAATATTCGCCATAACCTCGCTTTTACGCTTATCGAGATTTTTCAAATACGTCAATCTATCCGCAAATGCGCGCAAAATCTGATCGTCGCAATTGCCGTGCATTTCTTTACGATATCTGGCAATAAAAGGAATGGTATTTCCTTCTTCTATCAACGTAATGACGTTTGTTGCGTGTTCCAATTTAAGATTAAATTCTTCCGCCAATATTTTATTAAATTCCATAAAAGTACCTCTTTACAACACTGCGTCAATGATACCACAAAAAGAATTTATCGTCAATTTTTAAAAAGGTTTTTAATGGCTTTTTTATAAAAACTTTATAGAAAATCAAATTCTTTAGCCAATAAAAAATCTATTCTTCCTTGTACTAAAGTCAATTTATATTAAACAAGATAGCATATTTCGTTTAAAAAAAACTCTGTTAATCAGTCAACCTTTTGTGCACATTAATCTTTAACCTGACTATTTAACAACCATTGTTTTAAAAATGTCATTTGATTTTGCGTGTGAAACCAGTGCTCGCCGTCGGGCATAACGGTCACTTTCGCACCATGCTCGCGCGCAAAAGTATTAATCGTATCCATTTTGACCAAATTATCGTATTCACCGCGTAAAATATAAGTAGGCACGGTCCAGCAGGGCTTATGTTCGCTAACGTAACAAAAATACTCCCAACTAAGCGTCTCTCCGTTAGGTATCTCGATTGTTTTTCTTTCGCGCAAATCCGACTCAGACACATGCGCCATATCCATCATTCCGCCGATAAGCTCTTTCATGTCTACCACGGGAGAGATAAAATACGCCGTTTTTAGTTTTTCTTGCGGCAATGAGCACATGGCAAAATACGCACCGATGCTGTTTGCAATGAGATAGACTCGATCGTAACCTGCCGCAAGTTTACCAAAAATAATCGGAAACTCTTCAACTGCCTCCCAAGGCGTATCTGATTTATAATCAAAACCTACAACGTCACAATTTTTAAACAAATCTACGTAAAACTTTGCCTCGCTCGCACTGCTACCCTTGCCGTGAACATAACAGACAAGAGTGCCTTTTTGTTCTGTACTCAAAAAAGTTATCGTCTTGTTTTTCAAAGATATTTTACCGACGCGATAACCATAAACTTCAAGCTCTTTTTTATATTTCAAAAACGAGTGATCTACCCCAACTCCAGCAATACAAGCTATTTCGTCAAATGTTAATGACAAGAAATCTGCATGTTTACTCGCAACGTATTTCCACAAGCTCTCATATTTACTATCCATTATCGAATTCTCCCAAGTTAACGCAACGTTCTTGCATACCGTCATCATTGGTTTTAATTGACGTCTATATTATAACATGAGCCTACGATGATTTCAACTTTTTTTTGCCGATTGCAAAATTCACTACCATTGCAACGTTACTTTATATTTCTTCTATTCTGTCACCACACCCCGATTTTATTTTGTTATTTAAACGAGCTTTCTCTATTTTTCTCTTTACATATCGCTGTTTTCATGCTACTACACCAACTCGTAACTATTGATCAGCAACTGAAATTCATATCCCAAAAAAATACAGGCAACCTTACACATTTTCATCCTGTCTAAAAAAATCTCAAAATAATCCATAGGCGAACAGATAGTTTTGTCTATTTCAAATACAAATTTGATTTTTTTATTTTCCTTATCTACCACGAGATCGCTCTTGACGACGGCGTAATTAACTCTGTCATGTATATCGTCTTTATCCACCAAACCGTTATTGTCAACCTTTAGTTTTCTTACTCGACTACGATGCACGTCCGATTTATCGGCAAGAACTAACGCCGCCGACAAATCGGTAGTAACCTCTCCGCTGCCCTCATCATGATTTGCTATCGCTTGCATTACCTGTGCGGCCTCAAAACAGCTCATACCTTTTTTTGTTAACAAAAAATACGCCAACACCGCACCGTAGTGAGCGTGCTCTTTGCGGTCTATACTGTTTCCTATGTCATGCAAATAAGCGGCTATTTTACCGAGCTCTTGTTCGTGCTCGGTTGCACCTATCGCCTGAAGAATTTTTAACGTTCTCGCGCCGACGATATCTATATGACGATAGCTATGTTCGGTATACCCCATAGACGCTAACTGTTCTTCTGCTTTACCGAACAAAATTTTTATTTCTTTGTCTCTTTTTATACTATCAAAAAATAACATTTTTACCTCTTGCTACTTGACAAAATCGAACGACTGTTCTAATATTAAAATATGAAAGACCGAACCATCCTTCACTGCGATCTCAACAATTTTTACGCCTCGGTAGAATGTGCACTAAATCCATCGCTACAAGACAAATTTGTTGCCGTCTGCGGAAATAAAGAGCACAGACATGGTATCGTATTGGCAAAAAACCAGCTTGCAAAACAAGCAGGCGTCAGTACGGGCGAAACGATAGCGGACGCCAAAAAGAAATGCCCTTCCCTCGTAATCGTTTTACCGCATTACGAATATTATGTCCAATATGCCAAAAAAATTCATAGTATCTATACCGAATACACGGACAAGGTCGAAAGTTTTGGATTGGACGAGTGCTGGTTGGATGTTACGGATAGCAACAGCCTGTTTGGAAACGGCAGACAAATCGCCGACAAACTCCGCAAAGAAGTAAAACAAAAAACAAATCTGACAATATCCGTAGGGGTATCGTTTTGCAAAGTATTTGCAAAACTCGGCAGCGACTTGAAAAAACCCGATGCGACCACGGTAATATCGCGCGATAACTTTAAAAATGTCGTATGGAAACTACCGGCATCGGACATGTTGATGATAGGAAAAAAAACAATTCAAAAATTGGCGAAGTATCACATAAATACCATTGGTGACATTGCTCGAGCCGACGAAAAATTATTAAAATATATTTTTGGTATAAACGGTTTGAAGATGAAAAAATGGGCAAACGGAATGGATACGGACTCGGTTGAGGAGCCGACTACTTCTCTCGTCAACAAATCCATAGGTCATAGTACGACCACCACAACCGACGTAATTGACCTTGATACCGCGAAACAAGTCATTTGGTTTTTAAGCGACATGATCGGGATAAGGCTACGCCAACAAGGATTGGTGGCTCAGGGTGTCTCGGTCACCATACGCTATAACACGTTAAACTGTATTTCAAAACAAACGCAGATGTGTTCAAATACTTTCGACGGAGGTCAAATAGCCGAAACCGCATTTAGCTTACTAAAAACGATGTGGAAAGGCGAATCAGACATTCCTCTTCGACTCATTGGCGTCAGCACTTTCGATTTAAACGAAGTTGCCCACAACGTACAAGAATCCATTTTCGATGCGGTCAACGAAAAAAAAGAAAAATTAAACTTTACATTGGACAAAATACGGAAAAAATACGGCTATCAAAGCCTACAAAAAGGAACCACTATGCATCAATCGGTAATGACAGACAAATCTCCAATCGAGGACACTGAGTTTTTACCGTTTAAAAAATTAAAGTAAGCGACTAGACTTTATCGAAAATCATAAATACGTCTACATATGAAAAAACGTTAATAGCAACTGAAAAAAAACAGCACTAAACTATCCGAAACAAAGATAACCGTCCGTCAAATGTCACGTAAAGATTTAAAGAGTTGCCCTATCGGCATATTAAATACCAAATTGGTATAAGCATCGTAAGGTGTAGGCGTTTTGTTTATCAATACCAGTTTGTCACCGCGATAATAATTGACGAGTGTCGCCGCCGGATATACGGACAAAGACGTACCTCCTACAATAAAGACATCTGCATTTTTTACTGCACGTATCGCATCCGACCACACCTTATCCGGCAAGCTCTCTCCGTACAGGACGACATCGGGCTTTATTATTCCTCCGCATTCGCACGTAGGGATACGACCTGCACTATCGATTATCTTATCTATACCAAAAAACTCATTACAATTTTGACAATGATTTCTATATACCGAGCCATGCAACTCTAATACTTTTTTACTCCCCGCCATTTGATGAAGGTTGTCGATATTTTGCGTTATAACGGCTCTCAACTTGCCAAGTCGTTCTTGTTCCGCTAAAAAATAATGCGCATAATTGGGTTTTGCGTTTTTAAAAATCATTTTGTCTACGTAAAACCGAAAAAACTCGTCCGGGTGATTAATGAAAAAAGAATGTGACAGTATTTCTTCCGGCGGATAATCATATTTCATACCGTACAAACCGTCAACCGAACGAAAATCCGGTATTCCGCTCTCTGTAGATACGCCTGCTCCGCCAAAAAAGACGATGTTCTGACTATCGACCAGCCTTTTTTTAGCGTAAAGATATCTCCGTTACCCATTTCGGTTTTCTCCGCATTTTTTATTGTAAAAGCAAAGTAGAGCATACTATTCCTAAAATAGTACACTCTACTTCACATCGCTACCAATCATTGCCGCTATAGAATTGTTGATTTCCACATATTTTGCTTTATCTCGCGTCTTAAAGCGATAAGAAAGTAGCCCGTCACTCAAATACATTCCTTTTGTAAAACTAAAAGGTAAAAAACCGCCGACTTCTACGTTAAGATAACGCCGCATGCCGTTGTCGTCCCACAAAAACACAAAACTGTCGTTATATTGATAGAGTGAACCTCCACCCAATTTAATCCACCTTTTTCCTTCAAGAAAAACGAACAAAACCCCTTTTGCGTTGCAAGAATACTCAAATTCTTTGTCGGAAACCCTGTCATTCATTACCGTTTTTTGGGTTTCAAACCAATCTTCTATCGTCTTAACCTTGCTTTTTCCATTCAATGCAACCAAACCACCATCGGCACGTATTCCCCACTGAGTACCGCACTCCGTACATGTCACCACGTTGCCCTTAAACACAAGTTGCGACTCAGTGCCGCAATTCGGACAATAGTAAATGTATTTGCCGATTCGTCTCGCCCTGTCAAGTTTGCCAAATCTTTGGGAATAAAGCAACTTATTCTTGAGCTCTGTCTCTGTTTTAATCGACGAAAAACAATGATTTTTATTGAGATTAGTTGGATTATCAAGGCAAAGTTGCCAATAAATAAGATTGATTTTATCGCCGTTTATTCTATTAAAATCGCTATTTAAAAACCATTGACGAAGCACAAATACTTCATCGACGACAATGCACAACAACACGCTAACGCCGCAAAACACACCAAAAAACGAGCCTATATCGGCAAAACTTTGGTATGTAAACGTGCAATAAATTACCACTATCGCCACGATGACCAAAAATATGCCGGTAAACAGTCTCGTGCGCTCGATAAATACACTTCTTGAGTACATATCGGCAAAGGCTTCATAAACTTCCTTATCTCGCTTTACCGTAGAGCTTTGTTTAATGGACAATCTTTTTAAAATGACCGAGCATATCAAATCTGCTACAATTTCAAAAAACATTACTCCGAGAGACAAGTAATACCACTTGATATCGAGGTTCTTCCCAAAAAAAATCAAAAAAGTAAAGACAGCGGTAAATAACTTGGTTATTGCCGCAATCCACCTTATAACCCCGTAAATCGTTAAGTATTTTTGCGCGTATCCGTAACGAGTATATTTAGAAAAAAGAACTCTGTTGTGCTTTCTCATTTTTTATTCTGCAGGTTTCCATACAACGTCATCGACGTCAATCATACCTTCCGTCTCACGTAAATATTCTTCTATCTTCTCCATCGTCATCCGATAATTTCCGTCAGAAGTCTTTTCGCCAATGTCGTCTCTTATCTTTTCCAACTCGGCAAGTTGCTCTTGCAGGTATTTTTCTTTGTTTTTTAACTGTACGCTTTGGGTGATAAGGGTAATCATCACAAGCAGCAACACAAACAAAACTACCACTCCGAAAACCGTTAATAATTTCAACTTTCTTTCTGTTAATTGCATCTTTACCCGATATGCCTCCGATTATCGCTTTTGTCTTATTATACAACCCGACAACAACGCTGTCAAGTGTCTTTTTAAATAAAAAACGATAAAGCACGCATCCTGCAATGCTACCTAAAATATGAAAAAAACGCATATCAAACGATACGAAACGTAAACAACAATACAAGAAAAAACATCCGCTGACGCCACCGAATACGACGTTTTTAACCAAATTGATAAAAATACTTTTATCTTGCACCGCAAAACAAAAGCTATGAAACAACGCAATGACCACTCCGACGAAAACAAAAGCTAAAAACTCATAAATCTGTTCGGATGACTCGAGTATCACTTAAACATCCCCTTCAAATTGATTTTTTTATTTTGTCCGCTATAAACGACAGAATATATACGTTCTCCTTCTATTACCAACTTGCCTTCGGCAACATTAAGCTCACTCGCCGTGAGTCCAATACCCCTTACCATAATCCTTTCCGTCGCGGTAGCAACTTCTATCTCTCTATCAAAGATACTCACGACCTTGCTTAACCCCGTTAAAACTGCCTTTTTATTATCGTCAATATATATAGTATGCCTTTTTATTTGATTTTCCATTTATTGCCTCCCAATGAAATATATGCCGATATAACCGTTTTTAAAATAAAAAAAATCGGTTCGGAAAAATCCAAAACCGATTTTAAAAAACTATGACAATTTGCCGTTTAACACTTTTTTAACTCATATCCGTCAACGGTGTCTTTTACGTTAAAACCTGCCTCGTTAATCTTTGCGCGTAACTCGTCGCTTCGTTTCCAATCTTTGTTTTTGCGAGCCGCAAGGCGTTCTTCCGCCATATCTGTCACTTCTCGCGGAATATCTATGGTTTTTTGTTCGGGTTGCGGAAGCTTGTCGAGATTCAGACCGAACACGGCATCCCACTTTTGCGCCATCATACAAACGTCCTTACTCTTTGGCAGTTTCAACAATTTCCACAGTACTCCGAGAGCCATAGGAACGTTTAAATCATCCGCTATAGCGGCATTAAACTCATCATCAAACGCCTTCAGAGTCGTTTCATCCGTTTTAGACTCGCTATCCGCGTGTTGACGCATCAAAGTCATCAAACGCCCGTAAGCCGTTTTTGACGCTTCTAACGTGTCAAAAGTAAAATTCAGTTTTTGGCGATAGTGAGTATTCAAACAAAAATATCTAAAGTCCATTGCCGAATACCCCATGTCATTCAGCTGACTCAATAAGTAACAATTGCCGAGAGATTTACTCATTTTGCCGCCGTCAAATAGCATAAACTCTCCATGCATCCAATAATTGACGCATTTTCTATCCAGCCAACACTCCGACTGAGCAATTTCGTTTTCGTGGTGAATAGGAATATGGTCGATACCGCCGGTGTGAATATCAAAAGGGCTGCCGAGATATTTGTTGCTCATAGCAGTGCACTCGATATGCCACCCGGGAAAACCCATTCCCCAAGGACTTTGCCATTGTTGAATGTGGTTGGGTTGAGCCTTTTTCCACAAAGCAAAATCAGCGGGATGACGTTTTTGGTCATTTACCTCTACTCTCGCACCGCTTCTCTGGTCTTCGAGGTTTATACCGCTCAGACGACCGTATGCGGGAAACTTTTCAACCGAAAAATATATTCCGTCGTCAGTTTCGTACGCATATCCTTTTTGCAGCAAAGCAACTACAATCTCTATCATCTCGGCAATATTGTCGGTCGCTTTCGGAGTGACTGTCGGACGGTAAATATTGAGTGCTTTGAGGTCATCGAAAAACTGTGCGGAAATAGTATCGGCTATCTCTTTCGGCGTCTTTTTTTGCTCTCGTGCGGATTTTTCCATCTTGTCCTCGCCATCGTCGGCGTCGGATAAAAGATGTCCGACGTCGGTGATATTCATGACGGACTTGACCTTATACCCTGCATAAGTCAAGACTCTCCGCAACGTATCCATAAAAACATAAGCGCGCATATTACCTATATGTGCGTAATTATAGACCGTAGGTCCGCACGAATACATCCTAACCAAATGCGGATCGATCGGAACGAAATCTTCCTTTTTACGAGTCAAAGTATTAAAAAATTTTAATTCCATAAAAAACCTTTGCCTTTGTCAAAAATCATCTTGACGCTCTTATTATAAACAATTTTATTTCTTTTGACAACTTTTTTAATTCAAAAAAACACGGCTGAAATAAAATATCTTTTCTGTAACTAAAAATACTTATTAATTTTTAAATATCGTTTAAAAACGTTTGTCAAAATCATTGTTTTGATATAAAATATAATGCGATTACTACGGAGGCATACTTTATGCTGGACATTAAATTTTTGGTAGAAAACACCGACAAAGTCAAACAAGCCCTATCTCACCGCAACGGAAATTTTGAGCAGTACGTGGACAGCGCAATAGAAAACGAACGCATCCGCAAGCAAATCATCACCGAAGTAGAGACGTTAAAAGCAACTCGCAACGCAGAGAGCGATAATATAGCAAAGTTAAAAAAGGCAAAACAAGACGCAAGCGAGCTAATCGCCTCTATGCAACAAATCAGCGCCAAAATCAAAGAACTCGACGCTCGTCAAACCGAAGCAGAAGCAAATATTCGCACGGCGTTGCTTGCAATACCGAATATTCCGAGCGAAACATGCCCTGTCGGCTTGTCCGACGCCGACAACGTCGTCGTACGCACTTGGGGAAAACCGCGTCAATTTGACTTTGAACCGCAGCCGCATTGGACTATAGGTGAAAAACTTAATATCTTTGATTGGACACGCGCCGGTAAAATAAGCGGAGCGCGCTTTACCGTATATCGCGGTCTCGGTGCAAAGCTTGAACGTGCACTTATCTCGTTTATGCTTGACACTCACACGTCAAACGGTTATACTGAAATTTTGCCGCCTTATATCGTCAATAGAGCAAGCATGACAGCCACGGGGCAATTGCCAAAATTTGAAGATGACGCTTTCGCATTAAAAAATACCGATTTTTTCCTTATTCCTACTGCGGAAGTTCCCGTTACCAATCTTCATCGTGACGAAGTACTTTCCTCTACCGACCTGCCGATCAAGTACTGCTCATATACGGCTTGTTTCCGCGCCGAAGCAGGTAGTGCCGGACGCGATACTCGCGGAATAATCAGACAGCATCAATTTAATAAAGTAGAGTTGGTCAAGTTTGTCCGTCCGGAAGAAAGTTATTCTGAATTAGAAAAACTCACCGCCGACGCAGAGCGTATTTTACAACTACTACAACTCCCCTATCGCGTTTCGGCTCTGTCTACGGGCGATATCGGTTTTTCATCTGCAAAGACTTACGATCTTGAGGTATGGTTGCCAAGTTACAATAAATACATGGAAATATCTTCTTGCTCCAATTTTGAGTCATATCAGGCACGTCGCGGCAATATTCGTTTTCGTGACGCAGACGGCAAATTGAAGTTTGTCCACACGCTCAACGGTAGCGGACTTGCTATCGGACGTACCGTCGCGGCAATAATAGAAAACAACCAAAACCCCGACGGTAGCGTGACGATACCGAACGTTCTCGTCCCGTACATGGGTTGCGACTTGATTAAATAATTCGATATATATTAAAAGTAAAAGCGCCGATACTCGGCGCTTTTTTATCCGTAAAAATTAAAACCAATACTTTATATGGATTTTCCTCGAAAAAACATATTTTAACTATCGTCAAAAAATAACTTATATCTATTTGTTCGAGCTATCAATTCTCACAACGCTTTAAACTCACCCGCACGGCATCTTACGTTTATAAGTTTTTCGTGCTTTACTCCTAATAGTTCGTCCGCCTCTTTGGCTACTTTTTTATATCTACCGTTTGTATAATGAACAAATACGTAGTCCACTCTCTTTATCTTGCCGTTTGCCTGACTCAAAAACGTACGCATAGGAGCAGCAATCGAAAACACCCATATAGGCGTACAAACAGTCACTTTGTCGTAACGCGTCAAATCGACGTCGATTTTTTCAAGCGGCATATTCCAACGATGCATACCAAATCGTCCGCACCACCAGAACCCGAGTGTTCCGTCGATTTTTTCCGTTGTCTTTAACTCGTAAACGTCCGCGCCGTTTCTTTCGGCACATTCGTATGCAATCTTTTTTGCGTAACCCATCCGAGAAAAATATACCACGAGATGATTTTTATTAGTACCTATACCTGTATATTTGTTTTCATCAAAGACAAACTCTTCTTGCTTTTTGGATACGCACGCAACGTAACCGGTCACTGCCTGGCACAAGCCAAAAACAAAATATACCGTAGACATAAAGTTAGGCGGAAACATATAAAACTGAATGCATATCCACAGCATAAGCGTCACGCCAAAGAGTCCGCCCAAAACGACTCCGACTTTTTTGCTTTTTATCAACAATACTGCTGCCGTCAAATTAGTTATTCCGTTAACAACGAGCAATGCGCACCCCGAAAAAATAAAATCTTCAAATAAAACGTCAGCAAGCGGAAGTTTTTTAAAATACGGGAGCATAGCGTCCATTCCCACAAGTTTACCGCTCGGATCAATAAACATTGCCAAAGCACCGGCAACTGCCCCGATACCGACAAACAACGTCCAAAACAACAACAAACGCCTCGTAAACTTGTATCTTGATTTTTTAATCATATGTTACTACTGTCTTATCTCTTGTTACGCTTTGCGGCATATACGTTTAAAAGCACGTATGCGGTCAACAAAACGACTATCGTCACAATTAAGACAACATACATATTTGCCATAGAAACCGAATTTCCGAAAAATGACAAATTGCAATCGAGAGAATCCTTTATTTTTTCCACCACATCGGCAGGTATTCCTTCTTTCTGCATTGCGTCAAACGCTCCGCACATTGTGTGATTTCTGACAAGAGACGTACCATACGTGCCGGGCAGACATGAAATAACCTTTTGCAAACCGTCGCTAAACGACGAAATAGGCATATACGCACCGCAGATAAAGCCGTAACACGAACTTACTATCGTTCCTACCGCAGAAATTTGACCTTGGGAGCTAAGGAAAAAGTTGATAACCGACGAAAGCGCATTGCCAAACAACACTATAAGCGTCACATCCAGCAACACCAACAAAACGTCTCCAAACGTCATATACCAACCGACCACAGCCATGTAAACAAAACCCAATGCGCTTGCCATGTAGCAAATCAAAAGCGTACTTATGAGATTTGCAAAATAATACGCAAACGAAAGCGTCGAAGGTTTTATCGGCGAAATAGTCAAATCCTTTATGGCACCGTTAACTTTGTCCTGCACCATTAAAAAGTTGGAACAAAATGCAACCGTAACGCTCGATACCGCCAAAATAGAAGAAACAAGCTCGCCACCGACTAAACCGTTTATCAATTTTTCACTCAACACAAACCCTTCGGGTAGAGAAGAAACAAAATTATCGCGATATACGTTTCCTAAAAACGTAGAATACAAAACAAGCAATATTGCCGGAGTGATAAGCGACGTAAAAAACATTCCCTTGTCTTTAAAAAAGAGTTTTATGTTTCTTTTTATTAGTATAAGTAAAGTTTTCATTTTTCATTTCCTCCAAGTTTTTTCCCCGTAACCGCAAGAAATACGTCATCCATCTTTCCTTTTGTTATCTCGTAATCGCGAAATACTGACGGATACTTTACAATAAGGTCTGTCGCAGCTTTAGTGTCGGGGACGAATAAACGATACGAATCCTTAAGTTGTTCGTACTTAACACCGAGACGCTCAACCGCGCTTTCATCGGCGTCGTATAGCGTAATATAGTCACCCGTGTATGTATTTTTCAGCGCAATCGGCGTACCCTCTGCCGCTATTTTACCGCCGTCGAGGATAACCACGTAATCCGCCTCTGCCGCCTCCTCCATGTAGTGCGTAGTAAGAAACACCGTCATGTTTTCGGTTTTTCTCAACTCGTAAATAACGTTCCACAAAGTTTTACGCGTCTGAGGGTCAAGACCCGTAGTAGGTTCATCCAATACGAGAATTTTCGGTTTATGAAAAAGCGCCCGAGCCACGTCGATACGTCTGCGCTGGCCGCCGGACAATTTACCGACGGTACGTTTTGCGAAAGCCTTAAAATCGAGCAATTCTGCAAGTTCGTCAAAACGCTGATGGAATGCCGCTCCATGGATACCGTAAAGCGCCGCTCTGCTCTCGAGATTGTCGTAAACCGAAAGCGCCGAGTCAAGCACCGAGTTTTGAAATACGACTCCGAGTTCTCGTTTAATATCGTCTTTTTCTTTGCTTAAATCATGTTCGTCGATAAATATTTTTCCGTCATCCGATGAAAGTTGACCGCACATTATATTTATCGTTGTAGATTTTCCGGCCCCGTTGACACCCAAAAAAGCAAAAAGCTCGCCTTTTTTTACCTTAAAACTAAGGCTTTGAACAGCCCTTACGGTTCCGAAACTTTTGCTGAGATTTTCTATCCTTATTATATCGCTCATCACAATCCCTCCTCTCTTTGTTTTTAAAACGAAATAAATGACGATGATGACGGTTTTAGACATCTGCCATATTCTCACAACAACTAAATACGTGACGTTGTGTTACATAAGTGACTTTATTATAGTGTATCTTTATACTCTTTGTCAAGCGTAATCTATAAAAAACATAGAAAAAGTCCGATTATTATGAAATGCACCTCCTAAAAGTGTCTAACTTTTGGGGTGCATTTCATTATTTCGGACCTTTTATTAAATAAAATCTGCCGCCTAACTCGTCTTAGGCGTTTTATTTTTCGTATTTCAATTCATCTCGGCGTTGTTTTCTTTATCGTTTGCTTCGGTAGACGATTTGCTTTTACGTTTAAAAATAGCTTTTCTCAGTCCCGATGGATTTTCGACGCCTTTGATGAGTCTGTGAATGTTTCCCCTATGAGCAAACACAACGAGGCACCAAATAAGCCCCACAATAACTACCGTAGCAACCGAAATCTCATGCATAACAAACAATCTCTCGTGAAAGCCCAAAGCAAGATATAATATATGGTACAACAATTCCAATGTCACGTAAAGCAACGCAAACAGCGACATTCTGTCCCATATAAGCAGTACAACCAACCCAATTGCAAGAATAATCAAAGTCGGTATAGGCTGCAACGCCAAAAATATCCCCACCGATGTCGCAAATCCCTTGCCTCCCCTAAAGTGCATAAAAACCGGAAATACATGCCCGAGCGTTACGCAAAAGGCACAAAAGTACTGAACAAAGCGATAAGTAAGGACTTCATAACCGAGTGCCTTAAATACTATATGTGACACAATAACAGGTATAACGCCCTTTACAACGTCGCAAATAAGCGTAATTGCGCCGATTTTTACACCAAACACGCGCAACATATTGGTAGTGCCCGGATTTTTACTTCCTTGTTGTCTGATATCCTGATGCTTAAATTTTTTGCTGATTATTACCGCCGAGTTAATGTTGCCTATCAAATAACTCAATATGGCGGCAATTAACAATTGCCAAATCAAATTGTCGTTATTCACTTATCTTCCCCTCCGCCGCGCACAATCAATTTCATCGGTGTTCCGTCAAGGCAAAAAGCCTTTCTAAGATAATTTTCAAGGTATCTGCGATAAGAAAAATGCATCAACTCTTCATCATTGACAAACAGCACGAAAGTCGGCGGATTTGTCGACGGTTGAGTGGCAAATTTTATTTTCAGATGCCTTCCGCTCTTGCTTGGAGGTTCTACAGCCGCAACCGCATCCGCAATTACCTCGTTGAGTAAACCGGTCGTCGCCCTGAAAGAGGATTTTTCGTAAACGTAATCCGCCATTTCGAGCAACTTATTGATGCGTTGACCTGTCAATGCGGACACCGTTAAATATTTGAAATAGTCCATATAAGCGAGGTCGCATTTAAGTTTTTCCTTAAATTTCTCGACGGTAAAGGCATCTTTTTCGACTAAATCCCATTTATTTACAACGATTATGCTCGGTTTTCCTTCTTCGTGTACAAATCCCGCAATCTTAACGTCCTGTTCCGTAAGGTTTTCGGTCGCATCAAACACAACGAAACACACATCGGCACGACGCACCGCGTCAAAGCTCCTCATGACAGAATACCGTTCTAACGTTTCGTCCTCTATACTCCGTTTGCGACGTATACCCGCCGTATCTATCAATACGTATTTTTTACCGTTAAACTCAAAAGGAGTATCCACGGAATCCCTTGTCGTGCCCGCAATATCCGATACGATCGTGCGGTCGTAACCCAAAATTTTATTAACCAGCGACGATTTCCCTGCATTTGGCTTTCCGACGACGGCAATTTTTAACGCCTGTCCGTACTCAACGTCATGCTCTTCGGAAAAAGAACCGACGACTTCGTCCAATAAATCACCTATACCCTGCATGTGTTCCGCAGATATGGGAAAAACATCAAGACCAAGTGAGTAATAATCCGAAATATCAAAACTCTTAAAGTTATCAACTTTGTTAACCACCAAAAAAAGCGGTTTATCCGTTTTTCGTAAAAGATGAGCAACTTCCTCATCCTCTGCCGTCAAACCGTTTTTACCGTCAACAAAAAACAAAATAACATTGGCAAGGTCCACGGCTATCTCAACTTGTTTATAAATGTATCCTTGCATAGCGTCGTCGCTTTTTAACTGAATCCCGCCCGTATCTACAAGGCAAAACTCTTTACCGAGCCATTCGGCGTCGCCGTACAGTCTGTCTCTGGTTACACCCGGTTCGTTTGATACTATTGATATGCGGCGCCCGCAAACTTTATTAAAAAACGTTGATTTGCCGACGTTAGGCTTACCGACTATAGCAACTAACGGTTTACTCATAAAAATCTCCTTTACACACAGCCGAAACAAACGCAAAGCCGTCGCAATCAACTACTTTTACCTTACGCCCTATCTCTTTTGAAAATTCTTTTAAAGTCATTCCGTCAAGAAATACGTCCTGAGTTTCTCGCATCATTACCCTCGGCAACAACACGGTGCGCATGAGTTTTGCCCCTTTTAACTGTTGGAGCATATCTCTCCCCGTGAGCAATCCCGCAACCGTTATCGTTTTGCCGAAAAAGTTGTTTTCGAGCGTTATAACTTCTATTTTCAATTCAGGAAAACGATTTTTTAACTTGTCGCAGAGAAGATTAATCGTAGATGTTGCGGAAACACCGGTTAAGACGGTAAAACCACCGCTTTTTGGCTTTTCTGCCAAAGGCAACGCCGCGTCAAACTCGGAAATCATCTTTGTAACCAGCCCCACTCCATTTTCAATCTGATCGTAATCACCGTAAAAATCCGCTTTAGGCAATGGCAACTCCGCACGAAGGTACGCTTCGTCGGAACAAAATACAAAATGTTCTCCGATAGATTTAAAGACACTTTCGTCGAAGGACTCGCAAATACTTACGATATCGCGGGCTTGTTCTTTCGTAATCGGACTGAGCGGATACAATCCGTCACGATGTCCCGTCAATCCGACGGGGACCACGGCAACAGACTTTACCGAAGGATAAAGCTCGTATAAATCTCGGATAGATTTTAATAAAACGTTTCCGTCGTTTATCCCGCCACATACGACTATTTGAGTGTGCATCACTATGCCGTGTTCGGCAAAATACGTCAACAATGGCATTATCGGTTCTGCTTTTTTGTTACCGAGTAAAAATCGCCTGATACCGTCATCCGTAGCGTGAACGCTAACGTAAATCGGACTGAATTTCTTATCGACGATACGCTCTTTTTCCCCCGCTCTCAGGTTAGTCAAAGTTACGTACGTACCCGACGCAAACGAAGTCCGCCAATCGTCGTCTTTAACGTAAAGGGTCTTCCTTTGGTTTTTAGGAAGCTGGTCGACAAAACAAAATATGCACTTGTTGCAGCAACCGCGAGGAGTGAGATAACATTGGTCTTCAAAAACTATATCGAGACTTTCGTAATCCTCTTTTTCAACCTCTATGTTTATTTCTTCTCCGCCGCGCAAAAGTGTCAAATTAAAACACTCCTGACTGTCGTAATACTCAAAATCAAGTATATCGACAAGCGGTTGTCCGTCTGCCGCTACCAACACGTCACCTTTTTTTATTCCGAGCATCGCACCGACGCCGTTTTTTTCGGCATGGAAAACCTTTAACATTTTTTCTACCTCGGTATTTGAAAAAACCCGCATTGAATTGCGGGTTAATTAACAAGCAGTTTGACGTATTGCCTTACTTAATGCGGTACGACGTATCCGCGCTACCGCTCATACCTTCTATAACGACGGAAACAAGTTTGACAGAATCGGTCGGTGCGTAATAAAGTTGCTCACCTTCCGCAGTCTCAACGCCGCTCGTTGTATCAATCTCTCTCATAACGACCGCGAGTGCGCTGTCAAGACCGCTGACAAAGTCATAACCGAGTCTATCGTCAACTGTGACTTTCGTACCGGTCAGATAAGCAAATACGGCAAAGTTTGAGTTGCTGATAACTCTATCCGAACCGTAAGAGTCGGACCACGTCATATAAAACGCCGTACTTGCCGAATCAAAATAATTGGTAGTGGTCGACTGCGCGTCATGGTACATACCGAGACAACCTATCTGATGCGTAGCATTAGCCTCGCCGTCTGTACCGTTTACGTACCAACCGTTAGCTTCAAATTCGCCTTTTATCGAATAATCCACGGTCTTTAACTCGTACTCCCCGTCACCGTTGATGATATAACGACCGAATACGGTATAGTACTCGTTAGTATAGTCTACCACGGTATTATCGTAAAAACCGTCCTTGGCGAGAGAAATAAAGTTGTTTACCGTAATGGGAGCTTTATCAAACAAAAGTTCATATTTGAATACGACGGTATACTCATGACTGTCGTCGACAAAATTAACGGTAACGAGTGCCGTGGGATTTACAAACCCGTCTGCTGATTCCTGCAATCCGAGTTTTTTACCGAGTTTTTCTATACTGCTTTCGCTAAGAAAGTTACCGTTAGTACAACCGACGAAAGAAAGCGTCAAAACAACAGCTAAAATGACAAGTAATGCGTTTTTAAGTAGTCTTTTCATATTTTACCTCTACAAACATTTATTATATAGCAAGAGAACGATTAAATCAAGTATTTTAAAGAAATTTCTTTAAATCACTCGATAAAACGCCACAAGTTGATATCGAGTTTAAATACCTGTTTGTTTAGATAAGCGAGACAATCGGTCTTTTTAAAGTTAAACTTCATATATACGCTGGCTAACAATTGTCTGTTTTGCTTATATTTTTTATTTATTTGATTGGAACCGTACTTGCCGTCACCTAAAACGGCAATGTTCTCATGCGCCAGATGAGCCCTAATCTGATGAGTACGTCCGGTGACGAGCTGAACCTCGAGCAACGACAGCTCCCCTTTTGTATCTATCAACCTATATTTCGTTTCGATGGGCAAATATCCCGGCTTTGCTTCATTTGAAATAATGACAAGACTTTTTTTGGCATCCTTAAACAAAAATGCCTTAAGAGTAGCCGAAGGTCGTCTCGGTCGCCCCACCACGACGGCATGGTAAAACTTATCTACGGTTCTTTCTTTAAACGCCTTATCCAACTCCGCCTGCGCTTGTTGATTAAGCGCAAAAATAACCAGTCCCATAGTATTGCGATCCAACCGATGAACGGGATAAAGGGTTTTTTCGGCATGAGCCACCTCTATCCGTTCCTTCAAGCCGTCCGGTCCTTCTACTTCCATATTGGCAGGTTTATTGACGACCATTACGTTTTTATCTTCAAAAACGATGTCTATTTTGTCTTTCTCCCTATCTTTTATGTAGATGAAGATAATATCCGAGTCTTTGACTACGACGTCCGCATTGACGCGTTTGCCGTTTATCTTGACGTTTTTGTTTTCTATTACTTTTTTTATTTGGTAAAATCCCAAATCCGTCTGTTCTCTTATCAGCTCGGATAGTCGAGCGTTTTTACGCGAAACAATTTCTTTAAGCATTTTTTTAATATACCATAAAACTATTTTTTTTGCAATAAAAAAAGCCCGAATAGGGCCAAAAAAATATCTGTTTTTGCTTTTCTATTCGTCGTCCACCGAAAAATCAACGTTATCGTCAGAAACGTCGTCTGCAGACGAACAACAAATCGGCGTAACACGACAAGGTTTTTTAGACGACTTTGAGTAATCGGTAGACGGTCCGCCGTTTGCCGTCAATTGAACGAGTACGACGTCGTCTCCTATTTTATGAATGTTTTTCCATGGAACAAATATATCTTCTTTCGTATTGAAAAGACGTCTGTTTCCCGGTACCACTATACCCAATACACGACAAGAATGTAAACTGATAACCATGTCTATGACTCTGCCCAATCGTCTGCCGTCGAAAATATTTACCACTTCCTTTTGTCTCAACTCGCAAAAAGATATATCCATATCGCAACACCTCTTTAAGCTATATGCGACTATCGGTGAATTTATTACTATCAAAACTATTTATTTACGAAAAATATGCCCTTATACTGCCTATCGCGTTTTTTTCTATTCTCGAAACCTGAGCTTGCGATATGCCCATTTCGGCACTTACCTCAGTTTGGGTTTTTCCCTCAAAATACCGTTTTTTTAATATCTTTCTTTCTCGGGTTTCGAGCTGCAACAGAGCATCGGCAAGGCTAACGTTATCTATCCACTTCTCTTCCGTATTACTCTTGTCGCTAAGTTGATCCATCAACAAGGTTGTATCTTCTCCGTCCGAAAAAGCCGGCTCGTTAAGCGAAACGGGATCGTTAATCGCATCGAGGCAAAAAGCAACCTTAGATACCGGCATGTTCAGTCGTTCTGCTATTTTATCGAGACCGACGTCTTCTTCGCCTTCCGCTTTCAGGCGTTCTCTCGCAGTTAAAGCAAGGTAAGCGACGTCCCTGATACCTCTGCTCACTCTTATTCCGTTTGCCTCTCTCAGGTATCGACGGATTTCTCCGACTATCATCGGTACCGCGTAGGTAGAAAACTTCACGTTTAAAGTAACGTCAAAATTATCTATGGCTTTAACAAGCCCCACACAACCAATCTGAAAGAGGTCGTCTAAATTGCCTACCCGCGGAACGTATCTGTGCAAAACGGACAAAACGAGGCGCATGTTTCCCACTATAACGTTTTCGCGCTTTGTTAAGTCACCTTTTTTTACTTCGACGAGCAATTTTTCGGTATCTGCGGACGATAATTTAGGCAATGACGAAGTATTTATACCGCATATCTCTACTTTGTTTTTCATAACACACACTCCAAATTATCCATTTAAACAAGTGTGTGCATTTTTTCAACTCGTATTCCTTTTCGTTCAAAAATATCAGTCGGATTAAGAAAAAAACGAAGATATATCCAAAACCAATACTTTAATACTGCTTTACTATCTTTTTTATCATCAGGAACCTTTCCGAACCGTATTTTTTTATCGTCGTATTTTTTTCGTATCCCGCCGCTATCAAGTTGGACAAGCTGAAAACATTTAGCGGCGATACCGTTGCCAAAAGAACCTCGGTACCCTGTTTTAAAGCGTACTCTTCAAGCCGATTTAAGAGATTTATTTGCAACCCGTTCCCCACGAAAGCCGGTTTTACGATAGTGAGTTTGAGATTTGCGCAATTACGACTTTTTGGCGCACCGACGACGTAAAACGACAAATCTTCATCCTTATCGGGGTAAAGCAAAATCCCGACGGCGGCGAGTTCTCCGTCGTAAAAAGCTCCTAAAACCACCGACGGCGCAACAAAACAAGGAGTAAAAGTTTCCGCCGTATTTTTTCGTAATAATCTTTCGTCCTTAAGATTATTAAAAACTTCAGATTGAAGCATAAGTAAATCCGACATATTTTCTTTTTCAAGAAATTTAAAATCAAAACTACGTATATCTTTTTTCATAGGCACTGTTTTTTCCAAATAACGAAAACACACTATTTTTCACAGCAAGTGAAATATAGTGTGTCGTTTTTTAGCGATACCGCAACCGAATGCGTCGGTTGCAAACGTATTTATTTTTCCTTGTGATTTATCGATGCCCTTATAAATTCCCTAAATATGGGGTGCGCTCTATTGGGACGACTCTTAAACTCAGGATGAAACTGAACACCGATAAAAAAGTCGTTTGACGGAATTTCAACGGCTTCTACCCTGTTGCCGTCGGGCGCAATTCCGACGAAATCCATACCGGCAGCCGCAAATATCTCTCCGTATTTAAAATTACTTAATTCGTAACGATGACGATGTCTCTCGCGTATGGACGTCTTTTTATAAGCCCTATGCATGAGCGTATCGCTCTTTATCTCGCAAGGATAACTGCCGAGACGCATCGTACCGCCTTTGGTAACGCCTATCTGATCATCCATTATATCGATGACGGGATGCGTAGTATCGGGATTAAACTCCGTACTGTTGGCGTCCGACCAACCGAGCACGTTGCGTGCAAACTCTATTGAGGCAACCTGCATACCGAGACATATACCGAAATAAGGCACGTTGTTTTCCCTTGCGTATTTAGCGGCAACGAACATACCGTCTATACCCCTGTCGCCGAAACCACCGGGGACTATTATTCCGTCGCAATCCTTAAGATGCTTTTCCACGTTGCCGTCGGTCAATCTCTCGCTGTCAATCCATTTTATCTCGACGTTGGCTGAATTTTCATACCCGGCATGGTTTAATGCCTCTATGACAGACAGATACGCATCATGAAGTTTCACGTATTTGCCGACGAGACCTATTTTTACTTTTTTGTCGCGGTTACGGATACGGCTCAGCATATCCTCCCATTCGGCAAGATTCGGTTTTGGCAAATCGAGATTGAGCTCTCTGCAAATAACGTCTCCTATGTGTTGCTCCTCAAGCATTAAAGGAACCTCGTAAAGAGACTCTACGGTCGCGTTTTCTATCACGCAATCTTCTTTGACGTTGCAAAACAAAGCAATCTTGCGTTTTACGTCTGGATCGAGAGGCATATCGCAACGCGTAACGATGACGTTGGGTGAAATACCCAAACCCATCAATTCTTTAACGGAATGTTGAGTGGGCTTGGACTTTTGCTCGTTACTACCGCTTATATACGGAACGAGAGTAACGATGATAAACATGCAGTTTTCTTTACCCACTTCGTGATAAATTTGCCTTATTGCCTCCAAAAAAGCCTGACTTTCGATATCGCCGATAGTGCCGCCTATCTCGGTCAAGACTACGTCGGCTTTGCTCTGTTTGCCTACGTTGTAAACGAAACTCTTGATTTCATTTGTCACATGGGGAATAATCTGCACGGTCTGACCGAGGTACTTGCCCTCTCTCTCCTTGGTCAAAACATTCCAGTAAACCTTTCCCGTAGTAACACTGCTGAACTTGTTGAGATCCTCGTCGATAAAACGCTCGTAGTGTCCGAGGTCGAGGTCGGTTTCGCACCCGTCGTCGGTAACGTAAACTTCGCCATGTTGTAAGGGACTCATGGTACCGGGGTCGACGTTGATGTAAGGATCCATCTTTTGCGCGATTACCTTAAGTCCGCGCGCCTTAAGCAATCTGCCGATACTCGCCATCGTAATACCTTTACCGAGACCGGAAACGACTCCGCCCATAACGAAAATATGTTTAGCCATAATCCCTCCAAAATACTTTTTTTATTGTAACAAATATCAACAAATTTTGCAACATAAAAACGAAATATTTTTTGCCTCTTTTTGTGAATTTTTTTCATCGTCTCAAACCGCTGTTTTTTCACGAAAAAAAACAAGACCGAGCGGTCTTGTTTTTAAGCTTTACCGAAAACGGATTATTTAAAATATCTGTCGAGCAGACCTTTAAACGCCTTTCCGTGACGTGCTTCGTCGCGTGCCATCTCATGGACGGTATCATGTATAGCGTCAAGATTTTGTTCCTTTGCTTTTTTCGCAAGCATCGTTTTGCCGAGAGTCGCACCGTTTTCGGCTTCTACGCGGACGGTAAGATTTTTCTTGGTGCTGTCGCTGACGACTTCGCCCAGCAACTCGGCAAATTTTGCGGCGTGCTCGGCTTCTTCCCACGCGGCTTTTTCGTAATATAAACCGATTTCGGGATAGCCTTCTCTGTGCGCAACGCGTGCCATAGCAAGATACATACCGACTTCGCAACACTCGCCTTCAAAGTTTTTACGAAGATCGGCTTTGATATCCTCGTCTACGTCATTTGCGACGCCTACGACGTGCTCCGCCGCCCAAGTCATTTCATCCGACTGCTCAATAAACTTGCTTGCGGGAGCTTTGCAAATAGGACAAGCGTCCGGCGCGGAATCTCCCTCGTGAACGTAACCGCAGATAGAACATACAAATTTTTTCATAATAAACGTCTCCTTCTTTATTTTTTTATTATTAATTAAATCGGACCTTTAGCCGTTTAATTACATTTTGTCATGCCTTTTTACGACAATCCGAGCACACGCCGTAAAAAACGGCTTTAGACGAAGTGACCGTCGCACCGCACTCCTCTATCTCTCTCGGCGGCTCGACCGTTACGAAAATATCGATTATCTTGCCGCATCGCTCGCAAACGAAATGACAATGCTCGCTGACGTCGCCGTCGTAATGCAGACAAGCGTCGGTGGTTTCCAGCGTACTGACCGCCCCCTCGCTCGCCAAAGTCTTTAAATTGCGATAAACCGTCCCGAGACTCACATTGGGATACTGCTCTCTGACGAGACGATATACCTCGTCCGCTGTGGGATGAGTGCGGTTTTCACTCAAGATTTTTTTTATTGCGTCCCGTTTGCAACTTTGTCTCATATCATCCCTCGCACATCAATAACGATAATCATTACTGTTTATGCTTCGATGATAACAGATAACTTTTTGATTGTCAAGGATTTTGCGAAAAATTTTTTAAATTTTTAAATACTATACTTTTTTGTACTTGACGAAGCAATTTACAGCATGAAAAAACCCGCCTTTGCGGCGGGTAAAAAATCATTGTTATTATATATCGTACCAAATAGTAACGGGACCGTCGTTGGTCTGAACTATCTGCATATCCGCACCGAAAACACCCTCTTTTACGTCTACGCCGTATCCGCGCAAAGCATTACAAAAAGACAAGTAACCGACTCTTGCATCCTCCGGAGGCATCGCAGAAATAAAGCTCGGTCGATTGCCGTGACTCACGTCGCCGCACAACGTAAACTGCGAAACCGACAATATTTGCCCGTTGACGTCTAATACGGATAGGTTCATTTTACCGTTTTTATCCTCAAAAACACGAAGATTAACTATTTTTTTTGCCAAATAATTGATTTTTTGTTCAATTTGTTCTACGTCGGTTCGTTCCGCGCAAAAAAATACAACCAAACCAAAGTCGATTTCGGAAATTTTTTCACCCGCAACGGATAACACCGCATTTTTTACACGTTGGACTACCGCTTTCATTTTTTCCCTCTTTTTACCGAAGACAGAAAAGCCCCCAAGTCTCTAAGACACTCGTGCGCCAAAACGTCGTTTATAACCTCGTGTCGACATCCTTCATAAAGTTTAAACTTAACGTCGGTCAAACCCGCGTCGATATACGTTTCGTACAACGCCCTGAGAGATTTTCCGAAATCTCCGACGGGATCTTTATCGCCGCCATAGATATATATCGGCTTGTTTTTAGGAATTTTTGCGAGGTTTTCCGCTTTATACACCCCTTTTAATCCGCCGAAAAAGTTTTTGTAAAAATTATTACTGCACACGAAACCGCAATACTCGTCCGCCGCGTAACGTTCGTCCTCGTCTCTTTTACTCGTAATAAACGTACCGTCCGAAAACTTTTTATTGTAAGCGTCAAAACTCACTTTTTTAATAAAGTTTGCAGGTTTTTTCTCATTACCGAGTGTCGCGACGATTTTACCGAAGGTAACCTGCGCGCCTTCCATTTTCGCGCTGCCGGACAAAACGACGCCGTCGTAAAGCGAGCCGTCCACGCTCTCTATATACGCCTGCAACAAAAAACTCCCGTAACTGTGACCGAGTATCACGTAAGGTAAGCCGTCAAAAGCGTCCCTGTATTTTTTATTCAACAACTCCTCGTCTTTTAGCGTGTCCTTCCACACGTCGCCGTCGCAATATCCCAAAGTATGCTTGTCTGTGTTTCCGTGGGCGCGATGATCGTCGGCAAAAACAAGACAACCGAGACCGTTGAGATACTCAGCCATACCGACGTATCTGCCGCCGTGCTCCGCCATCCCGTGAAAAATCTGCACGATACAGGTCGGTTGCCCCGCGGGAATCCACTCCCTGACAAAAATCTTTTTTCCGTCATGAGAATCAAAATAGTAACTTTTTTCCATTCGTCAATCTCCTTTAAAAAGTCAAAAAAAACAAAAAAACCGCTACCACCGCTTAAAAACGGAGGTTACGGTGTTTTTTTACGCTATTTATTCCTGACCAAGTTTTTCGTTATTTATCCGTTGCGAGCGTCGTATCCTCTATATCGGGATTAACGGCGTTGACGGCAACGCTCTTGATACCGTTGAGACAGCTCGTCTTTGACTTGTAGCCGTCTTCGCTTATCGCAATGCTTTCACCGTTGGTCGCTATGAGGCGATAACGAAACATTCCCGCTTTGTCCGAATAAATCTCAAACCTCGGGCATGTTTTTTCGTCCGGAGACTTGGACGTGAGGTCCAATATGCGATTTTCTTCGATACAGCGCTGAGCGTTTTTACCGACGCTGTCCATACCTTTCTTGCACGCGCCCTTGGTGGTATAGAGCTGTCCCGATACCGCGAGTTTTTGCATGTTGGTCGCAAACAAACTAAAGTTGAAAGCGCCCGTAGGAGTCTTTTTAATAACGAATTTTCCCATAATCGTTTCCTCTTTGGTTTCGTAATAATTTATTCTTTAAAGTCGACGACGTTGTTGCCGTTGTTCCACAATTTATCGAGTTGGTAAAACTCCCTGCTCGTCTGATGAAAAATATGCACGATTACGTTGTCGTAGTCCAAGGCAATCCACCTACACTCACGATAACCTTCTTTGTGGCGGCAAACCAACTCCGCCTCTTCGGTTTTTTCCTCAAGGTGCTCGAAAATCGCCTTAACCTGAGGCAGACTCTTGCCGCTGCACACGACGAAATAATCCGCAACGTCAGTCAACGTCGTAGTCTCTATTATCTTGATATCAAAAGCCTTTTTTTCGGCGAGTGTCTTGCATATCAAATCAACCTTTTGATTGACGGTTAACTCCATGTTGTTTCCTCCGATAAATATTTTTTGCAAAACTAAATCAATTTATAATATTTTAATGCATCGAGGGTGGTTTTGTCAACCTTTTCCGCGCCGTATTTTTTTACGGCGATGAGATACATATCGTACAAAACGAGCTTAAACGCCTTATCTATATCGGTCAATGCCGCGCTATAATACCTCGAAACGTCGTATTTGCGCGTTTTTTCCGCCTTGTCGGCGACGAAAACGAGTTTTTCGAGCGTGCTCATATCCGGCTTTGCCGTTGTGTGAAAACGTATGGCGTTCAACAACCTCTCGTCCGTGATGCCAAACTCTCTTTCTGCCACTTTGACGCCCAACGCACAGTGAATAATCGGCGGCATAAGCCCCTCCGAGTTATCGAAATCGTATTTTTCCCATTGCTCTCGCGGAATGTTTTTGCCGCAGTCATGCAACAAACACCCCAAAAAGGCGTCCTCCTCCGTCACTCCGTTTTTCTTTGAAAAATCCACGCCGGCATACGCCACGCTCACAGTATGAGCAAAGCGCTTTTCCTCCAACAGAGTTTTTAGTTTTGCCACCTTGTCCGAACAACCCTTGAATATCCCTTCGGATAGGACGTATTCATCTACCGCTTTCGGAACGAAACTTTCGTTACCGAGTCCGAGTCGGTACCGCATGCGCACGTCCGTACTGCTCACCGTCATCGGTTTAAAATCCAAAAAAATCACTCTTGTGTCAAAAGCCTTTCTTACCGCCGACAGTGACTCGATATCTACGCAGCCGTCCCGCGTCGCCACGACGAGCGTAGCAAGTCGCGCTATCTCTCGCGGGTTTCGCCACAACAGAAAATCACGCAGACTGTCTCCGCCCATGATAAAAAACAATTCGTCATCGGGATAAACGGACTTTAGGTACTCGAGCGTCTCGTATGAAAAACTCGCACCGTCTTTACTGATTTCAAAATCACTGACTTCTACGTCGGCGATACCGCCAAATGCAAGTTTAGCAACGTTAAACCTATCAGTCTTGTCCATGGCGCAGTATTTGTGCGGAGGAATACCGTTTGGCATCACGATAACCTTGTCAAGATTGAGTTGACGAATCGCGCTAATGACCATATTGACGTGTCCGTTGTGAGCGGGAGCGAAAGTGCCCCCGAAAAAACCTATTTTCATACTCGGATTATACCAAAACGCGCCCGTTTTGTTAAGCGGTTTTTCTATTTTTATTTTTTATTTTTGCCAAAAACGGCAATAATAGCGATATGTCAAAGTACTTGAATCTATCGTTGATTTCGACAACCTTTTTCTTTTTATGTTTTTGTTGGCTGTCGTTTTACAATCAACCTCTTTGGGCGAGATACTGCGTGTCGGCATTATTGTCCGTAATGCTGTTTGCCATCCTCATGGTTTCGCTAAAAAAAGCGGAAATTCTACCCGGCAGATACAGACGTGCGTCGACTAAATCATTAAAATTGTCACTCGCTACGATGACGGATTTTTCTCCGTTTATAGAAATTTTTAAAGACAAAGGTTATGCCGTCACGCCCGTTTCCGATTCGTGCGTACTCTTGCAAAACAAAGTAAACGTCCTAATCGAGTTTTCTTTCAGAGTAACAAACGTCGTCTCGCAAGACGTTTTTAACGCTTATAAACGAGCAAAAAAAGTAGGCGCCGAAAAAATCGTAATATTTTGTATAAAAACCGATTCGTCGGCGTGGCAAGCGACGAGAGAACTGCCCGTATCGGTATCGGTTTTCGACTTTTTTTCAACGCGGCGTTTTTTAAGAGAAAACGACAAAACCGTTGCGCCCCTCCCGACGAAACGACGCAAAACCGATTCCTCTTTCTTTTTTTTCGCGTTTGCAAAAAATCGCGCAAAACACTACTTTGGCATCAGTCTCATATTGCTGTTGAGTGCCATAGTGAGTTTTTACCCGCTATACAACTGTATAGTTGCGACGATTACTTTTGCAATCGGTATATACGCCCTCGTAAACAAGCGCTTTAATCCCGTCTCTGAGTTTTTATTCTGACGACTTGAAACCGACATATTAATCCGCTTCGTTTGCATTTATTGCTTTTTTTAAAATACATTTGCGTAGCATTTGTAACTTTTATCAATCCGACGGTATTTAAATTGACAAAAAAAGCCTTTCGTGTTACACTTGTAACATCAAACAGCATGGGAGGTTTTTTATGAAAACAGAAACGAAAAAGACAAAAAAAACGTCCTCTGAGAGCCGTTTGTCCAATTACGACTCAAATAGTCTCACCAGAGAGTGTATACGCGGCGCAATGGTATATCTCGTACAAAACAAACCTATCGATAAAATTACCATTACGGAATTGGTAAAAAAAGCAGGCGTGTCGCGAACGGCTTTTTACCGCAACTACGGCACTAAAGAAGACGTTTTGCAAGAAATCGCGCGCGTTATCAGCGAGCGACTTTGGGATGCCGCCGACAAACTCGAGTACGCTGCCGATCCCTACCGACTCTACTTTGACTGTTTTTACTGGTTAGAAAAATTTGCCCCGACGATAAAAATGTTGATGAAAGCCGATTTAATCGCAATGTTTACCGTAAAAATCAGCTCTTTTTTAGAAGAAGTCCGCCCCGCGTCCAGCGTAGAAAGTCACTATACCTTGCTCGCGGTAGAAGGCGCATTTTTAAAAGTAGCGCTCAACTGGCTCAACGACGGAATGAAAGAAACCAAAGAATATATGGCTGACCTCTGCGTCAAAATATTTAATAAAGGCGAATTGTATTTAATGTAAAACCCCTAAAAACGCCTTTCGTCGACTGACCTCATTTTAACGCGTTAAGTCCGCAGGGGATTACCCCTGCGGACTTATTTTTTTTAAGCAACTAATAGTAAATCTCGATAATCAATTTACTTAGTGTAATTTATTTTACCGCTTATACGATTATCACCGAACAATCCGTCAATAGAGTCAACGCCGACGACCGTAAGCGCCGTATCTACCTCTGCCACTCCATTACCGTTGCCCAAAAGTCCCACATATTTTCCTGTTTTTCTATTACTTGTGCAGGTAAGGCTTGTTTTCTCATTTACCGTGCAATTATCGATTTTATTGATACCGTTTAAGCATCCTATTAACCCGCCGGTACAACCTTTACCCGTAACTTTAGCACTGTTGACAACGCAATCCTTCAACGTTATATTTATTCCGTCACCGACTATGCCGCCGCAGTTTCCGATATAAGAAGTCACGTCAGCATTGTTGATACAAGACTCGATCGTACTGTTAAAGTGAGTAAAAGTAGCAGCAATACCTCCGGATACAGCGCCTTTAATTTCTCCGTCGTTTATACAATCTTTAATGGTAATAACAGCATTCTCAACACTTATGCTTCCGCCCAAGATGCCACCGGCTTGCCCCGCATAGTTTTTATCTTCGCGAATCGTATTTTCAATAGTGGCAGTATTTTTGCAGTTAAGGATATTCAATGCACCGTTGCCGGCAAAACCGACTATGCCTCCCGTAGGACCGTTTGCCGAAGATACTCGCCCGTTATTAATACAATTTTTAATTGTTGCGCCGCCACCTGCCATGTCACAGATACCTCCGAGACGGGCGCTGACATTACTATCCGGTTGAATCAAAACAACGTCAGAAGTAACGGAATCCACGACGGAATTTTCAAAGCAAGACGCAACGACACCTGCAACGCTGTTGCCGACTGCCGTCCCCGCGACCGTGAAATTCTTTATCGTCGCATAGGAAATTTTACCAAACAACGCAACGTCCTCGTGACCGCAAAACTCATAGACGTTGTCACCGGTGTTGATACTCAGGTTTGAAACGGTATGTCCCTGACCGTCAAAAGTACCTTTAAAGGATTTTGTTTGTCCGCGTTCGTGTCCAATGGGCAACCAATTGGTATAAGCACTCAAATCGATATCCGCCGTGAGCTTAACCGTCAAACCCGCATAAGTCATACCGTTGTTGACGCTATCGCGAAAATCTGCCAACTCTGACGCCGTGTAAATCTCGAGTACGTAATTTGCTTTGTCGTCATCGGTAGCTACAATGCCGTTAACAGTCGAGGACTTAACTCCGTCTGAAACCTCCAGGACCAAACCGCCGTCCTTCTTTTCAAAGGTAGCGCCATTTTCAGCCTCGCTGATTTTATTAACAAGACCTGTCGGTTCGATAACGATTCTGCCCGAAGTTGCCTTAAACTCTACTACTTTTCCGAATTCGTGATAAGAATTGCTTGCTACTGCTTTTACGTCAACAACACTTGCATTGCCGTAGTGTTCTACGGTTGCATTGGACGCATTGACCGTGAGCGTTCCACCGTTGGTACGCATTACTACTCTATCGCTTGCGCTAGTGCTGTACGTAATACTCAATCCGCTGTTGTTACCCACATCGACACCCGTCATAACGTTAACCTCGCCGCTAAAGCCCTCGGCAAGATAGTTGCTGTAAATATTGCTAAGCGAATCGGCATCGGCAGCTATTTTCCAAAGCGCAACACCGCTTTGCACTGTTACGACAGAGTTCGGTATGTACTCTATCGCGCCGTCGTTGAGGTAGCAAAAGACGTCGTTTACGCTGT
>CAZTCB010000013.1:0-34025 GCA_964612455.1 uncultured Subdoligranulum sp. | reverse complement strand
CTAAGAAAATGTGGACAGGACCATTCAAATTAAAAATGGCAAAGATTAATCTTCCTAAGGAAGGGTATACTTATATGCCTGATGAAAAAACAGAAATGTATACTATCGGTGGAGCGGAAATGTTTGCAGGTTCTAAAGTCGATACTGCCGAAATGCCAAAAGACCATAACAAAGGTAGACACCGTATTTACACAGGTGGCAAATATGATAGTTATCTTTATGTACCAATAATCCCTGAGAAGGAATAAATCTATAAAATGACGCTGAAATTAAGTAGGCGTTTTTTTTATTTATCGTTTTCTTTTATCTTCCATTTAGGTAATGCGTACTCAAATTGGCTTTCGTCTATAAAGTAGAATAAAAGTCGCCTATCTGGAAAGACCTCAACCTTTGAAATTAAAACTCTCCACATTGTTTTTTCATATGAACTATTGTGGGGAGTATTTTTCTTTTTGAGTAGTTTTAGAATTTGCTTTTGACGGGTTTTAGTTTTAATGCTCCGTTGCAAGATAATACTGACATCATTAAAGAATTCGTCATATTTATCATAAAGTGAAAGAATAGCCTCGTGGAAAACAATTTCTAATTGTTGCTCGTATAATTTTAAGAAAAGCATAGGTTTGATACGAAAAGTATCAGACCTTTTTTCTTTACGCAAAGGAGTTGTTTTCCTATTTATAAGGTAAATACTAATGCCACCGTATTAAAAAATATGGTGGTATAACTGTCAGTTAACAATATTATTGGAATTTAAATCAGATAACATCCTGTATTTATAAAGTTAGTAAATATGGTTCATTTCTGTCGTTTCTAAATCGACATATCAATTGCTGCGTGAAAATGGATTTAAAAGCAAAAATAGTCTGAATTTTAAAATGTTAAGAAAACGGGCGATTTTTCCAACGTAAAGCGGTAGACTGTCAGGACAATAAATGCTATGATTTACGCATATGAGGGGGAATACGGATGAGTTTAACAAATCGGATTTATGAATTAAGAAAAAAGAGCGGTTTATCGCAAGAGCAGCTTGCGGATGAAGTAGGTGTTGCTCGGCAGACTATTTCAAAGTGGGAATTAGGAGAAACTGCGCCAAATATTGAACAAGCTCGCATTTTATCTCAAATTTTCGACGTGAGTTTAGATGAATTGCTCGGCAGCGAATTTCAAGAGACAAAAAACGATATTGAGAATATTCCTAAAGTAGAGAAAGTAGCTACAACGTCGAAGATTAAAAAAATAATTGCGTTGTGTGTTGCGACAATCGTTTTTGTTTTGGCGATAGTCGGAGTATGCAACGTGGTTAATCGGTCAAAAATATTGCACCCCGAAGGAGTAAGTGGCAATATTGTTATCAATAGAAAACAAAACCTTCTTATCGGAAACGGTAATGCGTCGACAATCGTATTTTGCGAAGATAACAAACCGATGGTAGTATGCAATTTACCCGATGGATTTGTTGCGACTGAGCAAGGTCAGGGACTTTATACGGACGCAAACGGAAACTTTATTGAGTTTAATGCAAATTATGCGGCAAACGTCGTTAATCCTTTAGTGGATACCGATTATTATTCATATTATGTCGACAAAGGGTATCAGTCGTCTATGGATATGGTTAGGTTTGCAATGTACGTAGATTTAAAAAATATCGGCGTGTTTTCTTCAAATGAAAACATATATTTGGCAGGGGGTGCGCGGATATTAAGGTCACGGGTTTGCGCGTCCCAAAATGCGGATTATTACGAAATAGACGGCGGTTTAACAAAAAACGGCGACAAAATGCGTATATACGGTTTTGCGTTGCATTTTGATGAAACAACATGGCTCGTAACTCTAAAGGATTGCAACGACGTTTATTATTTTATAACTGTCAAAGCTCCCGACGGTATAGGAAAGTCCATTGACGCAATCGGAGAATTTTTAAGTAATATTTCTGTCGCAGAGTGAGGAACAACGGCTAATCAGTCCTTTTTGTATTTTATCTCGTCTTTTTTCGTTTGATAATATGTTTGCGTATGAAACAAGGTTTGACACGTAAGCGATCAGACCTTGTTTATTTTTAAAAAGTTACGTTTAATAATGGCAATATATTGAAAAAATCGAGTTATTGTGGTACAATGCTTTACGAAAAATAAAATTTATGGCGGAGACGCGAGTAATGAAAATTTACGATATTTCTCAGGAAGTTTTTAATTGTCAGGTGTATCCCGGTGATCCGACGCCTAAAAAAGAAATACTTAAATCAACGCAAAAAGGCGACGTGTACAATTTGACGGCGTTTTCCATGTGTGCGCACAACGGCACGCATATAGACGCGCCGTTTCATTTTATTAAAGAAGGAAAAACCGTGGACGAGATACGTTTAGACGCGTTTGTGGGGCTTGCTTACGTTGCCGAGCGACATGGAGTCGTTACGGGGGACGATGCTGCAGAAATAATAAAAAAAGCAAAAAAACAAAACGCGGAAGCTTCAAAGAGAATTCTTTTAAAAGGCAAAGTAGAAGTGTCGTTTGATGCGGCAAAGACGTTTGCGTCTTCGGGGGTTTTGCTTTTGGGGAACGAACCTCAGACAGTCGGTCCGCAAGACTCGCCGATGGAAGTGCATCTCGTCCTTTTGGGTGCCGACGTTGTTTTGCTTGAAGGGATTTGTTTATCCGAAGTAAACGAGGGCGTTTATTTTTTAAATGTGGCTCCGCTAAATTTATCTGGTGCGGACGGTGCGCCGTGTAGGGCGATACTGATATCCGCCGAGTGATAAAACCGTTTTATAACTATACACAAATCGTATCTAAATAAGTAACGCCACTTTAAAAATCCCGTACGCTGACAAACGTACGGGATTTAAAATTTTTTCGTTTCAGTTAGATTGTAAAACAGTATAAACAACGGCGTTTTTAATCGACGTCAACGGTTACTCTATATCTTCGATGTAATCGAATGATATTCCGCTGTCAGACAGAGCTTTTATAAACCCCTCAAACAACGACGAATCGATATTTATAATCGTCCCGAGAGGATTTTCAACGGTAAGGTCGCTTACTATCAGCAGGACGTTGGTTTTTGTTTTGCGTACGACTGCGGCAATTTTTTCCGGAGAAAAACTCCCGTTTTTTATTGTAAAAAACCCCAAAACAAGCCTCACTCCGCCTGCGTTGACGTCGTAACGGATAGATAAAACAAGACAAAAAGCAACGATAAAAACTACCGCAAACGTTATCGTGATTACGTTAAAAACGATTGACGGGTACGAGTTGTTTTCTACTACTATGAGTTTAATTACGGATGCCGCTATCGCTACGAGACACAAGACGCATCCGACTGCAACCAAAACCTTGGTGATGCCGTTTAATTTATACTTAAATCGTTTCATGATGACCTCTTTTTTTATTTTATCATACTTTTTGTATCAATGCAATTGTGTTTAATGAAAAAACATGATAAAATACAATATAAGGTAAATTATTATTACGGAGCGAGTATTTCGTAAAAATGAGAGTTATAGCGGGAAAATTTAAAGGTCGCAAGCTTGACGTTCCCAAGACGACGTTGAGACCGACGCTGGATCGCACAAAGGAAACGTTGTTTAACATCTTGCAGGCAGATATACCCGAGGCACATATTCTGGATATTTTTTCGGGTAGCGGCAGTCTCGGTTTAGAGGCGTTGAGCCGCGGAGCGGCGAGTTGTGTGTTTGTCGACGTTAACAAAGACGCGGTAAAGACGATTAAAGCCAATTGCGAAAAATGCGGTTGTTTGTCACAGTCTACGGTTTTAAACTTGTCGTACGACTCGGCAATAGGTAGTTTAAAACAAAAGTTTGACGTTGTGTTTGCAGATCCGCCGTATCATGACGGGTTGTATTACGACGTATTAAAGCGACTTGAAAAAAGCGACGTTTTGTCTAAAGACGCCATAATCGTATTTGAGCATGATACCGCAAACCAATTGCCGGACAGCGTAGGAAATTTGTCAAAGTACAGAGTTAAGACGATGGGCAAGTGCAGTTTTAGTTTTTATCAGGTAGTAGGAGACGAACAATGAAAAGGGCGGTTTTTGCAGGGAGTTTTTCTCCCGTACATTCAGGTCATGTCGAAATAATAAAGCGAGCTGCCGTTTTGTTTGACGAGTTGATAGTTGCAGTTACCGACAACGTCAACAAGACATGTTGTATTTCATTGTCAAATAGGGAAAAACTGCTTACAGAGGCTTGTGGCGGCTTAAACAACGTAAAAGTAATGAGTTTTAACGGCACGTTGGCGGATTTTTGCAAAAAAAACAAAGTCGACTGTATAGTAAAGTCTTTGCGAAATTCGATTGATTTGGAGTACGAGTATCAGATGGCTACCGTCAATAAAAAAACGTTCGGAGTAGAAACTTTGTTTTTGCTTTCCGCCCCGGAGTATCGCCATATCAGCAGTACGCTGGTGAGAGAGTTTATCAAGTATGACGAGGACATATACGGTTTGGTTCCCGACGGACTGGTTGAAAAGATAAAAGAGGTTGTCGATGTTTCAAAAATTCGATAAGATAATAAAGCCGGACAAACTCCGCAAAAAGATAAAATTGGATAAAACTTCCGTCGCGGTTAAAGAAGCTAACGATCGCATTATAAAAGATATAATAGCGGGCATCGACAAACGATTTTTGATTGTTTGTGGCCCATGCGGTGCGGACGATGCCGATGCGGTGCTGGAGTTTTGTCTAAGGCTCAAAGAACTCAGTCTGAAAGTAAACGATAAAATATTTCTTGTGCCGCGTTTGTATACGGCAAAAGCTCGTAGTGTCGGCGACGGTTATCTCGGTATGATGTTTCAACCGGACGGAGATAAAATAGAAATAGAAAAAGGCATTATAAAGACGAGAAAAATGCTTGCCAACTGTATCAGCAGGACCGGATTGCCTGTGGCTGACGAGTTTTTATATACCGAACAACTCGATTACAACGGCGATTTGGTCAGTTACTATTTTTTGGGAGCGAGGCAATCGAATACGCCTATATACCGAAACATAGCCAGCGGTCTCGAGTGTGCGGTGGGCGTTAAAAACGATTTGTCGGGCAATCTGACCAACCTCGCCGGGAGTTTGCGCGCGGTGAAAACGCGTAAAGACTTTTTATTCCGCGACGGACAGATGGCAACGGTAGGCAACGAGTACGCTCATGCCGTATTGAGGGGATACAACGATGCCGACGGAGCGTTTCACTCGAATGCGGACGCTGAAAGTATAGACAGATTAAAAAAAGATTGTCAACGGTTAAACGTACCGTGCGAGTTCGTCATGGTGGATTGCAGTCATGCCAATAGCAAAAAACATGCCGCAAATCAAATAAACGTTGCTTTGTCGGTGGTAACAAATACTTCGGCGAGGGGACTGATGTTGGAGAGTTATCTGCACGCAGGTAGCGCAATGAATGAATACGGCGTATCTAAAGTCGACGAGTGTCTGGATTGGGATGATACGCGGGAGTTGATTCTGAAACTTTACGATATGTTGCCGTCAGTTAACGGCGACGAGTCAGATGCCAAAGATAAGCAGTAAAATAAAACATGCCAAAAAAGAAGCAACCGCTTGGGTTGCTTTTTTTAACAGCATTTTTCCGCAGTTTATGTTACATTTTTGCCAAAAAGAGCAACATTGTAAAAAAACGCACAGCCCCCCGAAACCGACAATGAAACTTGCAATCAACGTGCCGAAAAAACGATTGGAGAGTTGTGCCGCAATACGCACGCCGCCTGTCATTTCCAAAAGTCCTTGCAGCAACGCTTCGACTGACAACGGCATTGCGGGGAGAAACGAAAATATCATTCGCCCAAGAAGGTAAAACATAACGATAGTGGCTCCGACAAACAAAATATTGCGTACCGACGAGTAGATGCAGTCGTAAAAAACAGAATCGGATTTTTCGGTAATTGCCAAAGTCGAGTGTTTGGAAAAAGAGGGTGATTTTTTACGACAAAAAACAAGCCCGTTTACAATTCCTCCGACAACGCAAGAGACGTAAAGAATGATACCTATTTTTGCGTCGTTAAAAAAATTTCCTACCGAACCGATAACGAAAATCGGACCTGCAAAATTACTGAAAACGCACACGTTTTCGCAGGATTCTTTAGATAAAATTCCTTTTTGACACATTTCCACGGCGGTAGAGACACCAACGGGAAAACCGCTCACGAGGCTTATTAAAAACACGTAGGCGCCTTCTTTTTCTTTTACGAAGCGACAGGTCAAAGGATAAAACAAACCGCATATTTTGTCGAGGCAATTTAGCTCTACAAGCAATTTACTGACGACGAAAAACGGAAAAAGGCAGGGGAGTACGTTAAGGCAAAATACCGTCAAACCTTCGAGGGTGACGGCAGAATACTTCTTTGCGTTTGATAAGAAAGCAAAGATAAAGGCAAATAAACACGCCGTAATCAAGACGTTTAAAAAGCGCTTTTTCATATCGATATTTTATGAGAAAGCGCATGTTTTTAGTATTTTTATGAGTTTTAATACTTCCTGATTTTGTTTTTTTGGTTTTTATCTTGTACTATGTTAAAAATAGTATTGTAAAACCTGTCGGATTTTTCGGTTGATTCTTCAATTGTAATGTATTCGGGACTCGTTTTATTGCGTTCGTTGATTTCGTCTATTTTCGGTAAAACGGCTTTCAGTACTTTATCGTCGTTTTTCACTGCGAGTAGTTTAAGAGGAATATCGGTTGCAGATCTTTTTACTTCCTGTATTTTTTTATCTATACCGAGTGCGCCGTACAGCAATATGCGGTTTAATTTCAGGCGGGTGTAGCGTTTTGTTTTTATCTTTGCGACGTATTCGTCGTAGTTAAAGCAGAGATTGTCATAGAGGAGATTTTCTATCCCTTCGGATACTTCGGCGATATCTGACAGCTCTGTTTTTGTTTTTGTTGACAGTGCAAGGGGTAAAAAGTCGTAAAACCTTTTTGCCGACGATGCGTCGGCGTCGTTAAGGTCTTTAAAGACGTAATCGGGAACGTTGTTTTTTATTTTTTTTAGCTCGCGGTCGAAAAACGCCTTACGTATCGCTGCGGACGTGACGCTGTCCGAGCTGTCGCAACGATAATCGCTGTCGCGCGCGATTGTAAAAAACTCCGTATCGGGTACGTGAGTAAAAACAGACTTGGCGTATTCTACCGCAAGCAGATTGTTGGGGAGAGAGAGCAGGTCGCTGCCGAATAGCTCTTTTTCGGCACGTGAGACGGCCGTCGGATAGTTTTCTCCGAGGCTCAGGATTTCTTTGATTTTTGCGTTAAATTCAGACGTCGGGTTCAGCAGTCGCTTGCTCAATTTCGTTATTTCTTCGACATTTCCGCATTCGCTGCCGCAACAAATGCCGTTTGCGTTCAGTAGGCCGAGTATTTTTACGCCGCCGTTTGCAAAGTCCGTCGCGCTCCCGGTGGAAAAAAGAAACGGCAATTCTATCACCGCGTCCGCTCCGGCAAGAATTGCGTGTTTCGCGCGGGTATGCTTGTCGAGTACGGCGGGCAATCCGCGTTGCGTAAAATTGCCCGACATTACGCAACAGAGGAGGGTATCTTCGCCGTAAATTTTTTTGCAAAAATCAATATGGCGTAGATGACCTATGTGAAAAGGGTTGTATTCGCAAATAATTCCTAAAATTTTCAAAACTTTTTACCTGCTTACTGTTTACTAATTTCGGATTTTGTAGTAAAATGATTCAGTCGGATGTGTTTCGGCTGTCGAATAGTCCGAAAACATTATATCATAAAAAATATTTTTTTACAATGGATAGGTGAAATTATGAAAAATCTTATCGAACAGTACAAAGCTCAGGCTAAAAAATTGAACAAAACCATCGTTATGCCCGAGGGTAACGAGCCGCGCGTTATCCGTGCCGCAGCCATTTGCACGCAGGAAAAACTCGCTAAAATTATTTTACTCGGCACCAAGGACGAAGCGCAGAGGGTTTGTCCCGACGTCGACCTCAGCGGCATTGATTTTATCGATCCCCTGACGAGCGAACACCTTCAGGAATACGCAGATTATCTTTATGAATTGCGTAAAGCAAAGGGTATGACTCCCGAACAAGCTCTTGCGTCGATGAAGGACGTCATGTGGTACGGTGTCATGATGGTTAAAAAGGGTGTTGCAGACGGTATGGTCGGCGGTGCCGTACATAGTACCGGCGATATGCTCCGCCCCGCGCTTCAAATCATCAAGACGGCTCCCGGTATCAGTACGGTAAGCGGATTTTTTATCATGAATCACCCGGAAAGAACGGAAAACAGCCTTTATCTGTTTGCGGATTGCGCCGTTACGCCCGATCCTACGGCGGAACAGCTTTGTGATATTGCTTTGGCTTCTCATACATCCGCGAGTGCTTTCCTCGGTGTCGAGCCTAAAGTTGCTTTGCTTAGCTTTTCAACCAAGGGCAGTGCCAAACACGACTTTGTCACCAAGGTTCAGACGGCGGCGGCACTCGTTGCCGAAAAGGCTCCCGACCTCGCTATAGACGGAGAGTTGCAGCTCGACGCGGCGTTGTCTCCCGAAGTTGCCGCACTCAAGGCTAAAGGCAGTAAAGTGGCGGGACAGGCAAACGTGCTTATTTTCCCCGAGTTGAACGCAGGCAATATCGGTTACAAGCTCGTACAGCGTCTCGGTGGTTTTGATGCTTACGGTCCTATCTGTCAAGGTTTTGCAAAACCCGTAAACGACTTGTCGCGCGGCTGCAACGTGGGCGATATCGTCGGTACGGTCGCTTTGACGTGCATCCAAGCAGGTGCTCAAAAATAGAAATAAAATATAAACGATATAAACGGAGAAAACATTTATGAAAATTTTAGTTATCAATGCCGGCAGCAGCAGCTTAAAGTATCAACTTATCGATATGGAAAACGAATCGGTCATCGCGAAAGGTCTTTGCGAGCGCATCGGTATAGAGGGCAGTGTCCTCACGCACAAGGCTCACGGCAAAGAATTTGTTTTTAAGGAGCAAATGCCCGATCACGAAAAAGCAATACAAATGGTATTGGACGCTTTGACGGACAAGGATTGTGGCGTCGTCGGTTCGATGAAAGAAATTTCCGCAGTAGGTCACCGCGTAGTGCACGGTGCCGAGGATTATAACACTTCCGTTTTGGTTACGGATGACGTTCTCGATTGTTGCAAACAAAATATCGAACTCGCTCCGTTGCACAATCCCGCAAATATCATGGGTATAGAAGCTTGCCAAAAAGTAATGCCCGGTACGCCGATGGTAGCCGTATTCGATACCGCGTTTCATGCAACTATGCCTCAGGAGGCGTTTTTGTACGGTATTCCTTACGACGATTATAAAAACCTTCGTATCCGCAAGTACGGTTTCCATGGTACGAGCCATATGTTTGTCAGCAGTGAAGCGGCAAAAGCGTTGGGTAAGGATATAAAAGAGCTCAAGATAATCACATGTCATCTTGGTAACGGTAGTAGTATCGCCGCCGTAAAAAACGGCAAGTGTGTCGATACGTCGATGGGATTTACGCCGCTCGAGGGTTTGCCTATGGGTACGCGTTGCGGTAACATAGACGCCGCGGTGGTGGAGTACCTCATGAACAAAAAGAACATGACGATAGGCGGAACTCTTGCTTATCTCAACAAAAAGAGCGGTATGCTCGGTTTGTCCGGCGTCAGCAGTGATTTCAGAGATTTGACCGAAGGCAACGCATTTGATAATCCGAGAAACAAGCTTGCCGTAGATATATTTGCGTATCGTATCAAAGGCTATATCGGTCAATATTCCGCAATAATGAACGGTTGCGATTGTATCGTCTTTACCGCAGGCGTAGGAGAAAACACTCCCTATGTCCGCAATATGGTGTTAAAAGACATGGATTACCTCGGCGTAAAAATCGACGCGGAAAAAAATGCTCACTGCCCGCGTGGGCAGGTTGCGGATATTTCGGCAGCCGATAGCAAGGTCAGAGTGTTGGTTATCCCCACCAACGAAGAACTCGTCATTGCTCGCGAAACCAAGAGGATTGCAAAAATTTAGTTTAAACGGTTGACAAAAATTTTAAGTGTGATATAATCACATGGTTATAAATTGTATCGGAGGCTAAAAAGATGGCAGTACCAAAAAGAAAAACTTCAAAACAAAGAAAACATACCAGAGCCGCTAACTGGAAAATCAGCGCACCCAACTTGGTTGAGTGTTCTCAATGCCACAAAAAGATTCGTTCTCATACGGTTTGCAGATACTGCGGTTATTACGACGGTAAAGAAGTTGTGGCTCAGAAAGAAGAGAAGAAATAATTTTTTGTTTTCACTGTGCAATAAAGAGCAAGAGTGGTTTTCCCCTTGCTCTTTTTGTTGTTCGGTAAAAAACGGTCGCGTAAAAAGCGGGAAAGGTTTTTTATTGTGAAAATTTAAGAAACGATACAATTTTTCGGTCAATAGGTTGAAATAATTAAAATAATATAGTATAATAAAGATTATTTGAAAAACATGGAGGCATGTTTGATATGAACGTAGTAGTAGATATTTACGGCGGCGATTACTCACCGGGTGAGATTATCGCGGGGTGCATAGACGCAATCCGAAAAAACGACGGTTTCGATATTGTTATGGTCGGTAAGGAAGACGAGATAAGAGCAATGCTCAAAAATTATCCTGTCGAAGACTATCTCCAACGCATACAGATAGTCAATGCAAACGACGTTATAACAAATGACGACGTACCTACCGTTGCGATAAGGAATAAAAAAGACAGCAGTCTCGTGGTGGCGTTGGATCGGGCAAAAACCGATGACGAGTGTATGGGACTCGTATCTGCGGGCAGTACCGGCGCCGTGCTTACCGGGGCTTTTTTAAGGATAGGTCGCATCGGCGGAATCCAACGTCCCGCTTTGGCTCCGATTTTACCTACCGTCAACGATAAAAAAGTCGTTTTAATCGATTGCGGTGCCAACGTTGACTGCAAGGCGAATATGCTTGCTCAATTTGCATTGATGGGGACAGCTTACGCAAAGAGTATGTTGGGCGTCAAATCGCCTCGTGTCGGGTTGCTTTGCAACGGGACCGAGGACAAGAAAGGCAACGCGCTTTGCCATGAAGCGTTTGCCTTGTTGAAGGAACTTCCTATAAACTTTGTCGGCAACATGGAAGCGCGCGAAATTCTCAGCGGCGCATACGACGTCGTGGTATGCGACGGTTTTTGGGGTAACGTTGCGTTAAAGTCGATAGAGGGCACCGTCGGTACGATAATGACGATGCTTAAAAACGAAATGATGACGAGTCTGCGGTCAAAAATCGCAGCGGCGATGTTGAAAAAGAATTTCAAGAATTTAGCCCAAAGAGTCGATTATACAAAAACCGGCGGCGCGCCTTTCCTCGGCGTCGAAAAAATCGTTATCAAGTCTCATGGTAATAGCAAGGCAAGCAGTATTTGCGGAAGTATAATGCAAGTCGTCAACATGTATAGGAGTAAATTGATTGAAAACCTTAAAAACGAGCTTAATGCGGGATTTGCAGCTGATTCAGAAAAAAATTAAATATAATTTTAAAAATCAAGAGCTATTGATAACCGCTATGACGCATTCTTCGTATAGCCATGTCCATGGGGGGAGTAGCAACGAAAGAATGGAGTTTTTGGGAGATGCTTTGTTGGATTTCGTCGTGGCGGAGGTATTGTACAACAAGTTTCCGGAGCGAAACGAGGGTGAGTACACGCTGGTGCGTGCCGACGTCGTCGATACCGATAGCCTCAGTCGAGAGATAGACCAAATGGGGTTAATGGATTTTTTACTCGTTGGCAAAGGTCTTGACAGACAAGGACTCAGTCTCGCTAAAAACAAAAAAATCTACGCCGATTTGTATGAGGCGGTTTTGTGCGCCATATATCTCGACGGCGGATTAGGTGCGGCAAAGAGTTTTATTTTTTCTACGCTCAAAGAAGAATTGGATCAAGCCATGTATATCGAGGCGGGGCGTGACTTTAAGACTATCCTCAAAGAGGCGGCGGAGAAAAATCATTTTGATCTTAAATATATATTACAGAGGCGAGAAGGCACCGATAACAATCCGACGTTTTATTACGCGGCTTTGGTAGACGGTAAAAATATGGGCGAAGGGTTTGGTTCGTCTGTTAAAGAAGCGCAGGGATACGCCGCCAAGCGTGCTTTAAAAAGAATGAATTTGCTATCGGAGGAGTATGATTAATCTAACTAAAATCGAGGCTTACGGCTTTAAATCTTTTGCCGACAAATTTGAGCTTAAGTTTGACAAGCCGATTACGTCCATCGTCGGACCCAACGGTTGCGGCAAGAGTAACGTGTCGGATGCTATCCGTTGGGTGTTGGGCGAGCAGAGTGCAAAGATTTTGCGCGGTAAGACGATGCAGGATTTGATTTTTGCCGGTACGGAAAAAAGAAAATCCATGAGTTATTGCGAGGTTTCTTTGTATTTCGACAACAGAGAAAGATTGTTTCCTCTTGAGTTTGACGAGGTCGTAATCAGCAGAAAATTGTATCGTAGCGGAGAGAGCGAGTACCTGATCAATAAAAATCAATCGAAACTTAAGATAATCAGTGATTTATTGAGAGACGTGGGACTCGGCAGAGAGGGGTATAGCATAGTCGGACAAGGGCGAATGGACGCTATTCTCAATGCGAAACCCGACGATAGGCGCGCCATCTTTGAAGAAGCACTCGGTATATCCAAGTTTCGTTTGCGCAAACTCGAAACGGAGAGAAAGCTGGAGAAACACCGCGACAATATGGCGCGTTTGTACGATATTATTTCAGAGTTGGACAAACAACTCGGACCGTTAAAGCAGCAAAGCGAAGACGCGAGAAAGTATCTCGACATTAGCGAAAAGCTCAAAGTGTTAGAAGTTAACGCTTATATTTACACTTACGACAACGCTTACGTTGAAAAACAGCGTATCGCTGCGTTGATTGCGGCTTTGCAAGAGGAAAAAGCGTACGCCGAAAAAAAGCTCGAAGAAGCCAATTTGTATTATCAGGAAATATTTGACAAAATGGCGCGTACGGACGACTTGATTAAGGAGTTGCATGCCAAAGAAGTCGAGTTGACCGTCGTTGTCGAAAGACAGTCAAGTGCCAATAGCGTTTTGGGCGAGCAAATGAAGTCTTTTGAGCGTATGAGCGACGACTTGATTGAACAGATAGAGTTTAACGAGTCTACGATAGCTCGTACGGAGTCCAAGTTGCAAGAGCTCACTGACGACTTGACGGCGAAAAAGGCAGAGTATGAAAAATTAGCCGTGCAGTTGCAAAAACTAAACGCAGAGCACGGTCAGGTTGCAGACGAGGTTTCTCATATGCGTGACGCGTCCGAGGCGGCGCAAAACGAGCGTCTTGACATATTGCAGGTGCTGACGGATAAAAAATCGTTGTTGGCGCAATACACGACTGAGCGCAACAGTTGCAACGAACGTCTTGAGAACATTGACGAGCAGGAAAAAGATATAATGCAAAAGCTCGCCGATAACAGCGAAGAAGAGAAACAGGTAGTTTCTGTTTTTGAAGATGCAAAACGGTCGGCAGAAAAACTCAAAGAAAAGCTTGACGATTTGCATGAGCAAAGCGTTAAAAACGAGCAACAACTTTCGGATACAAACAATCAATACAATGCTACTTCTCAAAATATGGCGGTATTGACCGCGAGACAACGTTTTTTACAAGCGTCCATAGAGAGCTATGAGGGTTTTGTCGGTAGCGTCAAGCAGTTGATGAAAGATGCTTCCGCCAACAAGGCGATAGGCAATAAAGTGCTCGGAGTCGTAGCAAACGTTATAAAGGTAGAGAAAAAATACGAGGTAGCTATCGAGGCTGTATTGGGTAACAGCTTGCAGAATATAGTCACTCAAACGGAAGAAGACGCAAAAGCATTGATTGAGTATTTGCGAGCCAATCGTTTGGGACGTATAACTTTTATGCCGTTGACGTCTATTCGTCCGCGTTATATAGAGAACAAATCGGTACTGCGTGAAAACGGATGTCTCGGTATTACGAGTGACTTCGTTGCCGTAGAGGATAGATTTAAACCGGTTGTCGGTAGTTTGCTCGGTAGCTCTTTATTGATAGACAATATGTTAAATGCGATTCAGATAAGCCGCAAGTACGGGTATGCTTTTAGAATGGTAACGCTTGAAGGCGATATTATTTTGCCTTCGGGTATGATGACAGGCGGCAGTCGTCGAAACGATTCGCATTTGTTGAGCAACGAGCGGGAGGCGGAAGAAGTAAAAGCCAACATTGCAAAGACCAAGGTTATATTGGAAACGCTAAAAGCAAAGAGTAACGAGCTTGAGGTAAAAAAACAACACCTTGCGCGTTTGATTGTCGAAACCAACAGCGATTATCAGACGATTATTGTTCGGGTTGCCGCATACCAGGAGCGTATTTCAAAGTTTGGCGCGCTGAGCGAAAGCGAACAAAGTTTTATCAAAGGTATCGGCAAAGAGCGTGAGGAATTGCAGGAAAAATTAAACGAGTTGGCGATAAGCGAAAACAAACTAATCGGTGAAATAAAATCGCTTGAAAGCAAAAATACCGATATTGTTTCCACCAATGACGACGAGTTGAGAGAGTACAGTGCTTTAAAAAATAAGCGCAACTCATTAAACGATCAAATAAACGATACCAGACTTAAGATGTCTTTGCTGGTTAACAATATTGCCAATAGCAACAAGGAAATATCAAATTCCAAAGACTTTTTGGTTTCGACGCAGTTTGATTTGGCGAATAAAAAAGAGCAACTCGACGTTTACAGGCAAAATATCGCCGATTTAAAGAAAAAAATAATCGAAGGCAGTGCAGATACCGAAAAATCTCGCGAGCTGAAAAATATTCAGGCGCAAATAAAAGACACGGATAATCTTAAAGAAACTCTTAACGAAGAGCGCACTAAATCCGACGAAGCGCGTATTGCCGCCGGTGATGCGGTCAGTAAAATCGAAATGAAAATCGTCAGGGCTGAGGGTGAATCGACCAATATCGATACCAATCTTCAAGCGTTGCAAAAACGCATGGACGAGATATACGAGTTGACGTATTCGCAAGCTTTGCAATATAAGGTAGACGATTTTGAAATTAAGGCTGCAGAAAAGGAAATTTCAAAATTTAAGGGAATGCTCACAAAGTTGGGTGACGTCAATTTGACCAGCATCGAGGGATATGCCTCCGTGAAAGAGCGTTACGACGACATGAATACACAGATGGAGGACCTTAAAAAGGCGGAAGAAGACCAACGAAAAATCATCGGCGAACTAACCGAAGAAATGGTTTCGAGATTTAACGACGGTTTTGAAACTATCAATAAAAACTTTACCGATATATTCAGGGAGTTGTTTGCAGGAGGTCATGCCCGTCTTACTATCGAACAAGAGGAAGGCAAGGATCCTTTGGATTACGGCATAGAGATAGAGGCTCAGCCTCCCGGGAAAAAACTACAAAACATCAATCTTCTTTCCGGCGGCGAACGTAGTCTGACGGCTATTGCGATATTGTTTGCGATTATAAAACTAAGACCTATGCCTTTTTGCGTGTTGGACGAGGTAGAAGCGCCTCTTGACGATGCCAATATAGAGCGTTTTTCAAACTATCTTCGCAAGTTCTGTTCGAGTACGCAGTTTTTGGTTATCACTCACAAAAAGGCAACGATGGAGAATTCGGACGTTTTGTACGGCATTACGATGGAAGAGAAAGGCGTATCAAAGAGCGTTTCGGTTCAATTGTCAGAGGCGATCGCTATCGGTCAAGAGTAATATGTCTAAAATAGTAGGTGATAAATATGGGACTTTTCGATAAGATAAAGCAGGGTTTGGCTAAAACCAAACAAGCAATAGGATTTCATGTAAAAAAACTTTTCAAGGTCGGTATATTCAACGATAACTTTTACGACGAGCTGACCGACGTTCTCGTGGCGGCAGACGTCGGCGCCGAAACAACCGACGAAATAATAGAGGCTCTGCGCAAGAAGATAACCGAACGGACGGTTACGGACGAAAAAGGCGCAACCGATTGCCTTAAAGAAGTTTTAAGAGAAATTCTCGGTGACGAAAAGCTGGAGTTGACGCCCCCTACGGTTATTACCGTCGTCGGAGTCAACGGCGTCGGTAAGACGACGACTATCGGCAAACTCGCAAATCTGTTTACGAAACAAGGTATGAGCGTAATAGTCGCCGCGGCAGATACCTTCCGTGCGGCTGCAAGCGAGCAACTCGACGTTTGGGCAAACAGGGCAAAGGTCAGGATAATCAAGCAGCAAGAAGGTTGTGATCCCGGAGCAGTGGTTTTTGACGCGATAAGCAGTGCCAAAAGCAAAGGTACCGACGTCGTAATCGTCGACACCGCAGGGAGATTGCACAACAAAAAGAATTTGATGGAAGAGTTAAAAAAGATTTCTCGTATCGTCGATAGGGAGTACCCGCAGGCGCAAAGAGTAAATCTGTTGGTTCTCGACGCCACTACGGGGCAAAACGCCGTCAATCAAAGCGAGATTTTTGACGAGGCTATCGAGCTTGACGGCATTGTTCTTACAAAACTTGACGGTACCGCAAAAGGCGGAATAATATTTGCCGTCAATAGTCAACAAGGCTTGCCTGTATACTTTGTAGGCTTGGGCGAGGGGATAGACGACCTTGTTCCTTTTGACGCAGACGCATTTATAGAAGGTATTTTATAAAAACTCATTAAAAACGGTTGACAAAAATAAAATCCGAGTTTATTATACAGGCGTAAAGTTTTTAGGCTTTACACCTGTTTGATATGAAGACGAACAAAATCGATATCGTAAATATTGCGTATTTATCCAATTTGTACGGCAATTTGTTGACTGCCAATCAAAAGAGTATGTTGTCGCTGTTTTACGATGCGGATTGTTCCTTAGGCGAGATAGCCGAGCAGTACGGTATCAGCAGGCAAGCCGTGAGAGACAGTATCGTCAAGGCTGAGTCCGCACTGTTTGCCGCCGAGGCGAAATTGGGCTTTTTGGCCAAAATGCAACGCATCAGCAGTATAGCAAGAGAATGTAAAGTAGGTTTGACCGAGCATGACGTCGCGGCAAACGATGCGCTCGATGCCATTATCGAGATAACGGAGGTATAGTAGTGGCGCTTTTTTCTTCGCTCAGCCAAAAAATTAACCATGTTTTCAGCAAGATATCCAATCGCGGCGCTCTTACCGAGCTTGAAATAAAGCAAGCGATGCGCGAAATAAGGGTAGCGTTGCTCGAGGCGGACGTCAACCTTTCGGTTGCCAAAGACTTCGTCAACAAGGTTTCCGAGCTCGCGGTAGGCGAACAGGTTTTAAAAAGTCTGACACCCGGACAGCAAGTCGTAAAGATAGTCAACGATCAACTCGTGGAGTTGCTCGGCAGCACACAGAGTAAGCTCGCCGTTTCAAGTAAATTACCGACGATAATTTTAATGTGCGGTTTGCAGGGCAGCGGCAAAACGACGATGTGCGGCAAATTGGGCTATTACTTGAAAAAACAAGGGAAAAATCCTTTGTTGGTTGCATGCGACGTGTACCGCCCGGCGGCGATACAACAGTTGAAAGTGGTTGCGGGCAAAGTCGGTGCGGGATTTTTCGAGATGGGGCAGATAGCTCCTAAAAAAATAGCGACCAACGCGATCGAACACGCGGTAAAATACAATTACGATACCGTGATCATCGATACTGCCGGCAGATTGCATATCGACGACAAATTGATGGAAGAGTTGGTCGGATTAAAAAAGAGTTTCGACGTTACGGAAACGTTACTCGTCGTAGACGCGATGACGGGACAAGACGCCGTCAACGTGGCAAAGACTTTTGACGAGCAAGTGGGACTTAGCGGCGTAATAATGTCAAAACTTGACGGCGATACGCGCGGCGGAGCGACGCTGTCGGTCAAAGCCGTTACCGGTAAACCGATCAAATTTTGCGGCATAGGTGAAAAGCCCGAAGATTTAGAGCCGTTTTATCCCGATCGTATGGCGAGTCGTATACTCGGGATGGGGGACGTACTCACTCTGATAGAAAAAGCGCAGACTGCAATCACCGAAGAAGAAGCCGCCAAAATGGCGAAAAAACTCAAAGACGCGTCATTTGACCTTAATGATTTTTTGACGCAGATGGACAGTTTGAAAAAAATGGGCAACGTCAACGATTTATTAAACATGGTGCCCGGCGCAAGCAAGCTCAATCTTCAGGATAAACAAATTGACGAAGGAGAGATGGAAAAAAATAAAGCCATCGTGTTGTCAATGACTAAGGAAGAGCGTAGCAACCCGAAGATTCTCAATTATTCTCGTAGGCGGCGTATAGCCGCAGGTAGCGGCACGGACGTGCAGTCCGTAAACAAACTCATCAAGCAGTTTGAGCAGACCAAGGAGATGATGAAACGAATGAAGGGCGGTAAGCGCGGAATGAAGTTTCCTTTTTAATCGGTTTTAATTTTAAGAATTTAAATAAAAACAAAAAAATAAACAAAAAAATTACTTTTGGAGGACTAAAAATGTCAGTAAAAATGAGACTCACCCGCATGGGTGACAAAAAATCACCTTTCTATCGTATCGTAGTTATCGACAGTCGCAAGGCTCGTGACGGTCAGTATATCGATTTAGTCGGTACTTACAATCCGTTGACGGAACCCGCAACGATTAAACTCAACGAAGAAAAAGCGAAAGAGTGGTTGGCAAATGGCGTACAACCCACCGATACGGTAAGAGATATCTTGGTAAAACAAGGTCTCCTCGAGGCTAAAAAACGTTCCGTGCCCAACAAGGTTGCTCCGTCGGCACCCAAAGCAAAGCCCGAAGAAAAGGCAGAATAACAATCGCTTGATAATATGAAAGAGCTATTAGAGTATATCGTCGGCAATATCGTCGATGATAAATCGGCAGTCAGGGTTGTCGTTACCGAGAGATCGGACGACGCCACAGACGTTGTTATTTCCGTTGCGGAAAACGATATCGGCAAGGTAATAGGCAAACAAGGCAAGATTATCCTTTCAATAAGGACGATAGTCAAGGCAGTCGGTATGCGCGAGGGTAAAAGGTACGACGTGGAAATTTCGGGCGGCGAAAATAAAAAGCGCTTCGTCGAATAATCAAATGAAAAAACCCGTTGCAACGATATTAAAAGCGCAAGGTATCAAGGGGGAGGTCAAGATGGCGTCCTCCGTTGATTTTGCCTTGATTAAAAACTTAAAGGCGATGTATATCGGAGACAGTTTTCTTTCCGTCAGGTCAATACGTACCGACGGAAAGTTTCTTTATATTCTTTTGGACGGTATAGTCAATCGCAACGACGCCGAGGCCTTGCGCGGCAAAGTCGTTTACGCGGATACAAAAGATTTAAAATTGCCCGAGGGCACGTTTTTTGTCGAAGATATCATAGGTTGTACCGTGGTCGATACCGACGGCGAAAGTATTGGGGAATTGACCGACGTCTTGCAAAACGGCGTCAGTGCCGACGTGTACGTTGTAAAAACTCCTGACGGAAAAAATATGAGTTTCCCTTTTATTAAACAACTGAAAGCGTTTTACGATAAAGAAAACAACGCCTTTGTAGTAGACGCCCAAACCGTTAAAGAAACAGCACTGTATGAAGATTAGTATATTGACGTTATTTCCCGAAATGTTTGCACCGTTGGAGCAAAGTATAATAGGCAGAGCACGCGATAAAAAAATAGTCGAAATCAACGTAGTGAATATAAGGGACTATTCTCTCGATAAACACAAAAAGTGCGATGATTACGCGTTTGGCGGAGGAGCGGGAATGTTGATGACTGCTCAACCCGTTTGCGATGCGATAGAGTCGGCGGATCCGTTCAGAAAGGCTTTGCGCGTTTATTTATCGCCGAAAGGTAAAAAACTTACGCAGTCCGAAGTAAAGCGTCTTTCTACTTACGACGATATTTTGTTGTTGTGCGGTCATTACGAGGGAGTGGATCAGCGGGCGATAGATTTGGAAATAGACGAAGAAATCTCTATAGGCGACTATGTTTTGACGGGCGGAGAATTGCCTGCGATGGTCGTGACGGACTGTGTTTGCAGGTATGTTGACGGAGTTTTGGGGAGTAATTTGTCTACTGACGAAGAAAGCTTTTGCGACGACTTGCTGGAGTATCCGCAATACACGCGCCCGTCGGAGTTTAGGGGTATTAAAGTGCCCGAAGTCTTGTTAAACGGTAATCACAAAGAAATCGAGCTGTGGCGCAGACAAAATCAGGTGACTTTAACGAAGGAGAGGCGTCCGGATTTGGCAAAGGATAACATTGCCATATCGGAGTATGACGAGTACGTCGTCCAGCAAAAAGAAAAAGAAAGAAAAAAGGCATTAAAAAAAGCGAAAAAAGCAAGGGTTGAAAACGAGGAGTAATGTATATTCAATGGTTTCCGGGGCACATGACGAAAGCCTTGAGGATGATAGAAGAAAACTTAAAGGTTATCGACGTCGTCGGTTACGTTTTGGATGCTCGCGCGCCTTTTTCGTGCTTTAATCCGGCTTTTAAAAAAATAACAGAAGGCAAACCGTGCATTTTTATTCTTAATAAAGCCGATCTTGCGGACGAACGCGTTACCGCGCAGTGGGAGAGTTATTTTTCAAAACAGGGATTGTCCGTAGTAAAGACGGTTTCTACTCAAACAGGTACGACCGCAGTCGTGAAAAATGCCTTTTCGGATGCGAAAAAGAAAACGGTAGAGCGTTTTGCCGCCAAAGGGGTATACAGGTCGACCAGAGCCATGATACTCGGGGTGCCCAACTGCGGAAAAAGTACTCTCATAAATGCCTTGAGCGGCAAAAAGAACGCAATTGTCGGCAATAAACCCGGGGTTACCAAAGGAAAGCAGTGGATAAGACTCGATGAAGGGCTTGAGTTACTCGATACACCGGGGACTCTTTGGAATAAGTTTGAAAACCAGACCATAGCCGAAAATTTGCTTTTCATAGGCAGTATTAGCGAAACGGTAGTGGATTCCGTTGAGTCCGCTTGCGTTTTGCTAAATAAATTGAAAAAAAATTACGGTGAGGCAGTAATGCTCAGATATGGATTGGATTCTTCGGATATCGGGCTGTCTTCGAGCGAGTTACTTGAAAAAATAGCTATCAGGCGCGGATGTCTTACCAAAGGCGGCGTTGATTTGCTGCGTGCGTCCAAGCTCGTTTACGGAGAATTTAAAAACGGAAAAATCGGCAGAATAACGCTCGAGTCACCGATAGATTACGGTTTGAAAAACTATGACTAAAACTACGATAGATATGCAACAGCTTCTCGTTTACGAAAAACGATTTGTATCGGAAGGAAAAAAAATAATCGCAGGTATGGACGAGGTCGGCAGAGGGCCTCTTGCCGGACCTGTAGTTGTTGCCTGTGTGGTCATGCCGATAGAAGAAGATAAAATCATTCAAGGTGTTACCGACAGCAAAAAACTTTCCGAAAAGCGCAGAGAAGAATTGTACGAAAAAATAATATCGACAGCTACTCAATGCGTCGTTTGTCAGGCTGACAACGTCCGTATAGACGAGATAAACATATTGAATGCGACGAAAGAATGTATGAAAAATTGTATAGAGGGTTTGACGGATTGCGATATGGTTTTAGTCGATGCGGTTAAGTTGACCGATACTAAGTTTGATACTTTTCCCATCATCAAAGGCGACGCAAAGAGTTATTGTATTGCGGCGGCGAGCATCGTGGCAAAAGTAACGCGCGACAGACTTATGAAAAAGTACGACGTCGTTTATCCTCAATACGGTTTTAAGAACAATAAAGGCTACGGCACGGCGGCACATATAGCCGCCTTGAAAGAACACGGTTTTTGTGAAATTCATAGAAAAACCTTTATTAAAAATTTTTTCAGTTGATTTATGGGGATAGTAAGCAGATTTATCGGAAAAAAAGGCGAAGACAACGCGACGCTTTTTTTAAAAAAGAAACATTATAAAATCCTCGAACGCAATTATCGATGCCGTACCGGCGAGATAGATATCATTGCGAAAGACGGTAAACGTATCGTGTTTGTAGAGGTAAAAGAGCGCAAAGACGACAAATTCGGCTCACCGTCGGAGTACGTTACTTCGTCGAAACGCCGTAAGCTTATTTCCGCCGCAAAAAATTATCTCGCGGAAAAAGAAATAGTAGATGCGTATTGCCGTTTCGATATAGTGGAGATATGCGGAGACGACGTTAATCATATTGAAAACGCGTTTGAGTCTTAAAAACGAATCAGCGTAAAAAAATAAAAAAATCGCATTAAAATGCTTGCAAACTTGCAAACAATATGATATCATACACGATAGTGACTTCGGGTGTTCCAATGGCAGGGTAGTGTGTATGAACACTTAGTTAACTTAATAAATATAGGAGAAAAAGTCAATGGACATTATCAAATCTATCGAACAAGAAAATTTAAATCCCAATGCCCCCGTGTTTGAGGTGGGCGATTCCGTCAGAGTGTACTTCAAGGTTATTGAAGGCAACAAAGAGAGAGTTCAGGCTTACGAGGGTATAGTCATCGCTCGCAAACACGGCGGATTTAACGAGACGTTTACCGTCCGTCGTATTTCAAACGGCATAGGCGTCGAGCGTACTTTCCCGGTACACAGTCCCAAGATTGAAAAGGTTGAGATTGTTCGTAAGGGCAAGGTCAGACGCGCGAAACTTTATTACTTGCGCAATCGTACAGGTAAGGCCGCAAAGGTTAAGGGTACAATCAATTAAAAAAGTTAAAAAACTGTCGAAAGCCTCGACAGTTTTTTTATAAGAAAATGTTTTTAGGTTTTCTTTAAAATTTAAGCAAAACGCTCAAAGGTGAAAAGTATGCTCGCCAAAATAAATAGTTTCGGTTTGACGGGGCTTAACGGTTATCCCGTCAGCGTAGAAGTTGATATACACGGAGGTATACCGGGATTTGATATCGTCGGTCTTGCGGATACGGCGGTCAAAGAGAGTAAATCCCGCGTAAAACTTGCAATAAAAAACAGTGGTTTTAATTACCCGATAGGCAAAATCGTGGTTAATCTCGCACCTGCCGATACGAAAAAAGAGGGCAGCGTTTTTGATCTTGCGATTGCGATTGGAGTGCTGGCTGCCATTAAAGAAATTTCGCTTTCATCCGTAAAGAAGTATTTGTACGTCGGCGAGTTGTCACTCGACGGTCAGGTGCGAAAAGTTAGCGGACTTTTGCCTACTCTTATTTCGGCGAAAGAGCAAGGTTACGACAATGTGGTGATACCTAAAGAAAACGCCGCCGAGGCACAGTACGTCGACGGCATGAACATTTACCCGGCGGAGAGTTTGCGTGCGGTAGTAGAACATTTGACGGGTGAAAAACCAATCGAAAAACTACTGACGCGTACTTGGGCTCCGGACAGTGCTAAAAACAGTCTCAACGATATGAAGTATATCAAAGGACAATTTTTTGCTCGTCGCGCGATGGAGATAGCGGTTGCGGGCGGACACAATATATTGATGATAGGCGCGCCCGGCACGGGAAAAACCATGTTGGCGAAAGCCGTACCTACGATAATGCCCGATATGACTTTTGCCGAGGCGTTGGAGGTGTCAAAGATTTTTTCCGTTGCGGGAGAGTTAAACGATTTTGTTTTTTCTCGTCCGTTCAGGTCACCGCATCATTCGGCGTCGTTGGTTTCTTTGACGGGAGGCGGTAGCAAAGCCAAACCGGGTGAAATGAGCATGGCTCACAACGGCGTGCTTTTTCTCGACGAGTTGCCCGAGTATCCGCGAAACGTTCTCGAAACTCTTCGCCAACCTTTAGAGGACAAGGTGATTACGGTTGCACGTGCGGCTATGACGGTAACGTACCCGGCAAACTTTATGTTGGTGGCGAGCATGAATCCGTGTCCTTGCGGTAATTACGGCAGTCAGGTCAAAGAATGTACATGTACCTTGCCGCAGATTCAAAAGTATTTGTCAAGATTGTCCGGACCGTTGCTCGATCGTATAGACATCAATATAGAAGTCGACGATTTGCAGTACCGAGATTTGCAGTCGGATGAATTGTCGGAGAGCAGTGCCGACGTAAAGAGCCGAGTTGACGCGGCACGAAAAATTCAGTCGGAGCGGTTTAAAGGAGAGGGGATATTCTGTAACGCGCAGATGAGTGCATGGCAAATAAGGGAGTATTGCAAGATTGACGAAAAAAGCAGACAATTGTTGGAAAGTTGTTTCGTAAAACTAAAGTTGTCGGCGAGGGCTTACAACCGTATTTTAAAAGTTGCTCGGACGATCGCGGATTTAAACGGAGAGGAAAATATTTCGTCGTTGCATATTGCCGAGTCGATACAGTATCGCAGCAACGACATATTGAAAGTTTGATATGTACAGTACCGAACAAAAAGTATTAATAGTGCTCGGTTCGTTGGAAATTTCCACGGCGTTGAAATGGCACAAATTTTTTGAACGTATCGGCGGCATTGACACGTTGTGGTACGAAAAAGAGAGACTATGTCAACTCATTACGGCGGTTTTCGATAAAAACACTTACGATAAATTAAATTTTTCGTTGAGTGATTTCTTTTTCGATAATACAATGAGGAAGTACGAGAAAGCGGACGTGTTGCCGATTGCGTTTACTGACGCCGCTTATTCGGAATTATTGAGAGAAATAGCAGATCCGCCTTTGACTTTGTTTTGCAAGGGAAACGTGGATTTGCTCAATAAAAAGTCTATTGCCGTTGTCGGTTCGAGAAAGTGTACTTATTACGGAAAGAGAGTTGCGGAGACCTTTACTGCGGGTTTGGGCGATCGTTTTTGTATTGTCAGCGGGCTTGCAAACGGCGTTGATTCCGCCGCTCATAAAAAAGCGTTAGAAACGGGCGCCGGGACGATAGCGGTTCTCGGAGGCGGATTCGAGCATATATATCCGTCAAACAATATCCCGCTTGCCGAGGAAATATCAAAGAAAGGTTTGTTGGTGACCGAGTTTGCGCCGTATTCCGAACCAAACGGTTATCGCTTTCCGATGCGTAACCGAGTTATTACGGGATTGTCTCAAGGTGTGCTCGTAGTTGAAGCGGGACAAAAAAGCGGTGTTTTTTCTACCGTCGAGGCGGCAAGTCAGCAAAATCGCGACGTTTTTGTCGTACCGGGAGATATTTTTTCATTTGCATCGGTAGGCACGAACGCATTGTTAAAAAATTATCGGAATATGTTGGTTACTTCACCCAAAGATATCTCTGATTTTTACGGCGTTACTTACGTCGCCAAAGAAAATACACCTAAAAAAATAGCCACTTATCAGCCCGATATGATGGAAGAAAAGATAATATCCGCTTTGGCAAACGGTGATAAACTGCATTTTGACGCCATAGTTTTAAAAAGCGGGTTAAACGCGTCGGAAGTCAATTTTTTGTTGACCAATCTTGAACTTTTTGATATAGTAACCAAGCTGAACGGAAACTATTATCAACTTAAAACGGAGGCAAATAAATGAAACTCGTTATAGTCGAATCTCCTGCGAAAGCGAAAACGATAGCAAAGTACCTCGGTTCAGATTACCGGGTAGATGCTTCGGCAGGACATATAAGAGACTTGCCGGCAAAAGATTTAGGAGTAGATATAAAAAATAACTTTGAGCCGACATATATAGTAAACGAAGACAAAAAAGATATAATAAAAAAGTTAAAAAAAGATACGACCGATGCCGAAATGGTTTATCTCGCAACCGACCCGGACAGAGAAGGAGAGGCAATAAGCTGGCATTTGGCGGAAACTCTAAAGCTCAAAGACAATTATTGTCGCATTACGTTCAACGAAATAAGTAAAAAAGCAGTCGGCGACGCAATAAAAAAGCCGAAGCAAATCAATATGAATCTTGTCAACGCCCAACAGGCAAGACGTGTTTTGGATCGTCTTGTCGGTTATCAGTTGTCGCCCGTACTTTGCAATAAAATAGGCGGTAAACTGTCTGCAGGGCGCGTACAGTCCGCTGCGTTAAAGATAATAGTTGATCGAGAGAGAGAAATAAAGGCTTTCGTTAAAGAAGAATATTGGACGATAACTGCGTTTTTAAATCGCTTGCACGACAAAAACAAACCTTTCGGTGCGCTGTATTTTGAATATAAAGGCAAAAAAATTAAAATCAATTCAAAAGAACGTGCGGAAAAAGCGATGGAGCTCATGCGGCAAAACGATTTTATCGTTACTAACGTAAAGCGTCAAAAAGTAAGCACTCATCCTGCTCCGCCTTTTACTACCAGTACGTTACAGCAAGAGGGTGTAAAAAAACTCGGCTTGTCGAGTGCCGACGTTATGAAGGTTGCGCAACAACTATACGAGGGCTTTGATATAGAAGGTCAAGGGCATATTGCGTTGGTTACTTATATAAGAACCGACAGCACGCGCGTATCCGATGAGGCTATCGACAAGGCGCGTGAAACGTTGCGCGAGAGATTTGGTGACGATTACGTTCCGCCTAAACCTAATTACTACAAGAGTAAAAAAGGCAGTCAGGACGCACATGAGGCGATTCGTCCGATAAATCTTGATTTAACGCCGGACATGGTAAAAGATAAATTATCGCGTAATCAATATCGTTTATACAAGCTTATTTACGACAAATTTCTTGCATCTCAGGCAGCGAGTGCCGTTTCGGATAACTTAAACGTGATTATCAACAGCGGGGATTTTGCTTTCAAATGCGGAGGAAAAACACCGTTGTTCGACGGTTTTTTGGCGGTCTATAACATTGCGGACAAGATTGCAGACAAAGACGATAAATCCGATGAAGAAGACAATCAAAAATTGCCGAAACTTTCGGTCGGAGACAAACTTGTGCTGAGGGATATCAAGGGCGAACAAAAGTTTACGAAACCGCCGGCGAGATATACGGAAGCAAGCCTTATCAAGACGTTAGAAGACAACGGAATAGGCAGACCGAGTACATTCGCTACGATTTTGAGCACGTTGTACAAGAGAGAATACATGAATAAAGACGGAAAGGCATTGGTTCCTACGGCTTTGGGTGATACGGTTACGCAGTATCTTGAAAAGTATTTTGCCGATATCGTTGACAGCGAGTTTACTGCGCAAATGGAGGGAAATCTCGATAAGGTCGAGGATGACGGCATAAATTGGCACAAGATAGTTGAGGACTTTTACGGACCTTTTAAAGTCAAACTGTCCGAAGCGAAAGGCGGCGAACATTTTGAAAGTATCGACGAACCGAGTGACGTCCCATGCGAAAAATGCGGTACTCTTATGATTTACCGCAGAGGTCGTTTCGGAAAGTATCTTACGTGTCCCAATTGCAAGACTAACAAAAGTTTAAAAGCCATTGAAGACAAGCCTACGGATATTCCGTGCGAAAAGTGCGGCGCGCTTATGGTGGAGCGCAACGGCAAGTTTGGTAAATATCTGGCATGCCCAAACTATCCGAAGTGTAAAAACACGGTGCCGATAGTTGAAAAAGCGGGAAAATGTCCCAAGTGCGGTAAAGATACCGCAAAAAGATATTCTAAAAACGGAAAGATGTTTTACGGTTGCGTAGGTTATCCCGAATGTGATTTTGTAGCATGGGACGAGCCGACGGGCGAAAAATGCCCTGACTGCGGTGCTTTTTTGATTAAAAAGATATCCCGCGGAAAAGAAATCGTCAGATGCAGCAATAAAGACTGTAAATACGTCAAGGATTAGCGTAGATGGACAAAATAACAATAATCGGAGCCGGACTTGCGGGTTCCGAGGCGGCCCTTCAATTGGCAGAGAGGGGCGTAAAAGTAAAGTTGGTTGATTGCAAGCCTACCGTTTTGTCGCCTGCGCATCACAGTGCCGATTTCGCCGAGGTTGTTTGCAGTAATAGCTTTAAATCAAAGGAAATCTCGTCCGCGGGAGGACTATTTAAGGCGGAACTTAAAACAATCGGGTGCAGATTATTGCAATTTGCGGAAGACAACGCGGTCAACGCGGGAGGAGCGTTGGCGGTGGACAGAAAAAGATTTTCCGCAGCGGTAACCGCTGCGCTTAAACAAAATCCGAATATAGAGATAGAAAACAGACTTGTCGATGAAATAAATAGCGACGGGATAACGATAGTTGCTACCGGACCTCTTACTATGCCGTCATTGGCGGAAAAAATCAAAGAAAAATGCGGTGATTTTCTTTACTTTTTTGATGCGGCGGCACCGATAGTGTCGGCGGACAGCATAGATATGGAAAGTGCTTTTTGTGATGACAGATATCAAAAAGGCGAAGGAGACTACGTTAATTGTCCGATGCAAAAGGACGAGTTTGAGCTTTTTTGGTCCGAATTGGTTTCTGCTCAGACTGCAGACGTAAGGGATTTTGAGTGCGATGCCGTATTTGAGGGGTGTATGCCGATAGAGGTGATGGCGAAACGAGGTCGGGATACTATGCGTTTCGGACCGCTAAAACCTGTTGGTTTAACTGACCCTCGTACCGGGAAGCGTCCGTATGCCGTCGTTCAACTGCGAAAAGAGAACGCCGCGGGCGATATGTACAACCTCGTCGGGTTTCAGACGCATCTCACTTTTGGAGAGCAAAAGAGAGTATTCAGTCTTATTCCCGCGCTTAAAAATGCCGAGTTTGTTAAATACGGCGTAATGCATAAAAACGTTTATGTGGACAGTCCTCGAGTGCTTAACGAAGATTTTTCGTTAAAAACAGACAATAATATTTTTTTTGCAGGGCAAATAGTTGGTGTCGAAGGATACGTTGAAAGTATCGCAAGCGGATTAATGGTGGCAATTAACGTGTTAAGGCGTCAAAAAAACTTGACTAAACTCGATTTGGGTGATAATACTATAATAGGTAATTTGATGAGATATGTCGTTGCGCCTAATGTTTGTTTTCAACCTATGAATGCAAATTTCGGTCTTGTACCGCCTTTGCCGCAGTCAATACGCGACAAGAAGGCAAAAAAGCAAGCGTTAGCCGAAAGAGCGTTGAATGAATTGACGCCGTTGGCGGAACGGATTTTACGGGAGATTTAAATAATGGATACAGTAAGTAGCGATTACATTAAAGGTACGACCATTTGTGCCGTACAAAAAAACGGAATGATAGCCGTGGCAGGTGACGGACAGGTTACACAAGGACAAAGCACGGTATTAAAGGGTAATGCCGTAAAGGTTCGCAGGATTTTTAACGGCAAAGTGGTTATCGGTTTTGCGGGGACAGTTGCCGACGCTTTCACTTTGAGCGAAAAGTTTGAGGCAATGCTGAACAAATACAGCGGAAATTTAGTACGTAGTGCGGTAGAGCTTGCTCAACTTTGGCGAAGAGACAAGATAATGCAAAAACTCGAGGCGATGATGATAGTTGCAGACAAAAACGATTTTTTAATCGTTTCGGGTACGGGAGACGTGATAGAACCCGAAAACGGAGTGTGTGCCATAGGTAGCGGCGGAAATTACGCTTTGGCGGCGGCGCGAGCGTTGGTCGACGAAACGGACTTGTCGGCAAAAGAAATAGCATACAAGGCATTAAAAATAGCCGGTGAGATTTGTATATTTACGAATGATCACATTACGGTGGAGGTGGTTTGATGACCAAAGAAAGAATAAAAATGACGCCTAAAGAAATAGTACAGGCATTGGATAAATATATAATAGGTCAGGAGCAGGCAAAAAAGACGGTTGCCGTGGCATTGAGAAATCGTTATCGCCGTAGTTGTCTGTCAGATAAAGACAGAGAAGAGATTACGCCGAAAAATATTATTTTAAAAGGTCCGACAGGGGTAGGAAAAACAGAAATAGCCCGTAGACTTGCCAAACTCGTAAAAGCGCCGTTTTTAAAAGTCGAGGCTACAAAGTATACGGAGGTAGGCTACGTCGGAAGAGACGTGGAGTCAATGATAAGGGATCTCGTAGAGGTATCCATTCGCCTCGTTAAGGACGAACGTTACAAGGAAGTAAGAGACAAGGCGCGAGCCATTGCCGTCAACAAAGTCGCCGATTTGCTTCTTAAAAACAAAGAGGATTTGCCTGAAAATATAGAGAAACAATCGGTCAAAGACGAAGTCGAATCAGGACATCTCGATCATCTGTCCGTAGAAATTTCCGTCACGGAAACACCCAAGGCAATAGATGTGGGTAACGGCGGCGGAGAGATAAATATAGGCAATATTTTTGGCGACTTTATGCCGAAAAAGACGAAAAAGCGCAAACTTACCGTTGCAAATGCGTTGAGGATTCTTACGGAAGAAGAGTCTGAGAAACTTATCGATAACGACAACGTAAACACGGAAGCGATTTTCCGTGCCGAAAACGACGGTATTATTTTTATCGATGAACTGGATAAAATAGCGGGTAAATCTCAACACAACGGTCCCGACGTATCGAGAGAGGGAGTGCAAAGAGATATTTTGCCGATAGTAGAGGGTTGTACCGTAAATACCAAGTACGGCATGGTAAAGACCGATCACATTCTTTTTATCGGGAGCGGTGCGTTTCATGTCGCCGCGGTAAGTGACTTAATCCCCGAATTGCAAGGTCGTTTTCCCGTAATAGTAGAGCTTAACAGTCTTAATCAGGATGATTTTGTTCGTATCCTTACGGAACCGCAGAATGCCTTGACGAAACAGTATCAAAAACTTTTGGGCGTTGACGGCGTAGATTTGCGGTTTACGGAAGACGGGATAAAAGAGATTGCGTATATAGCCGTGGATTTTAATAATACTAAAGAAGATATCGGAGCAAGACGGTTGCAGTCCGTGCTTGAAGAGCTTTTGTCGGACGTTAGTTTCGATGCGCACGGCGAGCCGATTGCTTTCGTGGTAGACAAGGCTTTAGTCGAAGAAAAATTCAGCGGGGAGACAATGTCTTTCAATTTAAAAAAGTATATTTTATAATTTAAGGGTAAAAATATGTCGGATTATTTACAAGGGTTAAAACGCACGGATATGTGCGGTACGCTTAGAGCAACAGATATAGGTAAAGACGTTGTGGTCATGGGATGGGCAGTAAGACGTCGTGACCTCGGCAATCTTGTTTTCGTTCAATTGAGAGACAAAACAGGTGTAATTCAAATCGTTTTCGATAAGACGACGACGGATGAGGCTCTTTTTGAAAAAGCTCTAAAAATAAGACAGGAATTTGTTTTGGCTGTATGCGGTAAAGTCAGACGGCGCGAAGGAGAAAACGTCAATGTCAATATGGCGACCGGAGAAATAGAAATTGTTGCCACGGAGCTGAAAATACTTTCCGAAGCCGCAACACCGCCGTTTACGATAGGAGATACGTCGTCAAACGAGGCGTTGCGCCTCAAGTATCGTTATCTCGATTTGAGGCGCCCTGATTTACAGCAAAAACTTTTTATCCGCAGTCAGATTTGCCATATCGTGCGACAGTATTTTGCCGAAAACGGTTTCGCCGAGATCGAAACACCGATGCTTGGTAAGTCTACGCCTGAAGGCGCGAGGGATTATCTTGTACCGAGTCGCGTTCATCCGGGTAAGTTTTACGCGTTGCCGCAGTCTCCTCAGTTATACAAACAGTTACTTATGATTGCAGGTATGGATAGATACTTTCAGATTGCGAGATGTTTCAGAGATGAGGATTTAAGAGCAAACAGACAGCCTGAGTTTACGCAGATTGACGTCGAAATGTCTTTTGTGGACAGAGAGGACGACGTGATAGAAATGGTAGAAGGTCTTTTTAAACGCTTATTTAAAGAGATCAAGGGCATGGATGTGCAGTTTCCGTTGATGCGTTTGCCGTATAGTGAGGCTATTTCTCGTTACGGTAGCGATGCGCCTGATCTCCGTTTCGGACTTGAAATCGAGGATATTACCGATATTGTAAAAGATAGCGGTTTTGTTGTTTTTGATAACGCCGTTAACGGTGGAGGCAAAGTCAGGGCAATTTGTCTGCGTGGTTTAGAGGACAAGCTTTCGAGAAAAGACCTTGATAAACTTGCAGAGTTGGTAAAAACGTACAAGGCGAAAGGACTTGCATGGTACGGACTAAATAAGGACGGCGTAAGGAGCAGTTTTGCGTCAAAAGTAACAGAGCAAACGAAATCGGCGATAGAAGATAGATTTGACCTTAAAGTCGGCGATATACTGTTTATCGTTTCGGATACCGACGATTTTATCGTATGTACGGCTTTGGGTGCGCTTAGAAAAGAACTTGCAGCGCGTTTCGACATGATAAAACGTGGCGATTACAAATTGTTGTGGGTAGTTGACTTTCCTTTGTTTGAATACAGCGAAGAAGAAGGCAGGGTAGTGGCGATGCATCATCCGTTTACGAGTCCGAAAGACGAAGATTTGCAATATATGAAAACCGATCCGTTACGCGTTAAAGCAAAAGCTTATGATATCGTTATTAACGGGCAGGAAGCAGGCGGAGGTAGTTTGAGAATATATAAACAAGAGGTACAAAAGCTCATGTTTGAAACTCTCGGATTGTCCAAACATGATATAGAGGACAAGTTTGGTTACTTTGTCGAGGCATTCAATTACGGAACGCCTCCCCATGGCGGGCTTGCGCTTGGTCTTGACAGGTTGGTTATGTTGCTTACCGAAACAGACAATATCAAAGACGTTGTCGCTTTTCCGAAGATGCAAAACGCCAATTGCCTTATGTCAAATGCGCCTGATTTTGTAGAGGACAAGCAGTTGACAGACCTTTGTATTGTCTGCACGAAAGAAGAAGATTGAAATGCAAGAAACAGGAAAAGTAATAAAAATTAAGCGCGATCAAGCTGTCGTAAGAATCGACAGAAAGTCGGCTTGCGGCAGTTGTGGCGCATGTGCCATGAAACCAAACCAAATGTACGTGGATATATCGTTGCAAAACACGATAGGGGCAAGGACAGACGACGTCGTATTGGTCGATATCACGAGCGGAAACGTGGCAAAGATGAGCATCGTTGCGTATTTGCTACCTATTTTGCTGGCAGTGGTTTTACTGGTTGTCTTTTACATGGTCAAGTTTCCGGAGTGGGTTGCGATTGTCGGATTTTTTTGCGGATTGGCGGTGGGGTTTTTATGTGTTTCGATAGCCGATAAATTGATTTTTTCAAAGTCAGAAAATCAACCGAAAATGATAAAAGTGTTAACCGAAGACGGAAAACGAAAGGAGGATGATTATGGTGGAGATATTTGAGCTCAACGAAACAAATTTTGACGAGTTTATAGCCGATGATAAGGTAACAGTAGTGGATTTTTGGGCGGTTTGGTGCGGACCGTGTCGCGCACTCGCCCCCGAAATAGAAGAAGTTGCGGAAAAATTAAAAAATAATGTAAAATTTGGCAAGTTAAACGTTGACGAAACACCTGCTCTTGCTGTAAAATATAACGTAGCTTCTATTCCTAACGTTTGTATCTTTAAGTCGGGTGAACTCATTGACCGTAGTGTGGGATATGTTTCTGCAGCCGAGTTGGAAAAATTGATAACAAAACACGTTTAAAAAACGTTGGATAAAACAAAAAAATATTTTTTACGGAGTGAAAAACTATGATTGATTTCAAAACAATTAAAGCAACAGATCCAGAGATGTACGAGGTTTATTGTGAAGAACTCAAGCGTCAACGTCAGAATATCGAGTTGATAGCGAGCGAAAACTTTGTATCTCCCGCGGTTATGGCGGCAATGGGCAGTCATTTGACGAACAAATATGCGGAGGGGTATCCCGGCAAGAGGTATTACGGCGGTTGTTACGTCGTGGATAAGGCGGAAGAACTTGCTCGTCAACGCGCGTGTGAACTTTTTGGTGCGAAATTTGCCAACGTTCAACCGCATAGCGGCGCAAGCGCAAACCTTGCCGCATTCGTTGCTTTTTTAAAACCGGGCGATACCGTTTTAAGTATGAACCTTGCTCACGGCGGTCACCTTTCTCATGGTAGTCCCGTCAATATCAGCGGTAAATATTTCAATATCGTGCCTTACGGTGTGAGTGAAAAAGACTGCAAAATCGATTACGACGAAGTGAGAAGGATAGCTCATGAGTGCAATCCCAAGCTTATTCTTGCCGGTGCGAGTGCTTATCCGAGGACGATTGATTTCAAAAAATTCAGAGAAATTGCAGATGAAGTCGGTGCGATTTTGATGGTTGATATGGCGCATATTG
>CAZTCB010000012.1:0-35462 GCA_964612455.1 uncultured Subdoligranulum sp. | reverse complement strand
CCCTCCTGCCACAAAAACTCACTCGTGCGCAAGAAAGGGCGGGTTGTTTTTTCCCACCGAAGGACGTTTGCCCATTGGTTGTATTTGAGGGGCAAATCGCGGTAGGACTGAACCCATTTGCTGTACGTGTCGCAGATTATGGTTTCGCTCGTCGGGCGAATGACCAGCGGTTCCGTCAGGGTTTCGCCGCCCGCCTTGGTGACCATTGCTACTTCCGGCGCAAATCCCTCTACGTGCTCGGCTTCTTTCTCCAGCAAGGATAGGGGGATGAGCATGGGGAAATAACAGTTTTTGTGCCCCGTGGCTTTAAAACGCGCGTCCATTTGTTGTTGAATGTTTTCCCATACCGCGTATCCGTACGGACGAATAATCATGCAACCTTTGGTAGGACCGTAGTCAGCCAACTCCGTCTTTAATACGACGTCGGTATACCATTGCGGAAAATTGGTTTTTATGTCTGCGATTTCTTTGACAAATTGTCTTTCTTGCTTGTTATCCATATTTATTACCTTAAAAAAATTAGTAGTTTGTCTTTTCAAAAACTAACGCCGACTCGATGAGGTCGGCGCGTTTGTTTTGTTTGATTTGTCGCTGTACTACTCCGTGGTCGTAACGTCTACGAAGATACCGACGAAATACTCGGACTTGTCGTTTTGCTCGTTGTCCGAATAATCGGTGTAATACAAATACACGTCGCCGTCGTCCGTATCGGCGAGATACAAAGCGTAAGTGTCGTAAAAATCATAAGTCAACCAGCTCGAGTCGTCGCCCGTCCTGTCGCTTATTACTTTGACGTCTTCTTCGCGGGCGTTGGTACCGTTAAAGTCCGCCGCGAGATAATCCTCGATCGCGATAAACTTGAGTCCGGAAGAAGTCGTGTAGAACAACTTGCCGTTTACGACCTTTACCAGCGTCGGGGCAGAAGAGGTATAAAACATATCGACGTAATCGGTGCCGTCAAAATATTGGAGATGTTGCTCGTTGGAGTTGTAAAAAATCACGCCTTCCTGTCCGTTTCTTTCGTAAACGATGCCGCCGTCAAGAAGGTTTTCGCCGTTGACTTTGGTCGCGTCGCCTTTTGCGAAAGACTTGCCGCTCGTGTTGAGGGCGATGCGATAGAGACCGCTCCTGCCTGCCGCGTCGTCGCTAACGGTAAAGTAAACGTTGTTGTCGGTGACGGTGACAATCGTCATGAGGACGTCGTAAGACAAATCCTGTCCGTCGTTGTGCTCGCCGTCAATCAACGTCGTGCCCGACTCTTCGCCGACATGAAATACGTTGAGGCTGTTGCAAGTGGAGTGGTCGTGACCTTCGTGTCCTTCTTCCTCCACGTTTACCGAGTAAACCACGGTGCCGCTACCGACGATAAACTCGTACGCCGATACGGAAGAAACCACGGTTTTCTCCTCGGGTTTCGCCGCGGACAGATCAACGGTCACCAACGCGCTGTCTTTGACGTATATGGCGTAGACGCTGCCGTTTGCAGTCGCGAGCATCATGTCGTAGGTGTTGGCGTCGACCGTAAACAGACGCTGAGTGTCGGTACCGTCGAGTTTGACGCTGAAAATATCGAGATAGCTGGTGAGTTTAGCGCCGTCGGAGTCTTTGGTGGTGGACGGGCTGGTGTAGTACAAGCGGTCGTTGAATATATAGAGACCGTTTGCCTCGCCGTTTGCCGTCGCGGTCGTGTAGACTGCTTTGGGCGCAAGTATCTCTACTTCGGGATATTCGTCGGTGCCGAAATCCCTGCCGTCGAAAGTGCCGTCGGTGAGCAAAGACGTCTTGACGCGGCAGACCGCACCGTACGTGACTTTACCGTAGGTGTTTTCGATGTCGTAACTCGCGACGTCGCCGTTGATAAAGTAGGTGTACCCTTTGTAGCTGACGGAAACGCCGCCGTTGCTCATTAGCTCACCCGACATGTTTTCAACCTTGAGTCCGTCGGTGTAGAAGGACTCTCTTGAACAGCCCGCAAATGCAAAAATCATCGCGAGCAAAAGTGCAAAAATCAATAGTGTCTTTTTTGTCATATCGTACTCCTGAACCTACGCGCAAAAGGCGTAGTCTACATGCTATAACATTATAAACGCAAAATCTTATTTTTGCAAGTATTTGTCGCAAAAAGTTTTAATTGTTGAACGATTTTTTATTAAGACGGCTTTTCGTCGGGCGGTTGGTAGAAAAAAACCGCGATTTTAACAGTGTGTGTTTCGCGGTTTTTTGTCGGAAATTTATTTTTTTGCGGTTTTTTTACGTTTTGCCAAATAGTAAAACACGATATCGATTGCCGTTATGCCCGCAAGCACGAAGAGCGCAATCCTGACAGCCGTCTCGTCAACGCACGTCAGCACCTCTATCGTATTTTCGTAGTCGAGGCTTTCGACGACGAATTTGTTGCCGTTTACTTCTACTTCACGTCCGTTGACAAGCACTTTTTTGGCTTTTTGACCTATTCTGCAAACGACCTGAAACTCAACACTCTCTCCGTATATGAGTTTTGCCGTTTCGGTATACAGCTCGACGTCGGACTTCGCTTCCTTTACCTTGTTGGAAAACAGTGCTTCTTTCGTCGTTATCAATCGGTAATCGACGACGGCGTAAGCGAATACGGGAGTGACGACCATGTCGCGGTTAAAATCGAATTTGACGGTATTGTCCGATACGGCGACGGTTTCGCCGTTGATTGTCACGCTGTCGAGGCGGTAATCGTTGGACGGATGAAACTTTAGCGACACCGACAGACCGAGTCCGACGTTTTTTTCGCAACTGAAGTAAACGGCTTCGCCGCGACCGTCTACGGTAAACTCTATTATTCCGTTGTCGAAATTGCCGAAAGTCAGCAAGCCGACGCGTCGTGCCGTCTTTATCGTCAGCGCGACGTCTCTGTCAACGTCGTCGAGATAAAATTTTCCGTCGTCGTTTTCCGTCAGCTCCACGCCGTTTGCCATAGCTCCCGCAAAATCAAAGTACTCGTCGGTAGTCACGGTAAAACGCAGCGAAGAGCCGCTGTTTATTTCGGCGACTCCGTCGGTCAAAGCTATCGGACTGCCGTCGGCGTAGATTATTTCCACGCGGGCTGTTTCGTCGCAAAACAGGCTCAGTTGCAGTTTGATTGTTTCAAACGACGCAGATACGTTGAGGTCGCTTTCCGCTTCGGCGACGGAGTATGTGTCGTTTACGCAGGGGACTTTTTGGTCGTTGACTACGACGGAAGAGAGGTAGTAGTGCTCGTCGGGACAAAATTCAAAATCGAGGTTTGTCCCCCAAAAAAGCGTTACGCAGCCGTTTTCGTCAAAACTCAGGTCGGCGTCGTCGGCTTTTGCGGTGATTGTTCCGTTTGTCGGAGCGTCGACGGTGAGGACAAACGTCCCGCGCTCAAACTCGATTCCGAATACAAAGTCACCTTCGCAATTCGGTATTTCAAAGACGTTTTCGGAGTATTCGTACCTCTTGCCGTCGATAAAGTACGCCGCCACGCGGTAAAATCTGTTTGGCGTAAATCGAAATTCTATGTTTTCGCCGCCGAAAAATTTTATTGTATTTCCCGTTTTTTGCGCGCCTTCGACGTATACGGAAAACTCGCCGAAAGTCGACTCGGTAAGAGTAAGTTCGTACTCGTCGCGCTTAAAATCGGCGACTATGCTCGTGTCGGCGTCTATATCGTATAAGGTAAACGTAGTGCCGTCGAGATATTCTCTCCGCTCGCCGTTGACGCTGAATGCCTCGAGATGACAGTATGCGTCGGCATAAAACCAAAGAGTCAGGTCGGTGCCGCCGGGTACAATCGTTTTTCCGTCGTAGAGTACTTCGGTTAGTCCGCCGACGTAGGCGACTATCGTGCCGTGATCGCCGGAATCCAAGGTCAGCTCGAAAGTCAGTACGACGAATACCGCTTTTATCTCGTGTCCGCAGTCGACGTCGGTCAGAGTGTATTCTTCGACACCGTTTATTTCTACCCCGTCTACTATTATTTTGTCAACGCGGTAATGTTTGTCGGGCGTAATGACGAAAGTGACGCTTTCTCCGTGCGCGACCGACATGCTCTCGGGCGAAATCCGTCCGTGTTCGCTTTGCACGACGACAATCTCGTATCCGATCTTTTCAAATTGCGCCTCGATGACTATATCCGTCGTTATTTCAAACTCGTATGCCGTTGTTTCGACGCCGTTGACGTAAAGTTTTTTCAATTCGTATCCCGAGTCTGCGACGACTATGACGGTTATACGCTCATGCAAAGAGTATTCCGCCTTTGCGTCTTTTATTTCGACGACGCCGTTGTCTGCGGCGTTTACCGTTGCGGTAAATTTGTCTGCGGCGAAAAACTCGACTTTTACGTCATGGTTTCCGTCGAGGTTTGCCAACGAAAGATTGCCGTCGGTTTCTACCCGTTTGCCGTCAACGGTGACGAGTTTTACTCTGTATCCGTCGTCGGGAACAAACTTAAAACTCACCGTTTCGCCGCAATAGGCGACTATCTTTCCGTCGCTTTGCGTTCCGTCGCCGTCGTAAATAGGCGTGACGACGCCGTTTCCGACCAAAGAGTAGGTGATTTCCGCCGTGCCGAAACGGACGATTGAATCGTATTCTTTTTTCGTGCCGTCAAGGTCGGTGAGAGTGCAGACGCACGTTGCGTTGCACGGTTTGTCCGACGACAATTGCAAAACGTCGGATTTTTGCGTGTTAAAAGTTTTGCCGCCGTCCAGAGAATATTTCCACTCGATACGCAGGTGTCTGGTCAACGCCGACACGAAACTGCCGTATGAGTTTTCGATTCCGACGTCCAAAGAAAGGGTTACCGCGCTCCCCGTTGCCGCTCGTATTTCTTTTGCAGGTACGCTCGCAACCGTTGCGGCGGGTTTTATCGATACGCAATAAATCGAAGATTTTTCCGCGGCAAGGTCGGTTATCGTTTTGTTGTCCGCGGTACAATAAAAAGTAATGCTTTTTGACGAAAACTCGTCGGCTATCGAGTTGAGTTTTTCGCTTACTACCACGTAAGATACGTTATCGCGGCTGACGAAAGCTTCTTTTGCTATTTGGTTGAGGTTTAACGCGGCGATGCCCGTCACCTGCGTAAGAAAAAACGCGTTTGCTTTTATATTGGTTACCGCGTCGAGCCTGACCATTGTCAGACTTTCGCAAGCCCTGAATGTGTTTTTTGAAAGCGTTAAAAGTTTGGGCAAATCGGCTTCGCGCAGTCCGCTGCATGCAAAAGCGTAATCGCTTGCCGTCGTCGCAGTCGCTAATCCGTCGGTGTCGACGAGGTTGAAACAACGTATAAAACAACCTTTGCCTATCTTTTTGATTTTTTCAAACCTTACTTCAGCAACCGTGGAGTTGATGAAAGCATAGTTGCCCACCTCGGTTACGTTGGCACCCGTTACCGAGTTTATTTGCGCATCGGCAAAAGCGTAATTACCTATTTTGGTTACGGAGTCGGGCAGTATTATGTCTTTGAGGACGCCGTTGTATGATGCCAACACGCTGCCTTGTATGAGCATCGCGCCGTTCGAGTCCTCGCCGTCGACGACGTAATCCATCGTTTTTACCGACGAAACGCACTCCCCGTCCCTCGAAAAAGCAATGGCGGACAGTCTGCACGACGATTTTATTTTTATCGGAGTACCGTAAAGGACGCCGTTGGTTTTGCTCGGTACGGTTCCGTCGAGGGTGTAATAGATATCAAACGATTTGTCTTTGTATTCGCACGTTAAAGCCGTCTGAAAAGCTCCGTCGTGTTCGCGCTCGGAGTCGCTCAAAGTCACTTCAAATCCCGTTCGTAAAGCGTAGGCGTAGGCGAGGTTTAACATTCCGCCGCCGTATATCGAGTCCGTCCCGATTTGTCCGATATCGACGGCGTTTGTCATCAACAGCGACTCTATGTTTTCAAAAGAGTTTGACGAGTCGCAGTACAGCAAAGCGACCGCGCCGGCAACGAAAGGCGCCGCCATTGACGTGCCCGTTTTACTGACGAGTTTTTCGTCGTCGTCGTACGCGGCACTGAAAATATTCGTCCCGGGTGCGACGATGTCGACGTAATTGCCGAAGTTGGACGAGTCATGCGTAAAATATTTTCCGTTGGCGTACTCCGCGTTGCCCACCGTGATTGCTTTGGCGGAGTTTGCGGGGGCGCGGTAGTCGGCTTTGTACGTTTCGTTTCCCGCCGCTACAACGCAGAGTACTCCCTGAGAGTACAATTTGTTGACGCATGAGTCGTAAGTATGTTTTTTGGAAAAATCGTCGCCGCCGAGGCTTGCGTTGGCGACCACTATGTTCATTCCGCTTTTTCGCAGAGTTTCTACTCTATTGAAGGCTTTTAGAGTTATCGAGCTCGTGCCTTTGCCGTCCGCGCCGAATACTTTCAGGGGCAAAATCTTTACGTTGGCGGGAGTCATCTGGCAGATTATACCCGCGACGTGCGAGCCGTGCCCGTTTTCGTCGGTGGGGGTTAAGTCGTCGTCGACAAAGTCGTATCCGCCGGTTGCTATTCTCCCTTTAAACAGCGCGTGATTGTAGTTGACGCCGGAGTCTATTACCGCCACGATGATTTCTTCCGAGCTGTCGGTTGCGTTGATTTCTTCGAGATACCCGAGATATTCTTTTACGCCGATTGCGTCGTATCCCCATAGGTTGTATTTGTCCGAGCCGTATGCGTTTGCGTCGACGGTTTCTTCGTCGTCTTCCGTCACGTCGTCGACGCTCACCACAAAGTCGTAATACACGTCGTCGACGTAGCTTTTTTTCACGAGCGTGTTGTAGGCGTAATTGGCGTCTTTTTCGCGCGCGTACTCCAAAACGTATACGTCGTCCGAAATTTTTGTGACGACGGCTTTGTTGTCTTTTATTTCCTTGTCCGACGTAACGATAACCGTGGTTTTTATCAGTCCTTCGTCGCTTTCCGCGTTAAAATCGCAGAGCGTCCTCATTTGTACTATCGTCAAAAAGCAACAAAAAAGCATGACGGCAATCACCGCAAGCAACGAACCGAGTTTAAATTTCATCGTAGTTTGTTTCATAAAAAAGCCTCTCGTTATTGATTTTAACAAACCGAGCCGATACCGTCAACGTTTTTTGTCGTTTTTTTTATCAAACGCGATAAAAATCGTCGGTGCGGCGACACCTTTTTTATTGCGCAGCCGTTACGCCCTTAAAAAAGTAAAAAGCTCCGCAAAAACACCCGACGACGTTCTCGTAGTGCTAAGGCGTGCGACGAGGACGGGGAGGGAAAAAGAGGCAGTGATTTGTCGCAAGAAAAAAAGGTCTGACACTCGTCGTATCAGACCTATGCTTTTTGATGGAGCTGATAACCAGATTCGAACTGGTGACCTCGTCCTTACCAAGGACGTGCTCTACCTCCTGAGCCATATCAGCAAATTCAATTACCCTACGATTGTACTCAAATCGATGATTTAAGTCAAGCGTTTTTCGGTAAAAAAAACGGAATTTTTTATTTTCGGCGTCGGGCAATCGTCGACATTCGTCACAACGTTGTAGTTTTATACAAAAAAGAACGAAAAACGCTTTTCAGCAAAGCGTAAAGTGTTGTATAATGAATAGATAAAACGAGGTAAAAGACGAGGAGGGCGAGTATGAGCGTTCTTTTTTGCGACAGCGATTGCGAGCTTTGGTACGATCAGATAGAAAGACTCGGTATCAATTATTTTAAAATGCCGTATACCATCGACGGGAAAGAAACTTTTTTCGATCTCGGCAAGACGACGGATATCGGCGGGTTTTACAAACGCGTGCGCGAGGGAGCAATGCCGATAACCTCGGCGTTAAATCCCGACATGTACGAGAGTATCATAGAGCCGATTTTTGCGGCGGGAGAGGATATACTGTATATCGCTTTCGGGCGCAATTATTCCGCCACTTTCGACCACCTAGATACCGCGTTGAAAAATCTTAAAGAAAAATATCCGCAAAGAAAGCTCACTTTGTTTGATACCAAATCGATTTCCGTCCCGTGCGGCATGCAGGTGAGGTATGCGGCGGAGCTTAAGCAAAAAGGCGCTACCGACGAGGAGATTATCGCCTTTTTAAACGACTTTACCAATCATATAGGCGTTTATTTTGTCGTCGACAGTCTCATGCACATTTATCGCGGCGGGAGAATGAGTAAATCCAAAGCGATGCTCGGCGGGATGCTCGGAGTCAAGCCCGTTCTCACTCACGACGAAAAAGGCAAGTTAAAAGTCGTGGACAAAATAATGGGGAAAAAGCACGCGGCGCGTTTTTTGGCGGAGAAGGTCGTCGAAAACGCAAGACGGCTTGACGAGTACGACGTGTACGTTATAGACGCCGACAACGCGGAGTGCGCCGATATGGTCACCAATATAATAAAAAAGAAACTTCCGCAAGCCCGCGTGGTGCGTCAGCCCATAGGTCCCGTTATCGGTACGCATTGCGGTCCCGGTACGCTGGCAGTCGTGTATTACGCCGACGAGCGCGTGATACCGCTTGAAAAATAAAATCGCATTAAACCAAAAAATGTCCTTTGTTTTCGGGACATTTTTTGGTTTTTACTGTATAATCGAAAGAGAAAAACGAAAAAATCAAAAGAAAAAGAAAAAAGGAGAATTTTTATGATTAAACACATCGTATGCTTTAAACTCGGAGATAACAGCGAGGAGAAAAAACAAGAGGCGAAAGCCGTCCTGACGAGTATGGAGGGCAAGGTTCCTTCGGCATTAAAAATAGAAGTGGGCACGGACTTTTTGGGGAGTGCGCGCAGTTTTGACGTCATTTTACAGGTGACGATAGCCGATAGGGCGACGCTGGACGTTTATCAAAACGACGAGTATCATTGCAACGTCGTCAAAAAGTACATGCATGCACATGCGGTGCAATCGATAGCGGTGGACTACGATATTTAGTCGTCGGTTAAAAAAGAATAAAAAATCAACGAAAACCAAAATAATTTACGGAGGTGCAAGCAATGGGCGAGTACAGCAGGTTTATCAGCGAAAAAAGACGCAGCGTGCCTACTCCCGACAGTATTGTCGACGAAAACGGTATTTGCGTATTCGGTACGTTTGACAGAGAGTTTGTCGGGCTCGATTTGGTCAGGGCGAAAAAACCCACGAGTTCGCCGCAGAGTCGCAACAAAAAGAGATTGACTCTTTGGGAAGCGGTAGAGGTTCAGTTTGACGAAGGCATATTGTTTGCCGCCGTCAGCGACATGAGCCTGTTTGGTACCAACCTCAATTTGTGGTTTGACAAACGCTCGAGAGAGGTGACCGTGTGGATGACCAACTTAAAGAGCAAAGACACGGTAATTGCTCCCAACCTCCTCGGCACTACGGCGAAAGCCGAGCACAAGAGGGGTTTCGTAGAGCTAAAAAACGACCTCGGCAACGACGAGTTGCGCGTGACGGGAGAACATGACAACGGCGACGTCGAGTTAAAGTACGACCTCTGTCTGACTCGCGAGTCAAAACCCAGCGTGGTCAGCATACCTTTTGGCGAAAACCGCCCGCTGTATACGCAAAAAGACCTTTTTAGCGTGAAGGGCAAGATAAGCGTCGGCGGCGAAGAAATAGTCGCTAACGAAAGAACCACGGCGATAATGGACGACCACAGAGGGTACTACCCCAAACGCATGCATTACGATTGGTTGTCAACCATGGGGCGCAATCCGACGGATGCCGCGCAGTATTTCGGTTTTAACCTTACTTGCAATCAAAGTAAAAACCAAGACGATTACAACGAAAACCTCATTTGGCTGGGTAAAAACATCAGTTTGTTGCCGCCGATAAACTTTTCAAAAAACATGCCTGTCAGCCGATATAAAAAAGGCGACGTCGTATGGCAGGTAAAAGACGCTCACGACATGGTAAACGTAGAGTTTCAGATAGAGGATTGTTTCGCCATGGTCGTGCATGCCGTAGTGATAAAAATCGATTATTACATCGCGTTCGGCAGGTTAAGCGGATATATCCGCGACGAGGACGGCAAAAAAATTCCGCTCGACGGGCTTACCGCTATGGGCGAGGACAAGACGATGTTGTTTTGACGGAATAAAGAAATAACGGAATAAGAACAAAACGCACCTCTCAACCGTCGCTAAGGTTGTCGCGGTGCGTTTGTCGTATCCGGGTTTTACGTCGGCGATTTTATTTTTTAATAAGGCAATGTAGGTATTCTACGGTAGTGTCGGCTTTGTTGTCCCGCTTTCCGTCGGCTTTAAAGCGGCGGTGCGTTTGCATGTATACTCTGTATCTGCCGTATTTTTTCATTATTTTTTCTATGGCGTCAAAAGGCATCAGTCCTTCATTGTTGTAGCTTAAAAAGACGTATTTAAACCGAGCGTTTCTGACTACGTCTTCAAAAGTTTCCGCGACTTTGTCTTTCATACAAAACAGACTTTTTTGCGAAGAATACTCGCGCAAGCCCGTTTTGCCTTTGATTTCGGGGGAGTCGTAGCGCGCTATGGTTTCGAGCAGATGGTAATTGGAGCAATACTGCCGTTCGTTGTAGGGCGGGTCGAGATAGAGTATATCGCCGTCGACGTCGCGTATCAACTCGTTTACGTCGGTGTTAAAGACTTTGTAGTTTCCGTTGCCGCATACGGTAGGCATAGGAGTCAGCAGTATTTCTTTTTGCGCCGATTTTTTTAGTTTTTTAAGAAACGCGCCGTAGACCGAGGCGGTGTTTGCGTATTTGTCTATGCTGTTGAGCAGGGACGCCAGAAGGAAAAAATATTCGCCTTGGTCAATCGTGCCTTGTGAAAACCATTTTTCTATCGTCGACCGTGCGGCGTCGCATTTTTTTGCGTTGTATTCCGAAAAATACATTCTGCGAAACTCTTGACCTTTCGTCCCTTCGTAGGAATAATTTTTATAAATAAACCCTTCTTCGCCGTCGAGACGGTTGAGCTCGTCTATCAATTGCAGGCATCTTTCGTCGTCGAGGTTTGCGCCGTTTTCGACTATATGTCTGGTCACGACGTAGCTGTAGTACTGAACGTCGTTGGCGATTACGTCGTAGCCTTGTTTTTTAAACTCGCCGCATACCGCGCCCGTACCGGACATGAGGTCGGCAAAAACCATTTCACGCGGCTGTCTCGCCTCTCCGCAAGCCTGCAACGTCTTTTCTATTGATTGTTTTAAAAAGTCTATTATCGAGTACTTTGAACCGATATAATTCATGCGAAACCCTCCGTAGCGTTTTTGTCGAAAAAAACGGAATTTTAACCGACACTACGTAGGTATTATAGCATCTTTGCTTGCGAAAGTAAAGTAACGAAAATAAAGAATAAAATAAACGCGACAAACGCCCTCCCGTATGAAAGCACTGTGAGCGCTCGGGTTAAATAAATTTCACAATCGAGCGTGTGTAAAAACGCTTGACAGGTCAAAATAAAAAATATATAATGCAGGTATCAATTAAATAGGTAGCCAATATAGGTCCGTATAAAGGGCACGGACGTTTCTACCGCACCGCCACAGGTGCGACTATTGGAAAAAAGACGTATCGGGGTTGTAATGCATATGGTGTTATAGTCTTTTCGTTATTTCTTTTATATTGGCGGACGGTTTGATTTTTCAATCCGTTTTTTTGTTTGTTTATTTGAGAGGTACGAGAGATGGAGTCGTTAAAACACGCAATAACGGTTAAGGGCAAGGTTTTGCCCGGCGACGTATTGAAGGTTGGTTCTTTTTTGAATCAACAGATTGACGTACGCCTCGTCTCGGATATGGCAGAAGATATATATTTACACTTTAAAAACTGCGGAGTGACCAAAGTGCTTACCGTCGAGTCAAGCGGTATAGCGTTAGCGTGTCTTACTGCGCGGTTTTTTGATTGTCAAGCGGTTTTTGCAAAAAAAAGCAAGACGAGCAACGTCGACGGCGAGACGTTGTCCGCCGAGTGCTATTCGTATACGCACTCTACGAAAAATACGTTGTTGGTTCCACGCGAGTACGTCGCACGGGACGACAGAGTGTTGTTCGTGGACGATTTTTTGGCTAACGGAGAGGCTTTGCGCGCGGCGAAAAAAATCGTGAGCGACGCGGGCGCGACGTTTGTCGGCGCGGCTATAGCGATAGAAAAGGGCTTTCAACACGGAGGCGACCGGCTTCGCAAAGAAGGCGTGGACGTTTACTCTCTGGCTATCGTAGACAGTATGAAACCGGGAGAGATAGTTTTTCGCGATTGAGCCGTTTCGCCGCCTAAATCCGAGTCTTGACGGTCGTATGACCTCGGGAAATACTAAAAGAAAAATATTTGCCCAAAAGGGTAGGAGGAAAATTTTTATGAAAAAACTGTTAACCATTTTGCTCATCGTGGCAATGTCCCTGACTCTTTGTTGCGGTCTGGCAGCCTGCGCTAAAGACAATGACGACGTAAAAGTCGGTCTTATTTGTTTGCACGGCGAAAGCTCGACCTACGACAAAAACTTTATCGACGCTTTTAAGGCGGGTTGCAACGCAAAGGGCGTAAAACTCATCATTAAAACCGATATCCCCGAGTCCAATGCCTGCTACGAAGCGGCGGAAGACCTTGTCGACCAAGGCTGCAACATCATCTTTGCCGACTCTTTCGGCCACGAAGCGTTTTTGTTTGAATCCGCTCAAAAACACAGCGACGTGCTTTTTGCCCATGCGACCGGCACTACCGCTCACACCGCTAAACTCTCCAACTTCGTCAATGCGTTTGCTTCTATTTATCAAGGCAGATATCTTGCAGGCGTCGCCGCAGGTATGAAACTTGCCGAGATGGAGTCCCAAGGCAAAATCCTTGCGAAAAATCTCGATGAAAACGGCGCAATCATCGTCGGTTACGTAGGCGCGTTTACCTATGCGGAAGTTATTTCCGGTTACACCTCCTGGTATCTCGGCGTTAAAGCCGGCTACACCGGTGAGAAAAATATCGTCATGAAGGTTCAATTTACCGGTTCGTGGTACGATGAAACCGCCGAAAGAAGTGCTGCCGAAACGCTTATCAGCCAAGGCGCCGCGCTTATTTCTCAGCACGCCGACTCTATGGGTGCTCCCACCGCTTGCGAAACCGCAGGTATCCCCAACGTTTCTTACAACGGCAGCACCGCTACGGCTTGCCCCGAAACCTTTATCGTTTCTTCGCGCATTAACTGGCAAGTTTATTGCGAACACCTCATCGATTCCGTTAAAAACGACCAGACCGTCGCTTACGACTGGACGGGCACCCTCGAGAACAACGCGGTAGTGTTGACCGATATCGGTACCAAGGCTCCTGCGGCAGGTACTCAGGCTAAACTCGACGAAGTAAAAGCAAAGCTCATCAGCGGCGAAATCAAAGTATTCGATTGCAGCAAATTTACCGTAAATGGTGCACATCTCACCAGCTATATGGCAGACGTCGACACCGACGCGAATTATACCGCGGACACCGAGGTCATCAAGCTCGAAAACGGCGTAACGTATTTTGCCGAGAGCGAGTTCCGTTCCGCTCCTTACTTTGATATCCAAATCGACGGTATCGAGCTTTTGAACACGAAATTCTAATATTTAACCGATAGTTTAATCGACGCACTTTATCCAAGGGGCAAAAATACGCCCCTTGGATATATCTGTTTTTTTAGGACAACGAAAACACCGTTATGGAAAAAGACTCCGCAATAGTTTTTCAAAACATTACCAAGCGTTTCGGCAAGGTAATAGCCAACAACAATATCAATTTCAGCGTCAGGAGAGGCGAAATTTTGTCGCTCCTCGGTGAAAACGGGAGCGGAAAAACGACGCTCATGAATATGCTTTCGGGTATTTATTTTCCCGACGAAGGCAAGATTTTTATCAACGGCGAAGAGGCGACCATTACGTCCCCCAAAGACGCTTTCGATTACAAAATAGGTATGATTCACCAACACTTTAAACTGGTGGATATTTTTACCGCTTCTCAAAACGTCGTTCTCGGACTGAAAGAGAAGTACAACTTAAATTCGATAAATAGACGCGTAGAGGAGATTGCCGCCCGCTACGGGTTTGAAATAGATCCGAAAAAGAAAATTTACGACATGTCAGTCTCCGAAAAACAAACGGTGGAAATAATAAAAGTCCTTTATCGCGGAGCGGATATACTTATTCTCGACGAGCCGACGGCGGTGCTCACGCCGCAGGAAACGCAAAAACTTTTTGCCGTGTTGAAAAACATGCGAAAGGACGGCAAGTCTATCATTATCATTACCCACAAACTCAACGAAGTTATGGAAATTTCGGACCGCGTCGCGATACTGCGCAAAGGCGAGTACGTTACGACGGTGGACACCGCCTCCACTACGGAAAAAGAGCTGACCGAACACATGGTCGGCAAAAAAGTAGATTTAAAGATAGATAGAGTGGCGACCGACTTTGACCGTCCGTTGCTCGAAATACGAAACCTTACGATAGACAAGGACGACGGCAGTCGCGCCATAGACGGCGTGGATTTTTATATTCGCGGAGGCGAGATGCTCGGCGTGGCGGGCATTGCGGGTTGCGGGCAAAAAGAGCTGTGCGAGGCGATAGCGGGTTTGCGTCCTATCAAACAGGGCAATATAATGCACAAGGGCGAGGATATCGTGGGGCTTTCGTCCAAAGAAATCATAGAAAAAGGAATTTCTATGAGTTTTATTCCCGAGGACAGACTCGGTATGGGGCTTGCGCCGTCTTTCAGTATCACCGACAACATGATGCTCAAGACCTACCGCGACGGTAAAGGGATTTTCGTCGACAGAGAGTCGGCAAGAAAACGCGCGCAGGCGCTGGTGGAAAAACTCGATATCGTTACCCCGTCTACGGAGACGCCCGTGAGACGCTTGTCCGGCGGCAACGTTCAAAAGGTTCTCGTCGGCAGAGAGGTGGAGTCCAACCCCAACGTAATCATCACCGCGTATCCTGTCAGAGGGCTGGACATCAACTCGTCTTATCTTATTTACAACATACTCAACGAGCAAAAAGCAAAGGGAACGGGTATCTTGTTTATCGGTGAGGACCTTGACGTCATGCTCGCTTTGTGCGACAAGATAATGGTGCTTTGTCACGGCAAAAACATGGGTATCGTACATGCGTCAAAGGTCACCAAAGAGGATCTCGGTCTCATGATGACCGGTTCGCGCGACCTCACCGTAGAAAAAGAGTACGGCAAAGCAAAGGACAGCAACCTGACGGAGGACGAGTGGCAGGCTGCGGAAAACAGCATTGCGGAGGAAAGCTGAGATGGAAGGAAAAATTAACAAAGGACCGCTTTTTCACGTTTCTAAACGAAACGACCTCACGTTAAAGACGGCGATACTCGTCAGGGCGATAGCAATCGTAGTCGGTATTTTGTTTTGTTCGATAGTGTGCGCCGTTATTTTTAAAACCAACCCGTTCACCATTATATTGGAGTTGTTTAACGGGACGTTCGGCAGAGTCAACCGCATCTGGTGGTTTTTGCGTGACGCGGCTTTGCTGTTGGGCGTGGGACTTGCGCTGTTGCCTGCCTTTAAAATGAAGTTTTGGAATCTCGGCGGCAACGGTCAGATACTTATGGGTTGTCTTGCTGCCGTCGCTTGCATGTTTTATCTCGGCGGTAAATTGCCCGACGCGGTCGTCAACGTGATAATGGTTTTTGCCAGCGTACTCGCAGGCGCGATATGGGCGGTTATCCCCGCGATATTCAAGGCGTTTTTTAAGACCAACGAGTCTTTGTTTACGCTCATGATGAACTACATCGCCGCAGGATTGGTCGCGTGTTGGCTCAACATGGTGGTCAAGAGCGGTTCCGGAGTACTAAACAAGTTGAGCGACGCTCGTCTGCCCGTGGTATTAAACGAGTATTTGTTGATTATTATCGTCGTTGCGGTGCTTACGGTGTTTTCTTATTTTTACAACAAACACAGTAAACACGGTTTTGAAGTGGCGGTTGTCGGCGAAAACGAAAATACGGCAAAGTACGTCGGTATCAACGTAAAGAAAGTGGTAATACGCACGCTCATTCTTTCGGGTGCGATTTGCGGGATTATCGGGTTGCTGATAGGCGGAGCGATGGACCATACCGTCAATGCCGAGTCGGCGCAAAACCTCGGATTTACCGCAATCATGGTCGCTTGGCTGGCAAAATTCAATCCGCTGATGATGATTTTGGCGTCTTTCTTTATCGTATTCGTTACGCGCGGCATGGGGCAGGTGCAAAGCGTGTGCGGCATCACAAACGACGCCGTGTCCAACGTCGTGGTGGGTATTATTTATTTCTTCATCATCGGGTGCGAGTTCTTTATTTCGTACAGAGTCACCGTACGCGGCGGATTGACCGTGGGACAGGCGATAAAAAAACTCTGGTGCGACTTTATCGCTTTGTTTAAGAAAGCGGACGATACTGCGAAAGAGGGTGCCGACGAAACGGCGACCGACGTAAACCAAGGGGAGGAAAAACAATGATTGCTTTTATTACCAGCGCGATAAGTATAGGAATGGTATTTTTATTCGGCTGCGTGGGCGAAATTCTTACCGAAAAAGCGGGTCATCTCAACCTCGGCATACCCGGCATCATGTGTATGGGTACGGCGGGCGGCTGTTTGTTCGTTTCGTTGTTTATGAATGAGACCAACGCCGCGTCGAGCTCTTTCGGCGTATGGCTGTTACTCGTGCTTTTGGCGGTGACGGGTGCGGCTGTGTTTGGCGCGCTGGGTGGGCTTGTTTATTCTTTTTTGACGGTGACGTTAAAGAGTAACCAAAATATAACGGGACTTGCGCTGACTACTTTCGGCGCGGGAATCGCTCAATTTATAATGGACCAATACGTAGACAGACTGTATTTTTCGCAGGCAAGCGTCCTCATCAAGTCGTCGTTGCCTTTCGCGGATAAACTCGGTTGGTTCGGCGAGATTTTTCTTTCGTACGGGATATTCGTATATCTCGCAATCGCCATTGCGATAGTGGCGGCGATAGTGTTAAAGAAAACGGCGGTGGGGCTAAACCTGAGAGCCGTCGGCGAAAATCCTGCGACCGCGGACGCCGAGGGAATCAACGTTACCGGGTACAAGTACGGCGCAACCCTCGTCGGCAGTGCAATCGCGGGGTTGGGCGGCGTGTTTTATATAATGGATTATATCGGCGGCAGTTGGGAAAACTCGAGCACAATCGAGGGACTCGGTTGGTTGGCGATAGCGCTCGTCATCTTTACCATGTGGAAACCCGACCTCAGTATACTCGGCTCCGTTATATTCGGTGCGTTGTATATCGTGGCAAACTACATAGTGGGTATCAGTTTTGCGCAAATGAGGTTGCTTAAACTATTGCCTTACGTCATTACCGTGATAGTGTTAATCGTTACGAGTATAATAGGCAAGAAAGAAACGCAACCGCCGGCGTCGCTCGGTCTCAATTATTTTAGAGAGGACAGGTAGCGAAAAAGCGCGAAAAATCATCAAAAAAACCTGAAAAACGAAAGATTTTTTCGTCATTACCGAGAGGGCGTTTTAAACACCGAGATGTTTTTAGCGACTTGGTCGGTGCGGCGGAAAAATCTTTTTTTGTAGCCGCGTCGGTAATAACGCGTCGTCGCAAGTCATAATATAAGCCGGAGGAAAGGAGTAAAATGTCCGGAGTATGGGTTGTATTGATGGTGGCGAGCCTTGTCAGAATGTTGTTCGTATCGCCGGACGGAGTGCTGACGGTGATGACCAACTGCGTTTCGCAAAGTTTCGAGCTGTGCGTCAAGCTGGCGGGAGCGTACTGCGTATGGCTCGGATTTATCGAAATAATGCGCAGTATAGGGGCGTTGAATGCGTTGGGGACTTTATTGCGTCCCGTTACGCGGAGATTGTTCGGCTTGCTGTCGGTCAAGGCGGAAGAATACGTCACCGTCAACGTTTCCGCCAATCTCATAGGGGTAGCCAACGCGAGCACTCCTACCGCAATAAAGGCGACGGAGGAGATGGGTAAAAATCAAAAGGTTTTGACGCGCAGTATGGCAATGCTGTTTTTGCTCAATGCGAGCGGGTTGGAAATATTGCCGAGCACCGTGATGGGATTGCGGGCGTCGGCAGGGAGCGGCAATCCGTCGGACATATTTTTGCCCTGCCTTATCGTGACGGTTGCGACGACGGCACTGAGTATATTGTGTGCCTTTTTATTTTTTTCTCCAAACGGCGAAAAATCGACAAAACACAGCACATGGGTGGCGGCGAAAGATAACGAATGCCAGCAAGACGACGTGCGGGCGGTGGCATGATGGTATCGTATATCGTGCCGGGTATTTTTATCCTTTTGCTCGTCGTCGCGGCGATAAAAAGAAAAGCCCCGTACAACGCAATGTTAATCGGGGCCAAAGAAGGGGCGGAAAGCGTGGTAAAACTTTTTCCTACCATATTGGTTATCATGCTGGTATTAAAGATGATGCAGGCAAGCGGTCTGGACGAAGCGATAGGGCGTATTTTGTCTCCCGTGACGGGGTTTTTCGGAATTCCCGACGAGCTTTCTTATCTCGTCGTCCTGCGCCCGATAAGCGGTAGCGGTAGTATCGCGATGTTGTCGGACGTTTTTGATAAATACGGTGCCGACAGCTATATAGGCAGGTGCGCCTGCATGATAGTTAACGGTAGCGATACCGTTTTTTATATGGCGGGTGTGTATTTTGCGCACACCAAGGTAAAAAAGATATGGGTGGCGATTTTGTGCGCGTTGGTCATCAGTTTTTTCGGTGCGGCGTTGGGGTGCGCGCTTTGTCGGTTGATGTAAAAAACGGATTAAACGCGTGCGGACGGGGTGCAGTTAAAATAATTTGCCTGTAGTTTCAGTATGTTTTCGTCAATCGCGCGTTGAAAGTTGTCCGAATTAAAAAAATCTTCGTTTGACGGAGACGGGGCGGGGTGAGTTTCTTTAAAGTCGGGATAAAACTCGTTAAACCTCGCGCGCAATGCGCTTGCCTCGTGTTTATCGCCGAGACACAGTGCGAAAAAACATTTGTCTAAATTTCCGCCGTTGGAATCGATATACCTTTTGACCGCATGGACGTTAAACGCATTTGCGGGGTTTTTAAATACCGATATGTCTATTTCCAGCCGTTTTAACAGGGACGGGTGGTTTTCAAAACCTTTCAGGGCAGAGTAAAAACACTTTCGCACGCTTTTTGGCGTATAAGAGTACGTGGCGGCAAAGTCTTTAAATGCCTCCGTGAGACTTCGTCCTTGGTCGAGATGATTTTTTATAAAACGCAACAACAACAATAACATACCGATATTATTGCCGTCGGTAAAAAAAATAAACTTAAAAAAACAAAAAAGCATGACACGCGTGATTTTCGTATAAAAATCTGTGTATCATGCTTTTTGCTTAAACTTAATTTACAGTGACGCTACGTCGATATCGAATACGACGTAACTCTGTTGCATCCTCACCATTTTGTTGGTCGAGGTAGACGAAGACGACTCGTGGTCAAAGTAATAGAGAATGGGTGCGCCGCCCGTCGCCACACCGATTTCCGCGACCAAACGGTCGCTTCCGTTTACGGTGTTGCCCTTGAGGTCGACGTAGTTTTCGCCGTCCATGTAGTAGGTAAACTCGTACGTCGAATAAGCCGTTTCCCATACGCCGCCGAGGTGGAAAGAAAATTCTCCTCCCGAACTTGCTTTTACCGTAAGCGCGACGTCGGAGGCGTTGCCCACACCGTCAAATACCGCGATTGACGTGCTGCCGTTGGAGACGAGGTCGTCCCACTTGAAACTGCGGATAAGAAAAGCAAGTTGTTCGTTGTCGTACGTTTTTTTCGTCGACGTTTTGGCAAGCGTGACCACGCGGTCGTCTTTACCGACGGTTTTTACGGTTGCTTTCGGTTTGCTCGACGAGTAATCGTACGACACGTTGACGTCGACGTCGTTGATCGAGCAATCGCAGTCGTAAATTTTACCGTTTACGGTGGTTTCGTTGATAAATACCGCGCTCTTTATTACCTTTGAACTGCTCTGCGGCAAAAAGTCCTTGTCGTTGAAAGAACAGACGCTTTTAACGAAAACGTTTACCGTAACGGTGTTGCCGTCAATAGAGATAAAGGTGCAGCCGTCGGCGGCGGCTTTCGCTTTTTTAAGTAACGCGTCGTCAGAGTTAAAACGATACGTTTCCGTCGCGTCGTACGTCGTTTCGAGGACGTAGAGGTCGCCGTTTTTCTCGATATGAGTGACGTATGTCCCCGTCACGTCGTCGGGAAAGCGTTGAAACAGCGTCGAACTTTCGCTATAGACGAGCTCCGCGTCACTTGCTTTGCGTACGGTGTAGTTGAGCGTTTCGCCGTTGCTCCACATTGCCGTCGTGTTGAGGACGGTCGCTTGCGAACATCCGACAAAGGTCAGTAAACAAACCGTAACGCAGATAAGTAAACAAATAAATTTCTTCATGTTCATTACTCCGTAATGCTCGTCGACCTATACGCCGACGGGTATTACGGGCATTATACAACAAAACGTCGGCATTGTCAATTCAAAATGCAATCGATATCGAGTCTTTTTGTCAAAAGGGTTGACAAAACGGTGGGTTTTGGGGGATAATACTGCTATGGAAGAATTTGATTTAAAATCCGGATTGAAAAAATACGTTAAAGAGGCGCAGTTTGTCATACCGATGTTGTCTCTGTCCGTTTTGGGGATTTTCGTCTGTTTTTTATGGCTCAATATCGTTTGGATGGGCGGCGGAGAAGTGACATTGCCTTTTGTGTTTATGGGAGTGTTTGCGTTGTCGACGGTGCTTTTGTTTTTGCGGTACAAAAAAAACAGTAAAAATTATTACTTTTTTTGTTACGTGGACGCTTTTCCCGATATGGACGCGCCGCTTAACGTAATGATTTACGCCGATTTTCGCGGGAGTCTGGCGGAGAGGGCGAGCGAGTACGGATTGAAAGACGTGTCGTCGGAGTTTTTACGCACGCGACAGGTGTATCACCTCGACGTCAGGGCAACCGCCCCCAACGGCAATTTCATGTCGGTCAGATTCGAAACGGACAAACTGACCGTGTACGACCTCGCGAAAGGCACTAACGTGGAAAAAAAATACGACGAGATACTCGTCGACAAATCAAACCCCGTCGGTACGATAGGCGATTTGTTTTTGTTTGTGGTCGCGTACAGTCAAGCCGACTGAAACAAAAGTACGTATTGACAAAAGACGATATCGGTGCTACAATGACTAATACGGCTCGTATCGATATCAGGATTCGATTAAGGAGATTTACCCGATGACTGTTAAAAACATCAGCGGCAACCGCGTGCGAAAGATTATTTTGTGTGCGCTTTCTATCGTCGCCGCGCTTTGTACTTATATATCGTTCTTTTTCCCCGTCGTGAGACACAGGAGCGTCGAATACCCCGACAAAGAACTCGGGGAGGGCGATTTCGGAGTCGCCGACGTGATTTCGGGCGGTTTGTACAACAAAGACAACGATACCGCCATATACGATGAAAACGGAAACAGCGTGTTGGTGGATTACGAAAAACTTTCCGACAAGGCTAAGATTTATTACACTCAGGTTTGTTTGCTTGCGCCTTCTACCGACACCAGCGGGAGGACTTCTGCCATGTTTTTGTTTCTTGCGGAGTGTTTCGCCGCGGTGCTCGTGCTTGCCGCGTTGCTCGGCATCTTGTCCGACCACGAGACTTACGCCGCACAGACGATATTCGGCGCGGTGCAGTCGGTGTTGGCGATTCTTACCGTGGTGTTTTTGGGCAAATTGACCGACGCCGTGTCGGTGACCGAGTTTGCCGGAAAGATAAATTTTGAGGTAGTGTTGCGGGCGGCGCCTTACGTCGTGCTCGTTTCGGCAATCGCGTATACCGTTATTTCACTCGTAGGCCTGTTGACCGACGTTATTTTAAAGACAAAGAAAAGAGGTTGAGTTTATGAAAAAAAGTTATACTCCGATTTCTTTGTGGCGTGATTTCGATCCGGAATCCACACCGTTGAGCGTGAGACCTATCCGTCAGGACAATATAGACGGGATAAAGGTCAATTTGTATACTTTTTGCGGCGAAAGCATAGGCAAACAGAGTACTCGCGTGGTGGCATGCGTCGCGTATAAGTACGAAAAAAAGAAAATGCCCGTAGTCATCGTCGTAAACCCGTTTGAACGCATCAATCGCGATTTGCTGGTCAATTGGGCAAAAATGGGGTATTTTGCCGTCGCTATAGATTATCTCGGAGAGTGTGAGCAACAGTCGGGGCACATGACCGTTTATCCCGAGTGTCGTTCTTTCGCAAATTTCGACGTTGCAAAAGACAATCTCACCAACGTAAACGAAGACGCGCGTAATACATGCTGGTATCAATGGACGTTGCACACTCGTCGTGCCGTCACTTTCGTCAAGTCTTTCGACAACGTTGATGTTGAAAACATAGGTATATATTCTATCCGCGAGGGCAATATTATTGCGATACAGGCTCTTGCTACGGATTCTCGCATTAAAGCGGGAGCCGTCATGGCGGGTAATCTTTGGGAGAATCTCGAGGACGTCCGTCTGGAGAACGTGGACGCGAACCCGAAGACTTTGCAGGCAAATACGAGTTTGTTGCAAAACAACGTGGAGTGGCTTGCCGCAATAAGTCCGCAGAGTTATTTGTCTTACGTCAGACAGCCTTTCTTTACTTGTATCGGCACCAACTCTCCGTCCACCGACATGGATCGCACTTACGATTGTTTGTCGAGAATGAACAACAAAGGTCAGGGTATGGTTCTTTTTGCCCCTAAGGCGATGAACAGTTTGCAATCTCAGTACGAACGTAACCTCGAAAAATGGTTTTCGGTTCAATTGATGTCGTCGGACAACAAGTTTGACATGCGCGAGGTCGACGTAAAGATATCGGCGGAGTATCGTTACGGCAGGGTTGAAATCGTGTCTCAGTACGAAGGACCGCACTATCTGTCGGCAAATCTTTTTTATTGCCGCGACAAAACGCAACTCGGCGGTACCCGCAACTGGATACAGCAAAAGATGGAAAAACGCGACGGCGGCGGGTTGACTGCCTCGTTGAAGCTGTTTAACAAACAGACACCCGTCATCGCTTTTTGCAACATTACTTTCAGAAACGGAGTGACGGTGAGTAGCAATTTGCTTAAATTTATTCCCGAAAAAACCTTTGAAAACCGACCGCTTATTATCGAGAGAAAGACGGCTATGGTATACACGGGTAGCGACGGACTCGGTGATTTTACTCCTATGACTCACGACGGTACGCAAAAAGGGCGTTTTGTCGACGAGCATTTGTTGTCCGTCGAAAAAGGACCTTTCGGCATATCGGGATTAAAGGGCTCAAAAATGGGCACTTTCGCGGTGGGCGACGACAGTATACTCATAAATCAAAACAGTTTGCTGATGTTTGACGTGTACAGTAAAAAAGCGTTGACTCTCGACGTTTATTTCGTTACCGACTGGGGCAAGGATACGTGCGCTATATTTAAGCATGCGTGTTTAATCGACGGCGGTGCAAACTGGCAAAAGGTCGTGCTCGACCGAAAGGATTTTAAGGACGAAACGGGTAGCAGGGGGCTTAATTTCGACGAAAGTTGCGTGCTCTGTTTCGAGTGTGAGGACGAGATAGTTATCAACAACGTATTGTTTACTTGATTTTTTTGCGGCAGAGGATAAAAATGGGTAAAAAAAGAACATGTCAAGCCGACGCGCCCGACTCGTCGTGCGAGCAAACGCGATATGCGTCGGATACGGCAAAGCGCATGGACGACGGAGATGATTTAAATCTGAAAAAATGGCGGTACGTATTAAAGAGCGTCGTATTTTCCGTCGTTGTTTTGGCACTCTTTTTTTGCGCTAAAAAATGGCTGTTTACCAATTTTGAAGTAGACGGCTCGAGTATGGAAAAAACCTACTTTGACGGCGACGTCGTATGGGTGCTCAAGGTCGCAAAGCCCGGTTGCGGCGACGTCGTCATCGTGGACATGAATAAAAAAGACAAGGAAGGAAAGGACGTATACTATATCAAGCGCGTAGTCGCTCTCGGCGGAGACTCTTTGTGGGTGGAGCGTTACGAAGACGGCGATTTTTATTTGTGTCGCCAAAGGTCGGGTAGCGAAACCGAAGAACGATTGACGGACGAGAGTTACGACGGCGTCGTGCTGGACAGGATAGACAAAGAACATTTGTTTAGTTATTTTTTGCATGCCTTCGGTAAAGAAAACGCTTACGTCGTGCCTGACGGAACCGTATTTTGTGTCGGCGACAACCGCAACGACAGTATGGACAGTCGAGCTTTGGGACCTTTTGACGAGGACGACGTGGAAGGCGTCGTCGTGGGCGAAGGAATGACTGTCGTGTGGGTGACGGCAGGTGTGGCTGCCGCCGCATTAATCGTCGTTGTGATTTTAATGCTGAGCGGAAAAAAAGACGTTGAAAGCGAAAACGGCGGGGACGGGTGCGGAGTTTCGGTTGGCGAAAATGATATGAGCGCCGACGGTATCGCTCAAACCGAGATTGCCGTCGACGAGGGCAACGCAGGCGATACGGGGTTTTATAAATCCGACGACGAAGCGTTTTTTTTCGGACGAACCGAATACGGACGGGGATGAGTAGCGTATGAAGGTAAAACGCGTCTCCGTCTTTAATTTTAGAAATTTAAAAGAGCAAACCGTTTGTCTGGGCGACGGGCTTAACGTTTTTGTTGGTGAAAACGCGCAAGGCAAAACAAATTTGCTCGAGAGCATATATTTGTGCTGTCTGGGCAAGAGTCCGCGCACGGACAAGGCAAAGGATTTAATTAACTACGACAAGGATTTTGCCCGCGTGACGGTGGATTTCGAGAGCCGTTACGGCAATGCCGATATAGGCGTCGTGGTTTTTTCCAATAAAAAAAAGAGCATATCCGTCAACAGCGTGCCGATATTAAAGACGGGTGAGTTGCTCGGATATCTCAACGCCGTGTATTTCGGTCCGGACGAACTGAAACTCGTCAAATCGTCGCCCGACAATCGCAGGCGGTTTTTGGACGTCGATATTTCGCAGACGGATAAAAACTATTTTTATTCGCTTGTCAATTACAATAAAATTTTGCAGCAACGCAATGCGCTGTTAAAAAGAGCGACCGACGTCGAGAGTCTTTCGGAAATGTTGTCGGTGTGGGATGCTCAACTCGCCAAAGATTGCGGTAGGATAGTTGCAAAACGAAAGGCTTTTTGCGAAAGGCTTAAAACCGTCGCGCGCGATACCCATTACCGCCTGTCTGACGGAAAAGAAGAGTTAGAAGTGCGTTACGTTACTCAGATAGAGGGCATGTCCCCCGGTGAGTGCAGACAGAGTGCGTTTGACGGGCTGCAAAAGAGCGTCAGGAAAGATTTTGACATGCGATACACTACCGTGGGTAGCCAAAGGGACGACATTAGGTTTATCGTCAACGGCGTGGACGTGCGTGAGTTTGGCAGTCAGGGGCAGCAACGGACCGTTGCGTTGGCGTTGAAATTGGCGGAGTTGACGGTATTTAAGGAAATGACGGGGGACTATCCCGTGCTTTTGTTGGACGACGTACTGAGCGAACTCGATAAAAATCGGCAGAAGCAATTGCTTGCTTTCGACGAAAAATTGCAGATAGTGTTGACCGCTACCCATATAGAGGACGATTTAAAAAAACAGGTCAGATACAGAGGGTTTTCTATCAGCGACGGCAAGGTTGTGGAAACGAGAGATAATTTGTAAAATAAAGCCGACGAGGCAGGAGAAGGAAATGAACAAAACTTTTTTTAAAAACGCGATTTCACCGATACATATGGCAATAACAATAGTTCTTGCGGTGCTCGTGTTGGTGTGCGGAGTCGCATATCAGGGAGACAAGACGCAGATGAGGGCAGGGATTTTTATTATCGGATACGGCGTCCTCATCGGCTGGAACTGGTTCGCTTTCAGCAAGAGAGAGGTGTACAAAAAGGTCAGGCTGACCGAAGACTACGTTCAGGTCGTCTCGACGTTTAAAATCGGATACAAGATAGAGTTTAAAGACGTCGCCGCGGTAGGAAAGCTCGGTATGGCGATAACGAAAACGAGCTATGAAAAATATTTTATATCCACCGTGCCGTTGTCTCGCGGCGGGGAAATAGATATGAGCAATACTATTACTTTTGACGTCACGAGAGGCAGCAAAGAAATGATGGATTATCTCGTCGACAAGTACGGTTGGGAGATTGTCGAGCTTTAAAAAAAAGAGGAAAGATATGGTTTTTGAAAAAATAGTCGAGTGTGTTCCCAATTTTAGCGAAGGTCGCGACGAGTGCGTAATAGAAAAGATTGCAAACGCTTTTAATGCGGACGGGGTAAAACTATTGGACTACTCTGCCGACGTCGATCACAACCGTTCCGTGTTTACCGTCGCGGGACATCCCGAGTCTCTTGCGGAAGCGGTTTTAAACGCCGTCGGCGTTGCAAAAGATTGCATAGATTTGACCGAGCAATCGGGGCAGCACCCTCGCATTGGTGCGGCGGATGTGATTCCTTTTGTTCCGATAAAAAACGTAACCGTCGAAGAAGCGGTGGCTCTTTCGCGGTACGTAGGAGAGCAAATTGCCGCAAGGTACGATATACCGGTGTACTTGTACGAGCAATCCGCGACGTCTCCGTTGCGTGTCAATCTTGCCGATATCCGTAAAGGACAGTTTGAGGGATTGAAAGACAAAATGAAATTAAAGGAATGGCAACCCGATTTCGGTTCGGCGGCACCTCATCCGACTGCGGGTGCGTCGGTGGTCGGTTGTAGACCTTTTTTGGTGGCGTTTAACGTCAATCTCGACACGCCAAGCGTCGAAATTGCAAAAAAAATAGCCAAACGGGTGCGTTTTATCAACGGTGGGTTGAGGTTTGTAAAGGCGTTGGGCGTCAGACTCGACAGCCGTGACGCGGCTCAGGTGACGATGAATATTACCGACTACACGCGGACACCGTTGTACCTTGCTTTTGAGTTGGTCAAACTCGAGGCGGCGCGCTACGGGGTAAACGTCGTCGGTACGGAAATAATAGGACTCCTGCCCCAAAAAGCGTTGCTTGACTGCGCGGAGTATTATTTGCGTATCGAAAACTTTTCGTCCGACAAAGTTTTGGAAAACAAATTGAATTGAAATAAAAAGCATAAAAAACACGGCTGAGAAAACTCTCTCAGCCGTGTTTTTGTTAGTGTCGTTTAGTTGTCGCCGTTGTTGATTTCGTCAACGATGTTTTTCGCCAAGGTGCAACAATATTTAATTGCGCGCGGGCTCCTTGCTTTTATCATAGCAGGCGTCTTTTCGTATTTCTGACTGCCGGACGCGTCCTGCGCATGGTACTTTGCGTCCAAAGTGGCGGGATCTACGGCGAGGTAGCAGTTGATGGTTTTGCCGCGGATAGTGAGTTTCGCAACGGACTTTCTGCCTATATAATAACGCTCACATGCAAAAGCTTTTGCTTGTTTGACGTTGGGCAGAGAGAGCAGATACTTGCTGATGGTTTCGTAAGCCTCTATCGTCATCTCGTTGCCTTCGGCGACTTTCGTCTCAAAAGGTATACTCTTGCGCTTGGAGTTGCCGAAAACAAATTCCGCCGTATCTGCGGGTTGTTGCGGCTGTTCGGGAGCGACTTGGGGTTGAGCGACGATTTCTTCCGCGACATTTTCCGCCGTTTCTTCCGCAGGCTCCTCTTGCGGCGTTACGTCTTCTTCAACGGGAGTTTCTTCCGTTACGTCCTCTTCGGGGGCGGGTTCTTCTTCAACGGGTAGCGTCTTCGGCTCCTCCGCAGGGGTTTCTTCTTCGACCGGTTCCGTTGTTTCTTCCGTAGCGGCACTTTCGGTCGCGAGAGATTGCTCCTCGTCGGGTTGGTCTACGGTCTGAGCGTCCTGCACGTCGGGTATTTCCTCGGTTTGAGCGTTATCCGTCCAATCCTTAAATTGAAAAGACTTTTTTTGCGGTTGTTGTTCCGTCTGAGCTTTCTCCTCCTCGGGCTTGTCGACGGTATCCGTCGCGGCGGACTGAGCAAGCGTTTTTTGGTGTTTGCGAATGAAGGCGAAAATCAAAAGTCCGACTCCAATAACGCCTAAAATAGCGGCGATAATTGTTGCCGTTGTCATTTGACTTACGTATTCTTCCACAGACAGGTCGGCAAATAAAAACATATCAGATTTCCTCCTCAAAAGTGTATTGCGGCGTCACGGCGACGAGAAACAGAGCGTGCTCATGCACCTACTACGCCTACTACACCTATGATAGCACAACTAAATAAAAAAAACAACTATTATTGAGAAAAAAATAAAAAAAACAGCAGACGGTGCGCCGTTTACTTTGTTTTTTATAAAAAACCGCCGCACCCGTCCGTCGTATTCGGTTTGATCGTCCCCTTTTTATTAAAGCGTGTTGCCCGTCGGTCGTTTTTTTTGTTTGTAAAAAAATTACCTCGCTACCCGTTGCGTTCCTTTGTTTTGTCGCCGCGCGAAAGTGCGTTTGCTTGTCGCGTCGGTGCTTTTGTTTCGGTAAGAGCGGTCACGTGTGTGCTTTTGGCGGTACAAAGGAGCTCGAAAGGAGTGTAAGCGACGGAATAGCGATTGCTACGCGGAGCGTCAATCGAGTCATCCCTAACCCGTCCGCTAAAAAGGGATGAGAGCAGTAGGCGACAAATAAAAAAGCACACCGAACGGGGGTGTGCTTTTGGCGCGCCATAAGGAGCTCGAATCCCTAACCTTTGGTTCCGTAGACCAACGCTCTATCCAATTGAGCTAATGGCGCATATTCAACTTTTGCTAAGACAGTATAGGTCAAAAAAATAATTTTGTCAAATGAATTTAAGCATTTTTTTAAATATTGATATTAATTTTTTCGGCGAGGTTTAAAGTTAAAAAAAATTTCGTTGTCGTTGAGAGAAAGCGCGAAAAGGATTTTGCCGAAAATTTTTTTGCGTAAAAAGGCGGGTTTTGTCGATGATTAAAAATAGCGGAAAAGCCCTATCTCGTCACAAAGGCGCAAAAGAGGGCTTTAAAACGGCATTGTTAAAAATTTAATATGCAAAAACTCGTAAAAATGCTTTATTTTTGCGCCTTTTTGTGGTATAATAAAAATCGAAAAAATCGGATTTTTCGTCGCGCGCGAGCCTGACGGAAAAAACAAAACGGGAGGAAACTATGGAGGAAAGACAGGTCCGTTACGGAGAAGAAAACATACAGGTTCTCGAGGGGCTGGATCCCGTCCGCAAACGCCCCGGTATGTATATCGGCAGTACGGACGAGCGCGGTTTGCACCATCTGGCGGTAGAGATACTCGACAATTCTATCGACGAGGCTTTGCAAGGGTATTGTACTGACATAGACATCGTCATCAATGCCGACGGCAGCCTTACGATAAGCGACAACGGTCGCGGCATACCTTGCGGTATTCACAAGACGGAGGGTATCAGCGCGGTAGAGGTTTGTCTGACTAAACTCCACGCCGGCGGCAAGTTCGGCGGCGGCGGTTACACTATCAGCGGCGGCTTGCACGGCGTCGGTTTGTCGTGCGTCAACGCATTGTCGGAGTGGCTGACCGTCGACGTGTATCAGGACGGTAAACACCACTATCAAAAGTACAATCGCGGCGTACCCGAGGGGCGTCTTGCCGTAGTGGGCGACGCGGACAAAACGGGGACAAAAGTCACTTTTTTCCCGGACAGAGAGATATTTGATACCGTGGAGTGGGATTACGACCGTATAAAAATTCGCACGAGAGAAGTCGCGTATTTAAATAAAGGTTTGCGACTTAATCTCATCGACAACCGCGAGGGTAAAGAACGCACCGAGAGGTTTTGTTACGAGGGCGGCGTCGCCGAGTTTGTCGAGCACTTAAACCGCGGCAAAGAGACGCTGTTCAGCAAAATCGTTTATATTGATAAATCCGTCAAAGAGGGCGAAGTGGAGATGGCTTTGCAGTTTAACGACGGTTACAACGAAATAATATACGCCTATGCCAACAACATTAACACCGAGGAGGGCGGCGCGCATCTCGACGGATTTAAAAACGCTCTCACGAAAGTAGTCAACGACTACGCCAAAAAAGCAAATCTCGTCAAGGGAGAAGAAAAACTTTCGGGCGACGACGTGAGAGAGGGATTGACGGCTGTTATTTCCGTCAAATTGGAGGATCCGCAGTTTGAGGGACAGACCAAGACCAAGCTCGGCAACAGCGCGATGCGCACGGCGGTCACGAGAGTGCTGACGGAAGAATTATCCACTTATTTTGAAGAAAACCCCAAAGAAGCACGCGACCTCGTGCTTAAATGCATATCGGCTCAGCGCGCGAGAGAGGCAGCTCGCAACGCGAGAGAGCTTACTCGGCGCAAAGGCGTGCTCGAAAGCAACGCGCTCCCCGGTAAACTCAGCGACTGCACGGAGAGAGATCCCAAGTACTCGGAGATATTTCTCGTAGAGGGCGACTCCGCAGGCGGTACCGCTAAGTCGGGCAGAGACAGGCGTTTTCAGGCGATACTGCCCTTGCGCGGCAAAATCCTCAACGTCGAAAAAACGCGCCTCGGCAAGGTGCTTGAAAACGAGGAAATAAAAGCTATGATTACCGCTTTCGGTTGCGGTATTCACGATGACTTTAACGAAGACAAGCTCAGGTACGAGCGTATTATATGCATGACCGATGCCGACGTTGACGGCAGTCATATACGCATATTGTTGCTCACTTTCTTTTTCCGCTTTATGCGGCCGTTGATAGAGACGGGACACGTGTACATCGCGCAACCGCCTTTGTACAAGATAACCAAAAACAAACAGGACTACTACGCTTATACCGACGAAGAACTCGCCGCAAAACAGGCGGAAGTAGGCAGGGGCGGCGTAGTGCAGCGCTATAAGGGACTCGGCGAAATGAACAGCGAGCAACTCTGGACGACCACGATGAACCCCGAGACCAGAAAGATGCTCAAGGTCACTATGGACGACGCGTACGAGGCTGACGCTATATTCACAACCTTGATGGGGGACGATCCCGAGCTCAGGCGTCAGTTTATCGTCGACAACGCGACGCTGGTCGAAGAATTGGATATTTAGAGGTGAACCATGTCTAAAAAAGTAGAATCTCACGATAACATCGAGTACAAGAGAGCGCTTGACAATGCCGTCGACTCTAAAGTAAAGATAGTGGACGAAGTAAAAAAGTCCTTTATCGCTTACGCTATGGCGGTCAACGTCAGCAGGGCCATTCCCGACGTCAGAGACGGATTAAAGCCCGTTCATCGCCGTATATTGTACGCCATGAACGATATGGGCAACACCTACGACAAACCGACGAAAAAATGCGCGCGTATAGTCGGTGAAGTGCTGGGTAAATACCATCCGCACGGCGACTCGGCGGTGTACGACGCGTTGGTTCGTCTTGCGCAGGACTTTACCATTCGCTGTCCGCTGATTGACGGGCAAGGCAACTTTGGCAGCGTGGACGGAGATCCCGCCGCCGCGCAACGTTATACCGAAGCGCGACTGAGCCGTATAGCGGGAGAGTTGTTGCGTGATATCGATAAAGAAACGGTCGATTTCGGTCCAAACTTTGACGACACGTTGAAACAACCGTTGGTTTTGCCCGCTCGTTATCCAAACCTTTTGGTGAACGGCGCAGACGGCATAGCGGTCGGTATGGCTACCAATATCCCTCCCCACAATCTCGGCGAAGTCATCGACGCAACGCTTGCCCAGTTGCATGATCCGAACATTACGCTCGAGGAGCTCATGAAGTATCTTCCCTCGCCGGATTTTCCGACAGGCGGCGTATTGATGGGGATGGGTGGCGTCAAACTCGCCTATCGCACCGGCAGGGGCAGTATTATTATCCGTGCGAAAACCGAAATAGAAGAATACAACGACGGCGCTCGCAGTCGCATTATCGTGACGGAATTGCCCTATCAGGTCAATAAAGCCAACCTCGTCAAAAATATAGTTTCGCAGATACACGAAAAGAAACTCGAGGGGATTTCGGACGTCAAAGAGGAAAGCGACAGACACGGCATGCGCATCGTCATCGAGATAAAAAAAGACGCCAACGCGCAGGTTGTTTTAAACTCGCTGTTTAAACAAACGCAACTTCAGATTAGTTACGGCATCATCATGCTTGCATTGTCTCACGGCGAACCGAAGATAATGGGGCTTAAAGAAGTGCTGGGCGACTACATAGAGCACCAAAAAGAAGTCATCGTGCGTCGTACCCGCTACGACCTCGAAAAAGCCAGAGAGCGTCATCACATAGTCAGCGGTCTCGTCATTGCGTTGGACAATATCGACAGAGTGGTCGAGATTATTAAAAAATCCGCCGACCGAAACGTTGCGATGGAGCAATTGATGGCAAACTTTTTGCTTTCGGAGAGACAAGCCGCCGCTATCCTCGATATGCGTCTCGCGCGCCTGACCAGTCTCGAGGTCGAGAGTTTGCACGCGGAGTTAAAGAGTCTGGAGCAATTGATACAAGAGTTGGAGAGCATTTTAAATACCCCGTCCAAGGTGGTCGATATTATTTCCAACGAAATGACGGAAATAAAAGAGAAATTTAACGAACCGCGCCGTACCGAGGTTTCTTACGACTACGACGGCGATATAAATATCGCCGACCTTATAGAAAAAGAGGACGTGGTAATAAGCATGACTCACTTCGGCTATATCAAACGTCTGCCGGTTGCGGAGTACAAAGCGCAACATCGCGGCGGCAGAGGGGTGACGGCGCACAAACCAAAAGAAGAAGATTTTGTCGAAAATATGTTTGTTACCAATACTCACGACGACCTGTTGTTCTTTACCAACAAGGGCAAGGTGTATTGCGCCAAGGCGTACGAGATACCCGAGGCTCAAAAGGCTGCCCGCGGCAGAGCCATTGTCAACCTTTTGCAACTTTCGGAAGGTGAAAAAGTTACTGCCGTCATACCGCGTCGCGAGGGTGCGGACGGATATTTGTTTATGGCGACGCGAAACGCGCTCGTCAAAAAAACCGATTTGTCGGAGTTTGACAGTATACGCAAGGTGGGTAAAATCGCGATAACTTTGACGGAAGGCGACGAGTTGGTCGGGGTTGACCATACCACGGGTAGCAACGAAATCATTATCGCAAGCAGCGCAGGCAAGTGTATCCGTTTTTCGGAAGAAGAAGTCCGTCCTATGGGGCGCGATGCACAGGGCGTCAGGAGCATGAAGATATCCGACGACGACTTTATCGTCGACATGGCGGTAGTACGCGACGGTCTCGAGGCAATAACCGTCAGCCAAAACGGATTCGGTAAACGCAGCGACGTTTCCGATTATCGTTTGCAGTCGCGTGCGGGCAAGGGCATCAAAGCCGGCGTGTTTAACGACAAGACGGGGCGACTCGTCAACCTTAAACTCGTCAATCCCGACGACGATATAATGATTATATCGGACACGGGTGTCGTCATACGCGTTGCCGCCCGAGATATCAGCAAGATAGGCAGAGACACGTTGGGCGTGCGCATAATGAAGTTTAAAAACGCGGACGAAAAAGTTGTTTGCGTTACTGCTACACCTGCCGAATCGGACGATATAGACGGCACGGGTGAAGAATAACAAAGAGAAAGTATCGGGGCGTGAGTTTTTTTTCACGCCTCGTATCGATTGAATGAGGAGAAAAACATGCAACACGACAAATACGTCTCGCCTTTGTCGGCAAGGTACGCGAGTCAACAGATGCAATACGTCTTTTCCGACGATTTTAAATTTACCACATGGCGTAAACTTTGGGTTGCGCTCGCCCGTGCGGAAAAGCAACTCGGACTGGATATTACCGACGAGCAAATAGAACAGATGCAAGCGCATGTGAGCGATATAAACTATTCCGTCGCGGAGTTGCGCGAGAAAGAAACGCGCCACGACGTCATGAGCCATGTTTACGCTTTTGGTCAACAGTGTCCGAAAGCGGCGGGGATAATCCATCTCGGCGCGACGAGTTGTTACGTCGGAGACAACGAAAACCTCATGGCGATACGCGAGGCAAGCAAAATTATCCTCGCGAAAGCCTCCAAAGTGGTAAAAAATCTCTGTGAATTTGCGACGAAATACAAGGATATGCCTTGTCTGGCATACACTCATCTTCAACCGGCTCAACTCACGACCGTAGGCAAGCGCGCCACCCTTTGGGCAAACGAACTTTGCATGGATATAGAAGAGCTGGAGCACAGGCTGTCCCGTCTGAAATTGCTCGGTTGCAAGGGGACGACGGGTACGCAGGCGAGTTTCGTCGAGCTTTTTGACGGTGACGAAGACAAAGTAAAGCAACTTGACCGATTGATTGCAGACGAAATGGGGTTTGACGACACGGTGGTGGTGTCGGGGCAGACTTATTCCCGAAAAACGGACGCTTATTTTTTGTCGGTTTTGTCGGGATTTGCGCAATCTGCGTACAAATTTGCCAACGATATGCGTATTTTGCAGTCTTTTGAAGAGTTGGAGGAGCCTTTTGAAAAAAATCAGATAGGTAGCAGCGCAATGCCGTACAAACGCAATCCGATGCGTTGCGAACGCATATGCGCGCTTGCCCGCTACGTCATCGTCGACAGCTTAAATCCGGCGTTGACGGCGAGCACGCAGTGGTTTGAACGCACTCTCGACGACAGCGCAAACAAGCGTATCAGCATTGCCGAGGCTTTTTTGGCGGTGGACGGGATTCTCGATATATACGTCAACGTAACGGGCGGCATAGTCGTCAACCCCAAGGTCATAGAGCGTCGGATTAACGAAAAATTGCCTTTTATGGCGACGGAAAACATCCTCATGGCGTGCGTAAAGAAAGGCGGCGACAGGCAGGAGTTGCATGAGCGTTTGCGCGTGCATAGCATGGCTGCGGCGACGGCGGTAAAAAAAGAGGGTAAACCCAATGATTTGGTTACCCGTGTCGCTCGTGACGAGGTTTTTTGTCTGACGGAAAACGAAATTCTCGACAGCTTGTCCCCTGACGGTTTCATCGGTAGGTGCGTGTCCCAGACGGAAGAGTTTGTTGCGTACGCCTTACCCCTCGCCGAAAAGTACGTTTCCGACTGCAAGGTTTCAGAGTTGAAAGTTTAGTTTCGATACGATTTGCGTTTTTTCGGGAGTAGCAAGAGAATTTTTTAATATGTAGTCTCGGTGAAAGGAGAAACGGGAAAATTCTCGTTTTTGGGCGGGATTTGGTAAACAAAAATTTAATAAACATTAGTAAAAAAGCCGTGTTGAGAGTAAACTCAGCGCGGCTTTTTATATTGTGAAAATTAAGAGAAACTTGTAGACAGAATATACATTCTGTCACACTTTTTTTCTCTTGTACAAAAAATTATAAGCCTATTTTACGGGTTAGTCAAGCAAAAACAAGCCTTAAAAGTAAAATTGTCGGAAAAATCCGACAATTTTTTTGTTTTACCGCGTTTTTCCCCTATTGAACGATGCCTTTTTAATAGATTTTAGTTTTTGTTTTTCCTTTTTAGTACCGTTTATTTCTTTTTCCGTCTATTGATTGCTATTTTGCTCCTTAAAAAAGTGTGACAGAATGTATATTCTGTCTACAAAAAATTGTTTCTCGGTTTT